>CAZZFZ010000053.1:0-17450 GCA_964653835.1 uncultured Anaerolineales bacterium
GGGTGAGGGTGGGGGAAACCGCTGTGGGGGTAGCTGTATCCTCGGGGGGAGCGGTTGTCGCCGGGGGAGTATCTGGCGAGGCCGGTGGAGGGGATGCGGGTGTGGCAGGCGCGCAGGCCGTCAGCAGCAGGGCAAAGGTCAAAAAGAACAGGACGCTTTTCATGGGAAGATGTATTCATCTGGGTCTGGTGGGCGGGCGAAGTTGAACTCCCAGACGCCGTCGTCGCCCTGGATGACTTCCGAGGTGGAGTTGATGACCTGGAAGAAGGTCACGCCCGGCTTCAGCGGGAACAGACGGCCGTTTTCGTCGAAGAGGGCGAAAGGCTTATCCTCGGCGAAGCGGTACCAGCGGGCGTGGAAGCCCTGGTTGTCGCGGAAGATGTAGGCGTCGCCGCTGCCGATCAGGTCAATCTGGAAGATCTCCGTGTCGGAGGATTTGAGGTAGAAGCGGTGGGGGACGAGCAGAACGATGACGTTATCCACGGCCAGCGGCTGGCCAGTGAAAGCGTCCATGTGCAGTTTGTATTGGGCTTCCTGTCCGTGCCAGTTGTCCACGCTGCCTTGATAGCGCAGGTAGCGCCCGCTGGCTTCATGGTAGGACCAGTAGGCGTAGTTAGCGTAGGAGTAGTTGACGTGGATGGTGCTGGCCGGAGCGCCGACTTTGCCGCTGAGGGAGGAGAAGAAGTAGCTGGCCAGTTCGGGTCGGCTGTCGTCGACGCCCAGGCGGGCGATGTACTGGTGTACGGCCTCGGTGCTGCCGAATAGATTGTTGTAAGTGGGGACGTTTTCGTCGCGGCACAGAGGTGGGCAGCGCTCAACGACAAAGTAGCTGGGGTCCAGTTCCACTTCTTCGTAATAGTCAAAGGTACGCGGGTCGGCGCCGTTGAACACGAAGATGGCGTTGTACATGCGCACGATTTTCTCGTCGAAGATACGCCCGGAGCGGATGGGTCCAAAGCGCTCGGCATCGTTGCCGTAGAAGATCGCCAGGAAGCGCGTCAGACCCCATTCCAGGTAGTATTCGTAAATCTGATCGGCCAGCGAGATACCCGCCTGCGGCCGCACGTAGTGGGGGTAATTGGGAATTTTCACGACGATTGGACGGCGGTCCAGCAGGCTGGGATCGGCGACCGGCAGGCCGGTGAGCGGGTTGATGTTATCAGGAATGCTGCGCGGGTCAATCCGCGTGAAGGATGTCAGTGGGACCGGCGAGGGGAGCGGTGTGCGGGTGGGACGCGGCGTGGGAGTGGGCTGGGAGGCGACCAGGGTGGCCGTGGTCAATCCCAGGGGTGTGACAAAGATTATATCCGGTTGGGAAGTGACCCCCTCGGAGCCGATTCCAGTGGGAGCGCTGGTCAGCAGCGTGCAGGCGCTCAACAGGATTGCAGTCAAGATGATGAGAGCGAGCGGTTTGTTTGACATGACGGCGTTTATCATACCGCACATGGGTGGGCTTGCCAACTTGGCGTTCTTTGCGTGGGAATCTGTGTTAGTAGCGCTTTCTTCGGTAAACTTTGCGGTGGTTGGTTCTGGATCAACGGTATAATTGGCCCATGTCTCAGGTGGAGCAAAGTTTCTCCCCCCTGTTCGGAACAGGCAAATCCCGCTGGCAGCGGTTGGGCGTTTTGGCCACCGCCGGGGTGTTGTTGTTCTGGCTGATGAACACCCCAGCCGGGCTTTTGGGTAAGGCAGACGCGGTGGGCTACGCGGTTTGTCATCGCATCTCGGCACGCTCCTTTCAGATCGCCGGACGGCCGATTGCCCTGTGCGCCCGCTGCACCGGCCAGTATCTCGGCGTGTTGTTGGGGATGGTTTATCAACTGGCGATTGGTCGCAGGCGCGCCGGCTGGCCGCGGCGCGGCGTCGTTTTTGTGCTGGGCGCCCTGGTGGCGTTCTACGGCGTGGACGGGGTGAACTCGTACCTGCACCTGTGGCCGGGGATGGAACGCTGGTATCTTTATGAGCCGAACAACACGCTGCGCCTGCTCACCGGCACGGGGACGGGGATCGCCGTCAGCGCGGGGTTGCTGCCTGCTTTCCATCGTACCATCTGGCGGGGATGGGACCCGCGGCCAGCGCTGGGGAGCTGGGCATCCCTGGGTGGGGTGCTCGCCCTGGGGTTGCTGCTCGACGCTTTGATCCTGCTGGAAAACCCGTTGATCCTCTACCCCCTGACGCTGTTGAGCGCCGCGGCGGTCTTGCTCATCCTGACGATGGCTTATACAATGGTGTGGGTGATGCTCACGCGCCAGGAGAATCGCTTTGAGAACTGGCGAAGTTTGATCTTCCCCATCGCCGCCGGTTTCACCATCGGGTTGCTGCAAATCGCCGCTCTGGATGCCGTGCGTTACTGGCTGACCGGCACGTGGGATGGTTTTCACCTCGGATGACGACTTAGGAAGTGGCTTATGGATATTTTTACAGCTTTTGGGCTTTCCGCCAGCGCCGGGCTGAACGCTTACATCCCTTTGCTGGTGGTGGCGTTGATGGCCCGCTTTACCGATTGGATCCAACTGGACGCGCCCTGGGATACGCTCTCGAATGAATGGGTGATCGGCGTCCTGGTGGTGCTCTCGCTGGTGGAGTTCTTCGCCGATAAGCTTCCGGCGGTCAATCACATCAACGATGTGATTCAATCCTTTGTGCGACCAGCTGCGGGGGCGATTGTCTTCGCCGCCAGCACCAGCGTGGCGGATATGTCGCCTGTGCTGGCTGTGGCGGCGGGTCTGCTGGTGGCGGGGGGTGTACACACGGCCAAGGCGGTCGCTGTGCGCCCGATGGTCACAGCCGCTACCGGCGGGGTGGGGAACACTCCGGTTAGCATACTGGAAGATTTGATCTCCACCGCGCTTTCGATTGTGGCTGTAGTGATCCCTGTGCTGATCGCCGCGGTCGCGATTTTGCTGCTCTCGCTGCTCCTCTGGTGGATGTGGCGGCGGGCCAATCGTCAACCTGCTCATTAATCTATCTTTTGTATGGAGGAAGAAAATGACCGAACCCGTTTATAACGATGCTGTCCTGGAAGAATCCACAGACAACAAAAAACAAATCTGGATCATTGTGGCGATTGTGTTGGTCTTATTGTGTTGTTGTTTTGTGCTTCTCGTCTCTGGCGCCGTGTGGCTGTGGTACAACGGCGATGAGCTGTTGGGGCTGACGGCGAACTTGCTGCCGTTGTTATTGGGCTAATTCTTACGACTTCCTATCATGTCATGAGCCACCGAATCACGGACAGCATTTGGAAAATCCTCGTCTGCCCGGCTTGTGGCGCGGCGCTGCAACGCGGCAACAGCGATGTCATCTGTCAGGGGTGCGATGCCCGTTATCCTGTCACGCCCACGGGATCGCTGGATCTGCGTCTGCAGCAGCCAAAGCCCTATGCAGTTGAATTTACGCTAGGGCGCGCCGTCACCGAGGCGGAAGCAGATGCGGTCTTTGGGCCGTTGCCGCTCAACCCGGCTCCCGAGGTGGATTTTTCCCGCTGGCGCACGCCGTTTCACCTGACCCGTGAGCTAATGAGCCATTTCCCACGGGCAAGGGCAGAGGGCAGTTTGATGCTCGATTTGGGCTGCGGCACCACGCTTCATCGGGAGATGTGTGAATACGCAGGGTTTGAGTATGTCGGCCTGGATTACGTTGCCGAGCAGGCTCCGATCCTCGGCGATGCCCACGCGCTGCCTTTCCATGATGCGAGTTTTGAATTTGTTCTCTCCCTGGCCGTGTTGGAGCATATTCAATATCCCTTTGTGATGATGAGAGAGGTCAGCCGGGTGTTGCAACCCGGCGGCCTGTTTCTGGGCATGGTCTCCTTTCTGGAGCCGTTCCACGACAGCAGTTATTACCACCACACGCACCTGGGTGTGTTGAACTCGCTGCAGGTTGGTGGCTTCACTGTGGAGCGTATTGCTCCCAATACGGAGTGGCCTGCGCTTGTAGCGTTGGCAAACATGGCCTTGTTCCCGCGTATGCCAGCGTCCCTCGCGAAAACGCTGGTGCTGCCGCTTCAGCTCTTTCACCGTTTGTGGTGGCGGCTCGGCGGATTGGTCTCCAGGAAATCATCAGAAATCAATCGTCAGAAGAAATTGTCGGGGTCTTTTATTTTTGTGGCCCGGAAGTGATGGCGGCGAAGCGCGTTTGTAACTCGGCCAACGCCTGTTGCGCCTGGAGCCGCCAGGCCATGGGCATCTCCGCCGCGGCGAACTCGTCCTCGTCGAGCACAATCTGCCGCCCGTCGGGGAAGATGAGTAAATCCAACCCCAGGTCGCGGTAGGCGATGCACTGCTCGCTGATCTCCGCCGGGGTGGCGATGTTGCAGTACCATCCTTTCAGGTGGCCGTCTTCCCGGCTGTGCACCGCGAGGATGTTGTACCAGCGGTCGTCGGCGTAATACGTCTCCACAAAGCGGTCGCCGTGGCGCAGCCATAAACCGCGAATGTTGATGTCTTCCTGATCAAAGAAAGCCTCGATCACGATTTCCCCATCCCGCCGCGCCAGCACCCGGCCCTCGTAGCGCCAGGTTTCCTGCCCGGCGGGGTTTTGTTTAATCACGGTGATTGTGTTCGTCATGCGTTTGGATCAACCACAGATAGACACAGATGAACACAGATATTTTCATTCATGTTTATCTGGGATTTCGTCCGATGAGAATACCTGAAGGCTCTCGGCGGGGTGGTAGTACAGGCGGATGGGTTCGCCCGGTTGCGGCAGTTCGACCGCGGAGGGCAGTTCAAAGGTCAGGACGTGTTCGCGGATGGCGACCTCTATCCGGCAGAGGCCGCCCCGGAAGGAGCGCCTGACCAGCTTCCCTTCCAGGTGGTGCATGCCCCCGGGGGTGAGCTTTATCCCCTCGGGGCGGATCAGCACCCACAGTAGGCCGTGGACATCCTGGGGGGCGGGCAATTCCCCGATGGGGGTTTTCAGCGTCTCCCCGGCCCCCTCGGCTTTGAAGAAGTTGCGAAAACCGAGGAAGCGCGCCACGAAGAGCGAGGCCGGTTGACGGTAGATCTCCTGCGGCGGGCCGATCTGGGCGATTCGTCCGCGGTTCATCACGGCGACGCGGTCGGCCAGGGTGAAGGCTTCCTCCTGATCGTGAGTGACGTAGATGGCGGTCTGCCGCGTGGAGCGCAGGATGCGCGCCAGCTCATCGAGCAGCTCCTCGCGCAGGGTGCGGTCGAGCGAGCCGAGAGGTTCATCCAGCATCAGCAGGCGCGGGCGCGGGGCCAGCGAGCGCGCCAGGGCGACGCGTTGCTGCTCCCCCCCGGAGAGGGTGGCGATATCGCGCTCGTCGTATCCCGCCAGGCCGACCAGCTCAAGCATCTCCGCCACGCGCTGCTCGATTTCCGCCGCAGGCTGGTTTAGCATCCGCAATCCGAAGGCCACGTTCTCCGCCACGTTTTTGTGGGGGAAGAGGGCGTAATCCTGAAACATCAGCCCAAAGCTGCGCTGATGGGGGGACACATTCCGCAGCGAGCGGCCCTCCCAGGCCACATCGCCCTCGTCCGGCGTCTCCAGGCCAGCAATGCAGCGCAGCAATGTAGATTTGCCGCACCCGCTGGGGCCGAGCACCGCGACGATCTCTCCAGCAGCGACCTCAAACGAGACTCCTTGCAGAGCAGGGGTTTTGCCGTAGGCGAGGTGGAGGTTGGTGAGGGTAAGTGTCATAGTTCGTGTGTGACCGCGGACGGCAGACCACAGACCGCGGTCATCTGTATTCGGTCTTCCGTCTTAAAACTCGCCTACCTCCGCCATGCGGAAGCGTTCAATCCCCAGCATCCCCGCGGCGGCGATGACCATCAGGATCGTGCTCATCGCCAGGGCCTGCCCGTAGTTGAGCACGCCGGGGCGGGAGAGCAGGCGGTAGATGGCGACCGGCACGGTGGGGTATTCGGGGCGCGCCAGCAACGCGGTGGCGCCAAACTCGCCCATCGAGATGGTGAAAGCGAAACTGGCGGCTACCAGCAAGGCGCGGCCGACCAGCGGCAGGTCAACCTGACGGATGATTTGCCGCGGCGATGCGCCCAGCACGGCGGCAGCCTCTCGCAGCGCCGGTTGTATGCTTTGCAGCGCCGGGGTCAGCGAGCGCACTACGAAGGGGAAGGCCACCAGCGTGTGCGCGATGGGGATCAACAGCGGCGAGGCGCGCAGGTCGAGCGGTGGGCGCGCCAGGGCGACGATGAACCCCAACCCCAGCGTGACCGCCGAAGTCCCCAGGGGGAGCATCAGCAACGGATCGAGGATGCGGTTGAGGGGCGCGGTGCGGTCGCGGGCCAGGGCCCAGGCGGCAGGCAGCCCCAGGGTCAGCGCCAGAATCACCGTGGCAACGGCGTATCCCAGCGAGATGGCGATCGCCGTCACCGGCGGGACGAAGAAGGCCGACTGGCGTGGGTTTTCCCATAACGCCTGGTAAAAACGCAGCGTCAAGCCAGGGGGCAGCGCACCCTCACGGGTGCGGATCATCCCGAAGGATGTCACCGAGCGGGCGGCCAGCGCGAGCATGGGAGTGAGGATTAACAGAAAGAGCAGGGCGATCAACGCGGCAGCGAGTATCTTCTGGCGGGGAGTCCGCAGGCGCTTTTGGGTGTGTTCGCGGCGGCGCTGGTGAAGCGGGCGCGTCAGACGGGCGGCCAAGCGGGTGTAGAGCACGGTCATCGCCAGCGTGCAGCCGAGTTGTAGCAATGAGAGTGCCGCTGCCAGCGGAAGGTTGAACAGGCTGATGGTCTGGTAATAGATTTCCACTTCCAGGGTGGCGAAGGTCGGGCCGCCGAGCACCAGGATCACCCCAAAGGAGGTGAAGTCGAAGACGAACACTAGCAGCGCCGCGGCGGCGATCACCGGCGTGAGCAGCGGCAGGGTGATGTGACGCAGCACCTGCCAGCGGTTCCCTCCCAGCACCTGGGCGGCCTGGGGGAGCCGCGGGTCGAGCCGCGCCCAGAAATCGCCCACCATGCGCAGTACGATGGTGGTGTTGTAGAAGACGTGAGCGGTCAGGATGGCGGCCAGGGTGTTGACGAAGTGAATCGGCGGCTCGTTCAGGTTGAAGAGGCTCATCAGCCCGACGTTGACCCAGCCGCGCGGGCCGAGCAGGGCGTAGAAGCCCGCCGCCACCACCAGGGTAGGCATCACGAAGGGGATGCCGGTGAGGGCGCGCAGCAGCGACTGACCGCGGAACCGGTAGCGCCCCAGCAGGTAAGCCCCCGGCAGGCCGAGGGCGAGGGTGAGCAGCGTGGAGAGCGCCGCCTGCCAGAGGGTGAAGGTGAAGACCCGGCGGATGGCGGGCGAGCGCAGCGCTTCCAGAAAGGGGGCCAGCGCGCCGCCCTCGCCGCGCGCCAGGCTGAGCTGCAAAATGCTGCCCAGCGGGTAAAAGTAAAACGTCGCCAGGAAGGCCAGCGGAGCGGCCCAGAGGAGGAGCGTTTTTGCCTTCATCGCAGGGGGAGGGCCTGGAGCGCCTGCCAGAAGAAACGCCTTGTTTTCATGGGGATCTCCATTCAGGTCGAGTCTACCCGCTTGCCTGGCAGCGCCTCAGGTGTACTCACCTGAGGACAACCGCCGTCCAGTTGCTGATCCAGGTCTCGCGGCTGGAAGCAATGATGGTCGGGTCGAGAACGGCGGGCTGTTCCGGGACGGCCAGGTACTTTTGGAAGGTCTCATCCAGTTGGGCGTTGGGGTTGACCGGGAAGACGTACATCTGCAGGGGGATGTCTTCCTGGAATTGCGTTGAGAGCATAAAATCCACCCATTTGCGGGCCAGTCGGCGGTTTCTGGTCCCTTTGAGGATGCCGACGAACTCGATCTGGCGGAAGCAGCTCTCCGGGCCGGTCACCACGGCGGTGGGCGGGGTGTCCATCGGCTCTTCGGCGAAGATCACTTCAAAGGGAGGGCTGGAGCCATAGGATACCACAATCGGCCGCTCGCCACCCCACTGACTGAACTCGGTGTAGTAGGCTGTCTCCCAGTCGTTGACCACTTTGACGCCGTTTGCCACCAGCCCGCGCCAGTAGTCCAGATAGCCGTTTTCACCGAAGCGGGCGATAGTGGCGAAGAGGAACGCCAGCCCTGGCGAGGACGTGGCCGGGTTCTCCACCACCAGCAGGTCGGCGTATTCCGGCTTGAGCAGGTCTTCGAGCGTCTCCGGGGGGGCGAGGTTGTGCTCCTCGAAGTAGCTGATCTGGTAATTCAGGCACACGTCGCCGTAGTCCACCGGCAGGACGCGGTTCTCCGGGTCAAGCTGGAACTCGTCGGGGATTTCCTTCAACAGCGGGGAATCATAGGCCTCGAAGATGCCCTCGCTCAGCGCGCGGCTGAGGAAGGTGTTATCCACGCCGTAGAAAACGTCCGCCAGCGGGTTATCTTTTGAGAGGATCGCTTTGTTGACCGCTGTGCCGGTATCGCCGGCCTCGATGAACTGCACCTTGACGTTGTACTTTTCCTCGAAGGCGGCCAGCACCTCGTCGGAGATGGCGAAAGAATCGTGCGTCATCACCGTCAGGGTGCGCGGCCCCGGCGAGCAGGCGGCCAGCAGCGCTGTGAGGAAAAGAGCGAGCGTGAGGATTTTTGTCTTCATGGTATGCCTCCTAAATTCTATTTATGACCGTGGACGGCGGACCGCGGTCAGCTGCCATAGTCCGCCGTCAGCTGTCTGCCGTTAAATGAATCACCAGCAACAACCCTTCTTCCAGTTGTACGTGGGCCTGGGGAGCGGTCAACTGGTTGCTCACACCGCGCGCCGCGCCGAAGGTCAGTGTGCCGCCCGTCAGGGGGTATTCCAGACCTTCGGTGGTGATCCCACGGGCGTCGCCCCCCACCGGAATCAGGGAGACGGTGTCGCCGGGGTCTCCGTTAATCGTCATGCGCTGATCGGCGCGCAGCAGGCGGATTTCCTGTTGACCATCCACAAAGCGGATGTCGATGTTGCTGAGTTCGGGGTGTGCGGCCAGCAACAGGTTGGCGAGGGTCATATCCCAGCGCCCGCCCAGCGCGGCGAAGACCAGTACCACCTCGGGATGGTATTCCCGCGCCCGGAGCAGAGTCAGCTCCAGGTCGGTTTCGTCCTTGCGGCGGGGGTGGCGTTCCAGCTGGGCGCCCAGCGCTTGCAGGTGCTGGATCTCCGCGGCGTTCAGGGAGTCGAAATCGCCGATCACGCGCTGGGGGGCAAGACCCAACCTGAGGCAGTGGCGCGCGCCGCCGTCGGCGGCCAACAGCACGTCTTCCGCGCCGAGAGTTTTTAACAGTCTTTCAGGATGGGGCAGCTCGCCGTTGGCGAGGATGATCACGCGCATAAAAAATCCCTCCCCCGGCATGCTGGGGAGGGTGTGGAATCATCGGACTGCAATCCCTCCGCCGGCATTATCCGGATCAGGTTCGCGGGTCGAGCGCTGGGGCGCTCCTCTCAGCCTGGCCGTTTCCAGGCTCCCCGAGCAGAGGTCGGTTGTAGTTACGAGTATACCGCGGCCGCCGCGGCTGTCAATATCTTGAGATTAGCCCAGCAGTTCCCTGGCCTGGGCGACATCGTGTTGAATTTGCGCCACCAGCGCCTGGATGTTGGGAAAACGTTGTTCCCCGCGCAAACGTTTGATGAAGCTCAGGCGGAGTTCCTGGCCGTAGAGGTCTCCCTGAAAATCGAGTAGATGGGTCTCCACCCGCGGGGGGACGGGTTCAACCTCAAAGGTGGGGCGCACGCCGATGTTGGTGACTGCCCCCCAGGTCTGTCCCTGCACCCCGGCGCGGCAGACGTACACTCCGGCCGCGGGGATTACCTGCCCTCCCCAGACCTCCAGGTTGGCGGTGGGGAAGCCCAGGCTCGCGCCGCGTTGATCGCCGTGGATAACCTTGCCGCTAAGGGCGAACTCACGCCCCAGCAATTCCGCTGCTTCGTCCACCTGCCCCGTGCCGAGCAGGAAGCGGATGCGGCTGGAGGAAACCACGTCGTCGCCGATTTTTAGCGCTGAAGTCAGATGGGTCTGATAGCCAAGTTCCTGTCCCAGTTCGTGGAGCATGGCGTAGTTGCCCTGGCGGTCTTTCCCCATGGCGAAGTCGTAGCCGACCCAAAGGTGCTGCACATTCAGGCGACGGTGCAGCATCGTCATGAAATCGCGGGCTTCAATGGCGGCGATGTCGCGGTTGAAGGGATGGGTGATGACCACGTCCACGCCAAGCTCCCCCAGCAGGCGAGCGCGCTCCTCGGGCGTGGTCAGGTAGAAGGCGTAATTGTAGCCTCGCAGCACGGCGGCGGGGTGGGGGTGGAAGGTGAGCACCACCGCGGGCATGCCCGCGTCGTGTGCCCCCTCAACCAGTTTACGGATCACTACCTGGTGGCCGCGGTGGACGCCATCAAACGAGCCGATGGTCAGCCAGCAGGCTTGCAGTTGAACAGCTTCAAGTGAGCGGTAATGTTGCATATGAAGGTGAATGAACCGGGGTCGCGGCGAGCGAGCTGTTTTCCGCAAGCCGGGTGATAAAACGCGCCCGAAAAGCGGGGGTCAACCAGGAGCTTTTCGGGCGCGTTTGAGACGAGCGAATGTGAACGTTCAGGTCTGGAAGAAGACCTTCTTGGGCCGCCACTCGCGCTTTTCTTCATCGAAGCTGAGCAAGGCGACCAGGTCGCCCTGTTCGCTGACTGCGCGAGTCATCCCTTCCTCGGTCATTTCGGGGTTGGGGCCGGCGGGGAGACGGTGGCCGAAAGCGATCTTTTCCACCTCTTCGTGGTTCAGTTCCAGCATCGGCCAGTCGGGGAGCAGGTCCGCCGCGGGGATCAGGTACTGGTACCAGTCGCCGGTCAGGAAGGCTTCCTGCAGCTCGCGCAGCGGTACGGCGTGGCGCAGGGTGAAGAACCCGCTCTTAGTGCGGCGCAGGCCGATCAGATGCGCGCCGGTTTGCAGGTCTTCGCCGATATCGTGCGCCAGCGAGCGCACATACGTGCCGGAGGAGCAATACACATCGAGCACCACTTCCGGCGGCGCCCATTCGAGCAGATCCAGGCTGTAGACGTCAATCTCGCGCGGCTCCAGGCTGACCTCTTCGCCCTGGCGCGTGCGCTTGTAAGCCGGTTTCCCCTGCACCTTGATCGCCGAGTACACCGGCGGGACCTGCAGAGTCTTGCCCTCGTAGGTTTTCAGCAGGGTGAGGAACTGTTCTTCGGTGATGTGTTGATACGGCGCGGTGCGGGTGATGCGCCCTTCGGCGTCGTAGGTGTCGGTCGAGGCGCCGAGCTTAATAGTCGCCTGGTAGCGTTTGTCGTCGGCGGCGATGTATTCACTCAAGCGCACCGCTGGGCCGATCAGGACGACTAGCACGCCCGAGGCGCGCGGATCCAGCGTGCCGGTGTGCCCGGCGCGGCGGATGTTCGTCCCCCGGCGCACGATCTTGACCACATCGTGGGAGGTCAATCCTACCGGTTTGTCAACAACAAGTGCTCCAGAAACAACTTTCTTGATTTTTCCATTCATCATATTCGTCTCCCCAGTGTGCAAGTGGGTAACATTATTTTACCTTATTCTCGGATTTCGGGTTGCTTTGAACCCTGCGGTTGAGTTTGATTTCCATTGAACAATGCCCGGGTGGCTTGCAGGACGGAGGCCTGCACGGAGGGTAAATCCCCCGGGATGGTGGCGCCCGCGGCGGGGCGATGCCCGCCGCCCCCAAATTGACGCGCGATCTCGGCGACGTTGTACTGGGGCCGGGCGCGCCAGCTCACTTTGACTTGTTCATCAGGCTGCTCGGTGAAGGTCACGGCCACATCCGCATCCCGGATGGTGGTCAGGATGTTGATCAGATCAGCGTCGTCGAGGCCGGGGTAGCCGATGGCGCGCCGATCGGCCAGGGAGAGCGTCGCCCATACCAGGCGATCCTGACGTTGCAGCGTGCTCAGCCCCGCGCCCCACAGGCGCACGGCCTCAAATGATCGTGAATTAAGGGCTTTTTCGTATAACGTGGGCAGATCCGCGCCTTGCTCCATCAACTTTGCGGCGGTGCGCAGCGTGCGCGGTTGCATGTTGCTGGTGCGGAAGCCAATGGTGTCGGTAATCAGGCCGGTCAGCAGCGCCTCGGCCACCGGGGGGGTGATCGCCAATCCCAGTTTTGGGAGCAGCGTGGTCAGGATTTCGGCGGTGGCGGCGGCCTGCGTATCCACCAGGTTGATGCGCCCAAATAGCTCGTTGGTGATGTGGTGGTCAATGTTGATGTCAATGGTGATCCCCTGGGGCAGCACCTCGCCAACGCGCTGTGGATCGCCGCAATCGAGCACGATCACGGCGTCGAATGCCCCTTCAGTCTGTTTGTGGATGCGCTCAGTGCCGCTCAGGTGGCGGAAGGCCTGGGGGACGTTATCCGCCAGCACCATCTGCACCTGCTTACCGGCGGTTTCCAGCGCCAGGCCCATCCCCAGGAGCGAGCCTACGGCGTCGCCGTCGGGGCGGATGTGGGAGGTCAACAGCAGCCGCTGGGCTGACTGCAGCAATTGACGGGCGTTTTGGATGGCGGCTTTGTCCATGCTATTCGTCTGTCTCCGGCGCGTCGGGTTCCTCTTCGTCCCCGATGTCCAGCGAAGCCAGCAGGCGCTCGATGCGGTCAACGTGCTCCGGGCTGGGATCCCAGTGGAAGCGCAGGCGGGGGAAAACGCGCAAAGTGATGCGGTGTGCCAGTTCGCTGCGCAAAAAGCCACGGGCGTGCTCTAACCCCTTCAGGATGGTCTCCGCCTGATCGCTCCCCGCCAGTGAGGAGACGTAGACATCAGCAAAGGAGAGTTCGCTATCCACGCGCACTTTGGTGACGCTGACTTCGGCCAGGCGCGGGTCGGCGACCTCCATCAGCAGCAGCGTGGAGAGTTCCTCGTGAATGCGATCGGCGATCCGTTGGGCGCGTTGTTTGGAGACCATAGCACTTCCTCCGCTTAGAAGGGTTTGACCTCTTCGATGGTGAAGCACTCAATCACGTCGCCTTCCTGGAAGTCGTTGAACCCTTTGAAGCCGACGCCGCATTCAAAGCCGTTGCGCACTTCGCGCACATCTTCCTGATGGCGCTTCAGCGAGGCGATCTCGCCTTCAAAAATGCTCTCGCCGGCGCGCAACACGCGCACGCGGGCGTTACGGCGAATTTCGCCCTCGGTCACGCGGCAACCGGCCGCTTTGCCAATCTTGGAGGCCTGGAAGACCGCCAGGATTTTGGCGCGCCCGATGATGACCTCGCGCTTTTCGGGTTCCAGCATCCCTTTGAGGGCTTTTTCGATATCCTCGGTGAGGCGATAGATGATGTTATACGAGCGGATGGAAACGCCCTCGCTCTCCGCCAGGCGTTTGGCGGCTGAGTCGGGCGAGACGTTGAAACCAATGATGATGGCGTTGCTGGTGGAAGCCAGCATGACGTCGTTTTCGGTGATGCTGCCGGCATCGGCATGCAGGATGTTGATGCCGATCTTTTCGGTTTCCAGTTCTTTGAGCGCGTTTGTGATCGGTTCCACCGACCCCTGGACGTCGGCTTTGACAATCAGGCGGAGTTCCTGCGCCTCGCCCTCCTGTACGCGGGCAAACAGTTGTTCAAGGGTCATGCCCTGGTGTTCAGGGGTTCCAGATTTGGTGGTTTCCTGCCTGCGCCGTTCGACGATGGTGCGCGCTTTCTTGGTGGATTTAACAACCCGGAACAGCTCCCCAGCGGCAGGGATTTCATCCAGCCCCATAACGGAAACCGGCATGGAGGGCAGCGCTTCTTCGATCTTATTGTTGTTGTGGTCGAACATGGCTTTGATGCGCCCCTGAGCCAGGCCAGCGACGACCACATGGCCGGTTCTCAGCGTGCCGTTTTGCACCAGCAACGTTGCCACCGGCCCGCGGCCGCGTTCCTGAGTGGCCTCGATAACCGTGCCGAAAACTTTGCCATCCGGGTTCGCCAGGATGTTGGCGTTGTCGGCAACCAGCAGGATGGCTTCCAGCAGGTCGTCCAGGCCGGTGCCTTCCTTGGCGGAGATCGGCACAACCAGCGTGTCGCCGTCCCAGTCGTCGGGGACGAGGCCAATTTCGGCGAGTTGTTGTTTGACGCGCTCCGGGTTGGCGTTGGGGCGGTCAATCTTGTTCAGCGCCACAATGATGGGCACCTGGGCGGCGCGGGCGTGGGCGATTGCCTCGCGCGTTTGGGGCATCACGCCGTCATCGGCGGCGACCACCAGCACGACAATATCTGCTCCCTGTGCGCCGCGGGCGCGCATGGCGGTGAACGCGGCGTGGCCGGGGGTGTCAATGAAGGTGATCAGCCGGTCGTTGTGGGTCACCTGGTAGGCGCCGATGTGCTGGGTGATGCCGCCGACTTCCCCCGCAGCCACATTGGCGTGGCGGATGGCGTCCAGTAGGGTGGTTTTGCCGTGGTCCACGTGGCCCAGGATGCCGACCACCGGCGGACGTGGGCGGAGCGCCTCGGCAGGCTCGCGGGCGATCCATTGCCGCCAGAGAGGCAGTTCTGCGCCCTCATCCTCGGCGGCCTCCTGCACAGCTTCCGGCGCGGCTTCAAAGCCTAATTCGGCGGCGACGATGGCTGCCGTATCGAAGTCAATTTCCTGGTTGATATTTGCCATCACCCCGTTCGCCATCAGGGTTTTGATGACTTCGATCGGGCTGGCTTCGAGATGTTCAGAAAGATCACGTACGGTGATCGTTGGTGGGAGGTGGATGATCTTTTCTTCGCCGGATTTGCTCATTCTGGTTCTCCTTACGTTTTCTACGCAGCCGTTCCCGGTTTCTTGTATGCGTTGGGGTTGAGCAATGATCTCAACCGGTGCAATCGCTTGGATGTTGAAACCCTAATGAGCTGGCGAGGTTGTGAGGTTATCGCTTCACACTGCGTTTCGCTCGCTGGCCGTTCGGGTTGAGATGTTGGGCTGCCGTTTCATGACTCTGCATCGGGCGGGGATTCCGCCGCGAGGGTGCTGGCAAATTGGCGCAGCCGTTCCCGATCATCGGGGGTGAGGGATGTTTTCAACGCGTGTGCCAGCGCTCCCTTTAATCCCTTTTCCCAGCAGGAGGGTGCGTCGTGCAGGTAAGCGCCACGCCCAGGCAGTTTGCCTGTGGGGTCTACCTGCACGCCCTCGGCGGTGCGCACCACGCGGATCATGGAGCGCTTGGGTTGCACCGTGCGGCAGCCGACACAGGTGCGCTGGGGAACGTGTTTGCGTTTACGTTTTTTATGCATAGATCGCCAGGCTGGTCCGTTGCTCTGCGAGATTGTTTAGAAATCCCAGTCGTCATCGTCCCAGTCTTCCCATTCCTTGCCGCCGCGCTTGTGTTTCTTGCGGTAGATAGTGACATCGCGGTCGGGATCGTATTCAACCTCGACGAATTTTTTGCGCTTCTTCGCTTTTTCGCGGGCTTCTTCCTCTTCACTGAGGAGGCTTTCCTCGTCCACGGCGGCATCGAGCATTTCTGGCGCCACCTTGAAGATTTCTTCCATGGATTCGGGAAGTGCTTCTTCCTCTTTGGCTTCCTCAGTTTCTTCGGCCTCGGGAGCCGCTTCAGGGGCGGGGGCCTCCGCCTTTTCGGGCTGCGCTCCTTCAGGCGCTTCCGCCTCGGTTGGAGTCTCGGCCTCTGCTTCGGCTTCAGCCTGGGCGATTGCCTCAGCTTCGGCCTGCGCGGCGGCTTCGGCCGCGGCTTTTTCTTGCTGTTGCTTGATGGAAGACTTAATCAGGTTGATGGCGTCTTCAATGGTTTGCATGGCTTTGGGGCCGATGCCGTTGAGGGCACGCACAGCCTCAGGGTCGTAGCTCATCTGGAAGATCAGATCGCCAACGTTGTTGATCTCCAGGTTTTCCTGCAGCAGGGAGTTGATTTGGTCGGTGAACCCCAGGGTCTCCAGGGGCAGGTCGTAGGCATCAGCGGGGACGGCGGCGCGGGCGGCCTCCAGCCGTTCGGCTTCGGCGGCCTCCCGGGCGCGCACGCGGTTGATGCGCTCCTGCTCAACGCGTTCGAGCAGGTTGTGCAGTTCATGGAATTCCTCCGGCGAGATCGGGCGGCCGTCAATCTTCTTGCGCATGATGCTCTCGATCTGCGGGAGGTTGTCTTTCTCTTGCTCGTAGTATTCGGCGTAATCGGGATCGTTTTTCAACTTGAAGAGCAATTCGGAAGTGGCTTCGATCAGGCTCTTGATGTCAATGCGCCAGCCGGTAAGCTTGGCCGTCAGGCGGGCGTTCTGGCCATCGCGACCGATCGCCAGGCTGAGCTGATCTTCGGGCACGACCACGGTCGCGGTTTTGGCGCCGTTCATGTCTTCGAGGAAGACGCTGAGCACGCGCGCCGGGCTGAGCGCCTTGGCGATGTAGGCCGCCGGATCGGGGTTCCATTCGATGACGTCAATCTTCTCATCGTTGAGTTCACGCACAATCGTCTGGATGCGCACGCCGCGGATGCCCACGCAGGCGCCCACGGGGTCAACTCCGGGTTGCAGGGCGTACACCGCCACCTTGGAGCGCTGCCCTGGCTCGCGGGCGATGGAGCGAATTTCGACCAATCCCTGGTAAATCTCAGGGACTTCGTTTTCCAGCAGGCGGCGTAAAAAGTCGGGATGGGCGCGCGAGAGGATGATCTTGGGGCCGCGGTTGCTCTCCTGCACTTCAAGCAGCAGGGCGCGCACGCGGTCGTGGACGCGGAAATACTCGCGCGGAATCTGGTGGCGGCGTGGCATGATGCCCTCGGCCTTGAGATCCAGCCCCAGGGTGATCTGTTTGACGTTTACGGCCTGTACCACGCCATTGACGATATCGCCGACCTGCTTGACGTAGTATTTATATTGGATTTCGCGCTCGGCCTCGCGAATGCGTTGCTGGATCACCTGGCGAGCGGTTTGCGCGGCAACGCGCCCGAAATCATCGGGCGTGCTTTCGACGATGAGCATATCGCCCACCTGCGCTTCGGGGTTGACCCGGCGCGCTTCCTCCAGGGATACCTCGGTGTGCTCGTTTTGGACTTCCTCGACGACCTCTTTTTCGGCGTAGATGGCTACTTCGCCGGTTTCCAGGTCAATTTTGGCCTCGATGTGCTGTGCGTTGGAAGCGTGCACCGCGCGTCGGTACGCCGAAACCATGGCATCCTGGATCGCTTCCAAGACGACTTCCTGCGGCAGGCCGCGGTCATCAAGGATTTGTTTAAAAGCCAGTGCAAAATCGCTCTTCATGTTCTTTCTCCATGCGGTTTGTGGGGTGGCAGTGCCCTTACATGAAGAAAAGTGGGGGTTGCCCACTTTTCGCTGCAAGCAGTATTGCTACCACCCTATAGCAAGGCGCATTTTAACATGGATAGGGGAGAATGACAAGTTTTGTGGGCACGAATTTAGATGGGTTTAGCCTGCGTGTTCGGCGATCAGCTTTTCCAGCAAGGCGGTTTCATCTTCCGGCGATTGGATTTCGCCATCCAGCCAGGCGGCTCGCAGGCGGGCGAGAATGGTTTTGTAGATCGGGCCGGGGGGCAGGCCGCGGGCGCGCA
>CAZZFZ010000054.1:0-17425 GCA_964653835.1 uncultured Anaerolineales bacterium
TCGGTGGTGTTCTCCACAACAAAAATTAATCCCCCCGGCTTGAGAACGCGATACATCTCTGCAACCGTATTACCCAGAACGCTGCCACGCAAGCACTCCAGGACACAAAAAATCCAGATTACATCCACCTCCGCATCAGCCAGAGGAATAACTCCTGGCGTCATCACTGCAAATTGAACCTTCTCTGAGGGCTGAGTAATAGCAACCAGCTCTGGAGTAGCGTCAATGCCGATTGCGCGTCCAGCGATCAATTCGGCCAGGGCATGTGTAAAGCGACCCGCCCCACACCCCAAATCAAGGATTAATTTCTCATCACCACGGAGCAAGGATTGGAGATACGGAAAAGTTTCATCTTTATCGCGTCGAGTAACCGCGAGGAGTTCAGCCTCCGAGTAACCAAGGTTAACCACTGCGCGGTAACCAAACCTTCGTCCCCTCTCTGACCAATAACGCGCCGAATCAAAACCAAGATGCCGTAGACGTTTGATCCCTGAACGAAGTTTCTTACCCCAACGACGCACTATTCGCATCGCATCATCTCCTCATCGCACTTGATTGAAACACCTAGATTATAATGCAAGCACAAATACCCGCTCCCCAAGAGAGAAACAACGATGAACCGCAGAAATCTTCTACCCATCCTCCTGCTCAGCACGCTGGCGTTGGTTATGCTGGCAGTAATTGTTTTCTTCCTTCTCCTGCTGCGCAAAAGCATCGCTTGGCCCGCGGCTGCGCCCACGCCGTCTCACACCGCCGCGCCAAGCGCGACGCCGGAATTCACTCCAACGCCCTACGCGTTCATCGGCAGCGAGGCCAGCACGATTCAGTTGATGTGGTTCTCCAAGCCACCCACAAATGGGGACATCGCCACGCTGGCGACCAACTTCGACCTGATTATCCTGACCCAAAACGACGAAGCCGCCCTGACCGAACTGCGGCAGATCGGCTACACGCGGGGCGTGCCGCAATATTTCCGCCTGGACGCGATCAAAGCCCCGGGTTCGTGCGAGGAAGCTCCGCCGGGGAATCAGGTGGCCTTCAAGCCTGGTGATTACTGCTGGATCAGCCAGAATCACCCAGACTGGTTTCTGCTGGATTACCGCGGCGAGCGCATCCGCGACGGCGGCAGCGGGACGGACTACGTCTTCATGGATCCGGGCAACCTGGAATGGCGGCAGTTCTTTCTGCAACGCGTCCAGGAGAGCCAGAGCGTCAACGGCTACTTTGGCGTCTTCCTCGATAACGTGGACGCCAGCATCGCCCGCCTGGAACGCAAAGCCAACTGGTTGAAGGATTATCCGGATGACGCCAGTTTTCAGGCGGCCATCGAGGGGTTTCTGCAATATCTCTATGAGGGGTATTTCCGGCCCCAGGGCAGGCCGCTGTACGCCAACATCGTCTCCAACCGGGATTTCGAGGCCTGGTTCCGCTATCTCGCCTACCTGGACGGCGCGATGGACGAGGGCTGGGGCGTTGGCTGGACAGATGAATACCGCTCGCCCGCCGAGTGGGAAGCTCACCTTGAACGCGCCGAAAGCACTCAGGGCAAAGGGAAAATCGCCTTGCTGGTGGCTTCGGGACGTCGGAACGACTTGCAGCGTCAGCAATTCGCCCTGGCTTCTTACTTGCTGGTCAATCACGGGCGCGCCTACTTCCGTTACGCACACTCTGACTCCTATCGCGAAATCTGGCTGTATCCCAATTACGCCCTCGAGCTGGGTGAACCGCTGGGGGTGCGCTACCCCGAGGGCGATGCCTGGCGCAGGGATTTCACCAGAGGCTCGGTGATCGTCAACCCCTACACCCATGAGGTGCAATTCATCCTTCCCTGAGGGCGCGCAGCACGTGCTGGCGGATGCGCTCGCCAACCCGCTCCCAGCGGTAGCGATCCATCACCAGGCGATACCCCGCCTCGCCGAAACGGCGGCAGGTCTCCGGGCTGGATAGCAGACGCTCAAGCGCCGCTGCCAGTCCGTCCACATCCCCTGGCGCGATCAGGTAGCCTGTGTGGTGGTCCTCCACCATATCCGGCACCGCGCCCACGCGCGTGGCGACCACCGGCAGGCGGTAAGCCATCGCTTCGACTATGGTCGCGCCAAAAGGTTCAACCCGGGTTGGGAGGCAATACACCGAAGCGCGGAGATAATACTGCGGCATGGCCTCCAGCGGGAGGCGGCCGATCACCTCCACCCCAGGCGCATTGAGGGCAGGTGAACACCCCACAACCTGCAGGCGCGCAGTCGGGAAGCGGCGGCGCACCCGTTCAAAAGCGCGCACCAGCTCCGGGCCGCCCTTGCGCTTCCAGTCCGTCCCCACAAAGAGGATCACGCCATTGCGGTAGCCATCATTCTCCGGCGGAGCGTTGCCCGCGGCGATGTTACCGCCCGCATAGACGCAGATCACCCTGCCCGGGTCGCAGCCATACTGCTCCACCAGCGAGCGGGAGATATTAGAACTGCGAGTGAAGACCCGCGTGGCCCCCTGGTACAACGCCCGCTCCAGGGCAATCCAGGCAGGGACAGCCAGGCGCGTGGGAGGAAAATCCGGATAGTTCATGTTCTCAAGGTGAGTATGATCGGTGTAGACGAAATGCGGCAGGCCGGGCCGGCGCGTATCAAACAAGGATTGCAACTGAAACGAGAAGGCGTATTCCGCTCCCCTATCCAATCGGCGGTGGGCGCAGCCACGCGCCCAGTGAAACAGATACGGCGTGCGCAAGAAGGCCTCTCGCCAGCGTCGGCGGCGCAGCGCCAGCCCCACACCGTAGTGACGCACGGTAGCCAGCGCATTGCGCAGCAGCACCACTCGCTCCCGCCGTAAAGTATCCATCAGCGTGATCGTCTCGAGGTCAAATTCCGGGAAGGCGGCGCGCAACATGACCTCAACCCGCTGGTCAATCGGGTGACTCCCCCAAACGCGGAAGAAGGCGATTTTTCGCCTCACCAGGTCACCTCTTGCAAACAAGGGGGTGACAGCCGCGCAGCAGGCAACTGTCACCCAATCCCAAGGTGCCCTCCCGCAGGTTGCATATCAAACCTGCGGAAGGGTTCGTTCATGCTTGTCCGCAATCGCTATCGCCGTCGAATGGGGCTGCGGCGGCGTAACGAACCGATGGCTGCGAAAATAATCACCAGCAGCATCCCGCCCAGTGCAACACCCATCGCAGGCAGCACCCAGGCCGGGCGGCCCTGGATCGGCTCGGTCGGCTGAGCCACCAGAGGCGAAGTTTCGCCCGCTCCCGGCAGGGACGCCGTCGTCGCGAAGTCGCTCGTTGCAGGACGGGTATCGGCGCTGAGCACCTGAGTACCCAACACCAGCGAGAAATTCCCCGCCAGGCCGGCGCGCAGGTTGCCGTCGGTGAGCGCCGTCCCGGCGAAGCGCACGCCCTCGGCGCTGTTCCCTAAAACTGCCACCAGCACGTTGTTGCTGTTCCAGGGGGAAGTCATCAATTCAATGTAGCCCATGCTGCTTCCCGCGGGGATGCGGTAATCCACCTGAAGCACGCTGGTGGAAACCGTGTTCGAGGCCATATCCACCGGGGAAGGCAAGGCATCATTAAACTCAGAAAGCAGCGGCAACGTCGAGGGTACGCCGATCAACATCAAATGACGGCTCCCTTTGATCTCCTCGGGAACAGAATCGGCGTAATACGCGGTGATATCGCTGACGTTCGGGTTAACCACATCACCCAGATAGAACGCGACCTGTGCGGCGACATCCCAGGCCTGCGGATCGCCCTGAGGGAGCACCAATGCCGTCGTCCCCAGCACAGGGTCGAGCGTGAAGGGCGAAGGGAAATCGCCCAGGTCAAAACGCGCCGCCATGACACCGGAAACCGCGCTATCCACCAAGGGCATGTGCAGCGTCGATTCGGGCCATATGCGCACCCAGGTGCTGCCCAGGTTTGGATCCACGCAGTAGTTGTTGGGGATCAACTCGGCGTTGATGCGCAGCTTGTTATAGCCGGTGAAGACCGTGGTAGTGGGAATCACCACGCGCACCTGCGCGTAATCGGCAGTGAGGTCGCTGAACTTCACACTGCCCACATCCTTGCCGTTGACGGAAATCACCAGCCCTGAGAGATCGTAGTTCAACAGCTTTGAATGGCTGAGAATCAAGTCGAAGTACGCCCCGTCGTCGAGGGTCTTTCCCGGCGGGATGTAGAAGCGGTATTCGGTGGCGCTAAAACCCACACGCCACAGCTTTTTGTCGGAGTATCCCAGGTCGCCCAGTGTTTGATCCAGGCGGGTTTCCACCGCGATGGCGGCGTCGGGCCGGACGTTCGCCACAAGAGACAGGTTCTCCTGATCTCCGGAGAGCAACTGCCCGGTGCTGATCGCCTTGCCCGCCTTGAGGACACCTTCGTCATCCATGCCGGTGGCGACCAGGACGACGTTCGAGGCGTTCCAGGGGGAAACCGCCATCTGCACCACGCCGTCGCCCGGTTGCGCGCCAGCAGCACTGAAAGCCGCGCTGTCAGCCCCGGCGGGCAGGTTCACCGAGCCAATCCACGGCAGCGATTCGGCTTTGCCCACCATGATCACATGATTGGCGCTCAATTCGTCCGTGCTGACCTGGCTACTGGCGCGCAATGAGAGCAACAGGTTGCCGTTGGTCATGCCGCCAAACCCGCTTGCGACGGCCATAGCAGCCTGCAATTCGCTTTGGGTGGGATTGTCGGGAATGATCAGGAGCGCCTGGTCGGGCAAAAAGGAGTTTTGATAGATCGGGCGGGGCAACAGCGCCAGGCTGGTAACGGGTTCAGTGACCGTGTGAGGGAAAGTCATCTTTGAATAGGAATGAATCGCCACGCGGGTTCGCAGGTCAAACTCGTCGCAGCTCCCGCCAGCATCCAGCTCCACGATCAACTGGTGGCTCTCACCAGGATTAACCGCCTGCAACGCCGTCACCGGGATGATGATAGTCTCCACCCGTTCACCACTCTGCTCCAGCAGGATGGTATCCACCAGCTCGCCGTTGAAGAAGATCTGCAGCGAACCATCAATGATCTCCGCCACAGGGGTTCCGTCAGGGAGCACGACCGTGCCCTGGCCCGAAGTAAACACATTGAACGCCAGGCGCACCTCTGCCGCCGAAGTGACCTCCCAGTTCGCCGGCAGGGAGAATGTGTAGGTAAACGTATCAAATGGGCCAAAGAGGATCTCCTCCGTGTACCCCAGGAGGTTGAAGGGCACTTCATCGCCCACCTGCTCTACCGCCAGCGTCGGCGTCGGTGACGGAGACGGAGACGGAGACGGAGTAGGCGGGTTATCATCTTGAGCGTAAGCCGGCGTGATCAGCAGGACCAGGCCAGCCAGCGCCCATAAACCAATCCAAAGCTTTTTCATCTTCAACTCCTTGTTGAACCCTTTTTAATCGCTATGTGATTATATATACGATACCACAACTCCAAAAAAAAGCGAACCGTACGAGGGCGCACTCAAAACCGATGTTCACCACCATTTGAGGCCACCTGCGATGCGTTTTTAACCGCCTCCTCATACAACATCGCGAGCCGTGAAAGCATCTGCTCACGGCGAAAATGGGTCTCCAGGCGCCGACGTCCCGCAGCCCCCATCCGTGTACGCTGTCCGCCATCCGCCAGCAAGGTCAGTAACGCCTGCGCCAGCACGCCCGCGTCGCCCGGCGGGACGAGCAGCCCCGTCTCGCCGTCCACCACGGCCTCAGGTACACCCTGAACGCGCGTCGCCACGCAGGGCAGCCCGGCAGCCATCGCCTCTAAGATGGTGATCGGGAAGGCTTCCCATAGCGAAGGCAGCGCGAAGAGGTCCAGTGCATGCAGCACCGCGGGGATATCTCGCCGCGCACCGACCAGGCGAAAAACTTCCTCCAGTCCCAGCGCCCGCGCGCGTTGTCGCGTCGCTTCCATCAGCGGGCCATCACCCACCCAGACAAAGTGTGCATCAGGATTCTGCTGATGCACCCGCCGCGCGGCGTCGAGGAAGCCCAGGGGGTTTTTCTGCCTGCTCAGGCGACCCACCACTCCCACCACCGGTGCGGATTCTGGAACCCCCAGGGAAGCGCGTGTTCCCGCGCGGTCAAAGGGGTCTGAAAAGGGCCGGGGGTCAATCCCCGAATGGATAACGGCGTACTGATCCTTGCGACCAACGCCGTGGGCGCATCCCAGGTCGCGTTCCGCCTGTGCCACGGCCACGATGCGGGCGGTCAGCCAACGCGCCGCCCAGCGTTCCAGCCAAACGTACAACCTCGCCGCCAGCGGATTGGCCCCCGCGTGGAAAGCGAAACAGTGCGGCGAATAGAGCACCGGAACCCCGCTGCCCGCGGCCGCCAGCCGCGCCAGAAAGCCTGGTTTGGAGGCGTGCGCGTGGATCAGGTCAAAGCCACCCTCGCCGATCACCGCCCGCAGTTTCCACAAGGCGCGCAAATCCGAAAGCGGAGCGATGCTGTAGCGCGCCATCGGCAGGCTGAACGCCTCCACACCAGGGATGCGGTTCAACTCGGCGGCGAAGGACTTGCCTCCCTCCGAGAGGCAGGCCACCGTCAGGCGGAAGCGCGCTTTATCCAGCCCGTTGGCAATCCAACGCACATACTCGCCCACCCCGCCGGTGGACTTGGTGACTTCAAAGACGTGGATGCGTTTATCCATGCAGACCAACTGCGTTTCGCTGCTTATCCCGTAACAACTGACGATAGAGCGTCGCCAGGCGTTCCACCGTGCGCTCCAGGCTGTACCGTTGCACGACGATCGCCCTTCCCGCCGCGCCCATGCGCGCCCGCAAATCCGGCGTGGCCAGCAACTTCAAGCAGGCATCCGCCAGGGCAGCAGAATCCCCGGGAGGCACCACCAGGCCCGCTTCCCCCGCCAGTACATCGGCCACGCCGCCGGCGTCGGTCGCCACCACGGGAGTCCCGGCGGCCATCGCCTCCAGCAAAGTCAGCGGCAGGCCCTCGCGCAGCGAGGGGATCACCAACACATCCAGCGCGGCCATCACAGCAGGGATATCCTGGCGAAAGCCGGTAAACAGAACCGCTTCTTCCAGATCCAAATCCCTCGCAATGGCGTGCAGCGCCCCCTTCTGGGGGCCATCACCCACGAGCAGGAAACGCGCCGTCGGTTGCCGCTCTCGTATGTATGCCGCAGCGCGCAGAAAATGCACCTGCCCCTTATCGGCAACCAGGCGACCGATCACGCCCAGCAGTGGCGCACCGGCGGGAATCTTCAAGTCGGCGCGCAGTTGCTCACCAGAAGCCTTTATGCTGTTGAACTGATCCAGGTCTACCCCGTTCTCAATCGTGATGACCTTCTCCGCGGGGACGCCGGTATGCGCCAGGTGATAGGCACGCACCGGCTCCGAGACGGCGATCAGCCGGTCGGCGAAGCGGGCGGTCAGCCCGTAGATGCGGCCCGCGAGCGGGTTTGCCGCCCAAGGGTCGGCGCTGTGCAGCGTGGAGACCACCACCGGCGCGCCCGCCAGATACGCCGCTCCGCGCCCGTGAAAGTTGCTTTTGAACAAATGCGTGTGAACCACATCGGGGCGCAGGTGGCGCACCAGGCGCGCCATACGCAGGAAAAGCAACGGGTCCACGCGGGCTGCCCGCGGCAGGGGGTAGAGCGGCATGCCCAGGTCTCGGAAGTCGGCCTCCAGGGGGCCGGGAGTGGAATACCCCACGTTAACGTCAAAACCCCGTCGCAGCAGGCCGCGGGTCACGCCGAGGAGTAACAGTTCCGCCCCGCCGTGCCGCAAAGAATCAATCAGATGGAGAACGCGGAGCGATTCCATAAGGCCTCATACAATCGCCGATAAGCCGCGGCGACGACGGTAATTTCGTATTTTTCCACCACGCGCTGCTGTGCGGCAATCCCCAAACGCGCCCGCCGCTGGGGATCAGTCAACAACATCAACAAAGCGGCGGCCAGTTGCGCCCGATTCCCAGGGGGGATCAACACCCCGCAGCGGCCCTCGTCCAGCATCTCAGGGGCGTTGCCGACGCGCGTCGCCACACAGGGCAGCCCGGCGGCCATCGCCTCCAACAGCGCATTGGACATACCCTCGGAGAGCGAAGGCAGCACGAACAGATCGGCAGCCCACAGGTAAGGACGCACGGCGGCCACGTTGCCCACAAAGCGCAATCGCGCGGCAATACCCAGTTCCACGCTCAACGCCTGCAAACGCTCCCGCTCGGGGCCGTCCCCCACCAGCAGCAGGCAGGCCCGCGGGCGCTCGCGGAAGACCTGGCGCGCGGCGTGCAGCAGATCGGGCAGCGCTTTTTGAGGGGAAAGTCGCCCCACGTAAAGCAGCACCTCGCGTCCTTCCAGGCCGAGTTCAGATTGATAGCGGGATCGCTCCGCCGGAGGGCGAAATTCCCGCGCCGCGATGCCGTTCGCCATACGCACAATATGCGCGAATCCGGCTGCTTCCAGCTCGCCCTGCATCCCCGGCTCCAGGGCAATGACCACATCCACCCGGCGGCGTAACAACGCCAGCTTGAGCCGCCCGCGCAAAGTGGCCTGAGAGACCTGTACGTCGCCAAACCGTCCACTGTTGCCAAACTTGACGATCACGCGCCTGCCCAACGAAGGGCCGATCAGCGCCGCGGCCACCGCCGGCGCAAAGGCCAGGTGGGCATGGATGATCTGATACCCGGCGCGCCGCCGCCAGAGTTGCAGCATCGCCCCCAGAGTAAAAGTCAGGGAGCGCAGCTTGCCCGGCCCCCACGGGCGCACGCGGCGCACCCAGAACCCATCCCGTTCTTCGTACAGGGGCAGATCGCGCCGCCCGCGGGTGATCACCCAGACGCGCATGCCCTGGCGAGCCAGCTCCATCGCCAGGCGTTCGGCCTGCCGCTCCCCACCGCCGACTTTTAGGGGAGGGAACTCGTTCACCAGCATCACCACACCCAAACGATGCATCATCATCCATCCACCGCGGCCTTGCGCCCCGCAACCTGCCTGTAGACCGCCAGTAAACGATCCACCCAGACCTCCGGGGCGTGCTCGCGCAAGACGTAATCCCGCCCAGCCTGCCCCATCGAGAAGCGCCGCGCCGAATCTTTCAGCAGAGAATCCAGCGACTGCGCCAGCGCTTCGGGCTGATGCAGGGGTACAAGCAGGCCGCGCGCCGGTGTAATCAGGCGCGGCAGATCGCCCACCGCGGTCGCCACCACTGGCAGCCCGGCCGACATGGCTTCCAGCACCGCTAGCGGCAACCCCTCGCGCTGCGACGAGCTGACGAAGATATCCGCCGCCGCAAGCAAACGCGGCACATCGGCGCGCCCGCCCAACAAAGCGACGTTCTCTTCCAGGCCAAGCGTTTGAACCTGAGCCTGCAACACGGGTCGCAAATCCCCCTCGCCAACAATCGCCAGGTAAGCGCGCGGGTGCTTTTTAATCAAATACGTCATTGCCACCAGAAGATCGGGGTAGGCTTTGGGCGGCAGCAAACGCCCCACAGCGATCAATAACGGGCGCGCCGCGTCACCCATCAAAGCCTGGCGGACGCTGGCACGGCTGGCGCCATCCAGCGGCGGCACCGGCCGCACCGCGTTGGGGATGACCGTGATCCGCCGTGGGGCCAGGCGCGCCCGGTGCGCCTCCGCCACAGCATGACCGACCGCAATCACCCCGCGCACCCCAAACTTCAACGCCCAGCTTTCCAGGCGGTAGCGCACCGGGTTGTAATGTCGCTGTTCTTCACCGGTGGAATGCAGCGTGCTCACCACCGGCGTGCCGGTCAGACTCCCCCAGAAAGCGCCCAGAATGTGCGACCGCGGCAAATGCGTGTGAATGATGTCAAACCGCTGGCGATAAATCAAACGCCCCAGGCGGATGACCTGAGGCCAATCCAGCAGCCGCGCCGTGGGCAGGCGATAGACCGCGACGCCCATTGCCTCCAGCTCTTCCGGTAGGGTGGAGCCTGTGTTGAACCCCAGGCTGATGACCGCCAGCCGATGCTCGTCGCCGCGCTGCAGCAGCACTTCGGCAAAGGTCTTGATTAATATTTGCGCGCCGCCCAGGGAGAGGCTATCAATCAACTGTGCGATATACATCACTCCCCCTCCGGCATAAACGAATAGCGATAACCCGGCGGCGGGGCGAGTAAAGAACGCAGATCAGGTCGTCCGGTCTCCCGATGCGCGCTCAGACCGCCGCGACGCGGACGCCGCATCGCGTCCGCACCAAGAACGCTGGCCGCCAGCAAGCGCAGCTTCGCGCCCAGGTCCTCCCAGGGGGCATACAGTAGCGCCAGCGCCCCGTAGGCGAACTGTTGCGCCCGCGGCGCGCCTTCCGCCCGCAGGTGCCAGGCACGCGCCAGGGCGTCTTTCGCCCGTACCCGCGCCATCAACAGCGGGCGCTTCCACGCCGGGCGATGAAAGCGAATATAGCGACAAGCCATGTTCAACAAGTGATCGAAGCGCGTCCAGATGGCCTCGTGCGAGACGTTGCCGTGGTGCCAGCGATAGATCAACACCGTCTGATCCACAAACCCAAAAGGCAGGCGCGGGATCAGGCGCATCCACAACTCCCAATCCACCCCCCAACGCAGGGATTCGTCAAACAGCCCGACCTGCTCCAACGCCCAACGGGGGATCAGCGTCGCGGAAGGGTTGCCAACGAAATTGCGCACCAGAATCTCCTCTGCAGCCCTCCTCGTCATCACGCCGCCGCGGCGCTTGAGCGACCAGGTATCCTCCTCCACCGCCCACCACCAGCTATCACCGCCCACCAGCGCGACCTCGGGATGAGCTTCCAGGTATTGCAACTGAACCTCGGTCTTGCGCGGCAGCCAGAGGTCATCGCAATCCAGAAAAGCGAATACATCTCCCGAGGCAGCTTCAACCCCGCGGTTGCGCGCCCCCCCGGAGCCGCGGTTTTCCTGGTAGATGTAACGCACCCCGTGGTCGGCGAACTTCGCCACCCGCGCGGCAGTGTCGTCGGTCGAACCATCATCCACAACGATGATTTCATCTACCGGGCGAGTCTGCGCCAGCACGCTGATTAAAGCATCCTCCACATAAGAGGCACAGTTATAGGCGCTGATGATGGCGCTGACTTTTACGCCGTTCTTCGCAGATATCATCCTGCCCTCAGCGAACGCATGGCGTCCCAAACCGTCCCGGCAGCGTTGAAAACCACATCGCGACGCACCAGCATTAACATCCCCAGATAAACCAACGCGCCGATCGAGGCGCCGAGTGCTATGGCCCACACATCCCCAGGCGACAGGGCACGCAACAGCCCCCAAACAGCCACCCCCATCACCAGGGTGCTGATCAGCGCCGGGTAGAGCGCGCAGAAGACGTCCCGCGCCCCCGCCTGAACGAAACGGCTGGCGACGGCGGTATCCAACGTGACTTTAAAGATCGCCAGTGCCACATGCCCCAGGGCGACGCCCTCAACACCCCAACGGGTGGCGAACCACAGCACGCCAATCACCACCGGAAGCTTGATCAGCGCCAGCTTGTTGAGGATATCCGGCCGGTTGATGGCCTTATAGAGCACACCGGGAATGTGCCCCATGGCCGCGATCGTCACTGCCAGGGCGATCCAGCGCATCACCGGGATGGCCTCCGCCCACTTTGCGGTATAGAAAACATGGATGATCGGCTCAGAGAGCAGTGCCACCCCCACACCAGCAGGGAAGATAATCAACGCCGTGTAACGCAAGTAGCGGCGATACATGGCGCGCAGGTCCGCCGTGCTCATCTGCACGGTGGAAAGCACAGGGTGCGCCACCCGCCCAACCACCAGGTTTATGCTGCGGATAACCAGCTCAGGCATGCGATAGGCCAGAGTATACACGCCGAGCGCCACCGCCCCCAACATGCGCCCGATAATCAGGTAATCTACGTTGTTGAGCAACGCGCCGATGAAGCCCACCACGATGATGTGGCCGCCAAAAGCGAGCATCTCGCGCGTCACCTGACGGTCGTACACCCGCGTGGGACGCCAGCCAGCCAAAGCCCAGTGCAACACGCCCGCTACGAAGACGCTGGCGATCTGCCCGCCAATCAGGCTCCAGGCGCCGAACCCCTGCCAGGCCATCAAGATGGAAACCGCACCCTTCGCCAGGCTGCTGCTCAAATCGGGGATGATTTTGACCCCAAAGCGCAGATCACGCTGGATCAACGCGCCGGGGATCACGCTCAGGGCGTTCAACGGCAGCAGCAACGCGATCACGCGCAGCATCGGCGTGACGACCGGTTCGCGGAAATACGCCGCAGCGATGGGCGCGCCCAGCCAGGCCAACCCGTAAAGCGCCGCCCCTACCGAGATGCTGATATAAAAGGCCGCGTTAGCCGCCTCCGCCAGGCGGTTACGCCGCGAAATCACCGCCGTGCCCATCCCCAGCGTGTTGACCACGTCCAGATATTGAATGACCACGGTGGCATAGCCCACCAGCCCAAATTCTTCCGGCAGCAGCAGGCGCGCCAGGATAACCGTAGTCACAAAGGAAAGCAGTTTACCGGCGATGTAGGAGAGATAGGTCCAAAACGTCCCCTGAATGGCCTTGCGAGTCACCCGCCGGGTCGGATCATCCGTTGCGGAGGAAGCGGGCATAAGCGTTTTACACGAAGTCTCTGTATGTACGGTGATTCTCCATCACCGAGGCAACCACATTCGGCACCGCCATGGCAATAGCCAGGTGTAACCAGAAATAGCGCTGATATGCATCGTGGATGAACATCGAAGCCACCAGATACCCAACCACCGCGACGCCAACCGCGGCCGCCATGCCGGCGACGTCTAGCTCGCCCTTGGCGCGCAGCTCACGAACGCCCCAGAAAAGGTTGCGCAAAGTAAAAAACACGATCAAAGAGAACACAGTCAGGCCGACCAGGCCGGTCTCGGCCAGAATCTCCACGTACAGGTTGTGCGCCGAACGTTCGGTCGCCCGCGGGTCAAGGCCGACCTGCCGCGAGTATTCCTGATAGTAAACCGGGTAGTTATCATAGCCTACGCCGAGCACAGGATGATCCTGAAACATACGCAACCCCACCAGTAGCTCGCTGACCCGGCCGCGGATGGCTTCATCCGCCCGCAGGTTACGGCTCCCTCCCGGCAGGAAAGCGGTCAGCGACTCCAGGCGGGCGGTGTACTGCGCGGGGATGAACTGCAACAGGATGATCGAAATCAGCATGATGATGAGCAGGTTTTTCAAATTGGGCGTGTGATAGAGGAACATCAACCCGACTACCCCCACCAGGGCGACAAACCCGCTGCGCGAGAACGTCAACACCACCGCCCCAGCACAGACGACGAAAGCCCAAATGGCCAGCAAACGCAGCCAGCGGTTGCGCTCGTTCCAGATGCGATCCATGGCATAGGGGACGAGCACCAGCATAATCAGCGCGTAATAATTCGGGTCGCCAATCGGTCCGCCGACGCGGTTGGTCTTGGAAGCGCCAATCAGAGCGGCCACGTTGTTTTGCGCGAAGCCAAAATAGTTATTGTTATACGTGTTGGTGAGATATTGAAAAATCGTCAGCGTGCCCATGAAAATGCCGGCAACCAGCAAGGTCCACACCACCCGCCGCATGGTGACGCCGCTTTGTAGCAAGATCACCACAGCGATGACGATGAGGGCGTTCTTGATTAACGTCTCCACCGCGGCCAGCGAACGAGAAGGATCGGCAGCATAGAGCACGGAGGCAAACGTCACCAGGATGTAGATTGCCATTGAGATGGCGGCGCGATACCAGCCGAGCGGCTGCTCCGAGTACACAATCCAGCGCATGGCAATGGCAAACAGCAACAAAACCACAAATGATTTTGTCACCGAAGGCGCGCCGTGAAACTTTATAGCGATATCCGAGAGATTGGTGTACACAATAAAGGTGAGCAACAACATCCCCCATTCCAGGCGGGCCACCGAGACGGCGAAGGCGAACACGCCGATGACGATGACGAACAGCTTCAACGTATCCGGCGTGGTGTACACCAGATAACCGGCCAGCACCCCAACCAGCAGGCCAAGCAGGCCGTAGAGCAGTTGCAGACCGTAACCGACGACGCGCGTCACCCGAATGGACATAACCTCACCAATCCATGCGTCCTCCGGGATGCCCCGGAGGCCGCATTCCAACCAAGCCTAAAAGCCGATCAGCGCCCGCGTCTTGAAGAGGACCAGCCCTTCTTCCTGATGCTCTGCCTCCTCTAGGGCCGTCTCGGCGCGTGCGATCAACATGACAGTCGTCTCGCCCGGCAGGCGCTCTCCAATGCCGACCTTCGGCTCCAGCATGGCTTTTTCCCCGTCCGGGCTGAAGGTCATCGGGCGAGAAAGCGCCCGCTGAACGCGCCGCATAGTGCGCTCCGCGGCTTTGCCGGGGGTATCGGGCAGCAGGATGGAGAACGTCAGATCATCCCAACGGCCAATGATATCGTTGCCGCGCAACTCCTTGCGCATGATGTCGGTAATCTGCCTCAGGAGCTGCTGTACCACTGGCTGGGGCATCACCTCAAGATAAGTCGCCAAGTTCTCCAAACGCACCAACCCCAAAGAAGTCAGCTTATTGCGATCGCGCGCCACCAGATCGTCCAGCCGATCTTCAAAGTAGCGCCGGGTGTAAGCGTTTGAAGAGCTATCCAGCTGCGTGCGAGCAAGCAGGGCCTCCAGTGGCGTGCGCAACTGCTCACGGATGATCGCCAGCACCGCCCCAAAGAGCACGCCGAGCACAAAGGCCAGCGAGGCATCGCGCGCCGGCTGCGGGCGGATCGGTTTGATCGGCACTGTGGCTGCATCCAACACAGTGATGCTATACACCGAATACAGGCTGGCGATGTACTCCACCGCGTTCTTCCCAATGGCGTTCGCCAACACAGCCGTCGTCATCGGATCCGGCCCCTCCACGGAAAGCTCTAAAATGTTGGCGTCCGGCAAGACGACCGCGACGTGGGAATAATCCACCAGATCAGCGCTGTTGTACCCCAGCCGGTTGAGGGTATCGTTGTAGATCCGCCCGCTGTTGAGCACCTCGGCGTATGTGCCCACAATCGAGCGTTTATCCAGCGCCACCAGGCTGCTGACGATCTTGGCCTGATCCTGAGCGGTATAGGCTTCGATATTCGGGCTGACCACCAGCTTGACCGTTGCTCGATAAATCGGCGTGGAAATATAAGCCAGCCCCAGCGCAATCGCCGTGGCGGCAAAAGCGGTCAGGAAGACAATCCACCAGCTCCGCCGCAACATTTGCATGTATAAACGAAATTCCATATGACTCCTCCGAAATATCAGCGCAAACGGTGCCCTGACAACAAACGCTCAATAGCTGCACACCCCATCATTCCAGAGCGAATTTATCTAAAAACATTATACACCGTTAAATCACTCTACGATATAGTTCCCTGCACGCTCTCAATACGCGCCTTTGCGTTGAAGCACAGCTAAAATCGTTCGAGCCAGAATCTCCAGGTCGAGCAGCAAACTGCGCCGCTCGATATACACAATATCCATACGCAGGCGTTCGTCAAACTCGGTCTCGCCGCGCCCCAAAAGCTGCCACAAGCCGGTGATGCCGGGGACGACGTCCAGGCGCTCGGTGTGCCACAGGGAATATGTTTCGGCGCTGAAGGAGGTCGGGCGCGGCCCCACCAAGCTCATCTCGCCGCGCAGCACGTTAATCAACTGCGGCAGTTCATCCAGGCTGGTGCGACGCAGGAACTTTCCCACGCGCGTGACGCGCGGGTCATCTGTGATCTTGAAATCCGGCCACTGCAGCTCGTTGAGATGCGCCAGCTCGGCTTTCATCTCCTCGGCGTCGACCACCATGGTGCGAAACTTGAGCATCCCAAAACGTTTGCCCCCCTTTCCCGTGCGTTCCTGCACAAAAATCACCTCGCCCGTGGGGTCCTGCAACTTAATCAGTAAAGCGATCACGCCCATCAACGGCACCCACAGCGGTAGCGCGATCAGAGTCAGCACGATATCCAGCACCCGCTTCAAGACCAGGTAATACCGCGTCGGCAGCAACCGCCGTCCCGGCCGGTAGCGCTGCAACCAAGGGTGCTGCTCAACAAGACTTTCTCCCCTCTCGCCTCGATGAGATGGATAATGGGGCTCAACCAGCCAGTCAGACATCTCCGACTTCAACCGCCGTACTGGCTGCCGGCAGGCGGAAGCGTTTCTCGGCCTGTTGCAACAAATCGTCGAAGGTCAGAGCTTCATCAGGAAAGCTGGCATAGCCGGCTGCGACGTCTATCCCCAAACGTTCCTTCACCAGTTGGCGCACTCGTTCCGCGAGGACGTCCGTCCCCCCGGCATCGGTCTCCGGCAGCACAAGCACAACTTCGTTGTCATGCGTGCGATCCAGCACAAGGTCGGTGCGTCGCAGTTCGCGATCCAGCACGCGCATCAGTTTGTTGACGGCATACCGCTCCATTAAACCTTCAAACAGCTCCTCCGCGGCGCGGCGCAGAAAAATCTTCTTTTCGCCGGGGTCCACCTTCAACACCATCACGCTCAGCGGCACGTTATAACGGCGGCTGCGGGCGAACTCTCTGGCGATCTCCCTCTCGGCCTCCTCCAGCGGCTTGACCCGGTCGCTGACATCCTCCAGTGTGACGTTGGCAATCGTCTCGCGAATCTCGCGCAGATCACAGGCCAGGCGCGAGGCAGTCACAACCAATAACGCCAGCATCGCCATTTCCGTGATCGAAAGATAGGTATACTGCCCACCTATGAGCGGGCGCGTGGCAAACACCGTCAACTTAAGCAGCAAATAAACCCCCAGCCAAAACACTAGGCTAAGAATCAGCGGCGGGTGCCAGCGCTCTTCTACCAGCAGGTGAGCAAAAACAATCACCACCCCCAGCATATAGACAAAACTCTGCATATCCACCACGTCCGTCGTGGCGCCCACATCCAGACGTTCGATATTGAGAAAAACCCCTGTCACAATAAACAGGGCCAGAATCGAATTACGCAACTGTTTCATCGAGTTTATTGTAACCGAAAGAGCGGTTAAAACCAAAAATCTCGCCCAGCACAACGCCAGCAGCGGCGAGGAGGCTGACGCTCAAACCGACATAAAACGACCAGGGGCGATACACCAGCCGCACGGTATGCTCCCCACTTGGCAGAGGAACCGCCCGAAAGAGATAATTCGCCCGATAAAGCGGTGCGGCGCGATTATCTACCTCCGCCACCCAACCGGGATACCACACGTCAGCGACCACCAGCCAGCCCTCCTGCCCGGCGGCGACTTCCAGTGTCAGGGTGTTGGGCGTTTCAGCGCCCAGGCGGACCCGCCCCTCACCCACGGCGCAACCTGGACTCGTGGCCCGCTGCTCCCCTTCCAGGATAACCTGCCCCTGCCCCTCACCTTCCCCGCCGCCGACCTGCCCCACGGCCTACGCCTATGCCCGGCCGCCTCCGCCGCACCACCCCCCCCCCCATCATCCCTACGCCCCGCGGGCCCCGCCCTCCCCGCTCCGCCCCACCCAGCC
>CAZZFZ010000055.1:0-9084 GCA_964653835.1 uncultured Anaerolineales bacterium
ATTTATATTTGCTATGGTGCGGCGCCTGACGTTTCAAGCCGGGCCAGGCCATCCCGCACGATGCCCCAGATTTCCGCCGCGATGGGCAGCGTGGAGAGCGTCCAGAGCGCGTAAGCTGTGCCGTGCAACACCTCGGCGTAGGATGTGGCGAAAATGCTGGCCCACAAAAAGACGCCGCCCAGGTTGACGGTCAGCAGGCTGAAGGTGCTGCCGCCCAGCCCGGCAGGTTCCTGCGGTAGAAACGCCCGCCGGAACAGGAAGGGCACGATGGCATATCCGAACTGGAGCGCCCAGCCGTAGATCAGCGCCTGGGGGGCGTTTTGCTCGATGCCCGCGCCGGGGAATCCCGGCACGCCCAGCAGGATCAGCGGGGCGACCAGCACCGGGGCGAGCATCCAGAAGTACGAAAGGGCCAGGTGCCGCATCCCGGGCGACCAGGCGCAACGTTCCTTCCACACCGGCTGGACGAAATTTAACCACAGCCAAGCCGTCGCCACCAGGTGCAACACCAATCCCGGGACGATGAAGTACTGACTGGCGATCCACGGACCAACCACCAGGCCCAGCGCGCCCAGCGTCATCATCCAGAAAATCGGCGTGATCGAGCGCGGCCAGGCCAGTTGATGTCCGCTAAAGCGCGGGTACAAATCCACCAGTAGCCCGGCGAACACCATGGAGAGCAGCCCCCAGTTGTTGGCGTGGATGTGCACTTCAATGGGCGTGTGGATGCGCAGCACGCCATTCCAGCCCAGCCACAGGCCGGTGCCGACGATGATCCCCACCAGGAAGTATACCAGCCCCATCAGGTAGAACTTGCGTCCGGCGTGAGGGTCAATCCCGTCGTCCGTTGGGGGCTGGGACGACGCCCCGGGGGCAGCGCGCATCCCGTACAATTGAATCCCCAAAAGCACCACCGCGATGAAGACCAGCGTCCCGCCGGAGAAAATCAAATAGCGGTTGACCAGGGGAATCCCGATCAGCAGCACCAGCAGCCCGGTGTTGAGCGTCGCCCAGATATCCCAGCGGAATTTGGGGCGTGCCTGGCCCGAGCGGATGGCGACCAGTCCGGGCAGCAGCCCGAAGGTGATCTGGGTTAACACACCCAGGGTGATGAAGTGTACCCTCAACCAGCGCAGCCCGTTGAGCCAGGGCAGCAGCGTGAAGCTGGTGAGCGCCGCATCCAGCGCGGTCAGAACCGCCATGAGCAGATACAGGAAAGCCATGAAAAAATAGGGGAAAGACATTGTGAAACCTCGTGTGGTGTGTACAGCCTCCCACAGGTTGACAGAAACGCGCGGGAGGGTGTCTGATAATCAGTGCATCAACCCGGACTCAAGCAGCCGGTCGTGTACGTCGAGAAAAGTATCGGCCTGGGACTGTGTGATCGCCCCCGCGGCGACCAGCGCCGAGAGGCCCGCCGCCTGGCGTTCCTGGGCGTTGCCCGTCCCGGGGTTGGAGGTCAGGTAATCGTCCAGCGCGACATGGACGAGTGCGAACGTATCGGCTTCTGCTTGCGTGATCACGCCTTGGGAAACGGCCTGCGCCAACATGTCCGCCTGTTGCGTGGCCTGAGCGGCGGGGTCGTTCATCGCTCCCATTCCGCCGCGCGGCTGCGCCTGACCCTGTCCAAGCGCCCGCGTGTAGTTGATGACATCCCAGATTTCCTCCTCGGACAATGTTCCCGCCCAGGCGGGCATCGCTGACCCGAAGGGCGCGCCGCCCTCGCTGATGCGCCAAAACAGGTAGTCGTCGCCGAGCATCTGACTGGTGTGTGCGATCGGCGCGGCGGGCGGATTGAGCGCCTGCCCGGCGGGGCCGTCGCCCATGCCGCCGTCGCCGTGGCAGGAGGCGCAGTGGGTGGCATAGATATCTCCGCCGTGGCTGATTGATTCTCCATCCGCCGGGATGGGGTTGGTCAGACCGGCATATGCCTCGGGTACAGGGGCGCGGTGGCGTTCCATCATACCGGAATCCATCCCCATGCCCCGCATCATCCCGCCGGGGGATGTATCCGCTTCCGAGGACTGTGACTGGCAACCTGCCAGCAAAAGCATCAGCATGATTCCTGATATAAGAAAACGTTTCATTTTCGCACTTCCTTTGCCAGTTGGTTGGTTCTTCATGGTTTTTTTCTTCTCCTTTGGTTGAATTTAGTGTTCACCGCTGTGGGTGCCGAGGAAAGATAATCTTGTTTCCGCTTTCATCCCTCGCCGTGCGCCGTCGGGGACGACGACCGTCATGCCCGCCTGCACCGGGATGCGGTCATCATCTACGATCATCTGGCCTTCGCCATCCAGAAAATGATATACAGCAGCCGGTCCCGGGTGTGTGGGGATTTGTACTCCAGCTTCTAGCCCCACTAACACGGATTTCAGTTTGTCGGTGGCGATCAGCACTTGCGGCTGAGGGCCTTCAGAAGAGAAAACTACTCTTTCTCGCCAATCGGGGATAATTATTGGGTTCATACTACACATCCTTTGTTGGGGTAAAGGTGATTTCAAAGGGCCGGGTGATGGCCTGCATCGGGCAGGCGCGCTCGCAATAACCGTGGTATTCGCACGCCGCAGGGTGGGTCACAACGGCTTTCCCCTCGACCACGGTCAGTGCCCCGGTGGGGCAAACCCGCACGCACAACCCGCATCCATCGCACAGGGCCGGATCGATCAGTGGCACGGGAGAGGCTATCGTATCCGGTTCGTTCACACAGGCCCTCCAGGGGTTTATTAAGCGTGCTTCTGGAGAAGCATACCCAAATACGGGCCAATATTCCACGACTTAAGTCGGATTTGTGGAGTTTTTATTTGTCAGGGCTTCCTGGCAGGCAACTCTAAGCAAACGCTGCCCCCCTATTGCGGATGAATGCTCACCCCCGGCAGACAACGTTCGCTAGGGTTTATTGTCTTTGCGCTCTTGGCGAACTTTCTGGTTACGCCCCTTCGGCTTTTCGCTCGAGGCCCGCGGCATCCAGGATGCGAATCTGATGGCGAGCGACCTCGATCAACCCCTCGTCTGCCAGTTTTCGCAGCGCCCGATTCAGCACGTCTGGCACCGTCCCCAGCCGGGCGGCCATCTCGGCTTGAGTCGCCCAGCGCCGCCGGTTGATGGTTTCCCCCGCAGCCTGCTCCAGCAAAAAGCGCGCCAGGCGCGCTTCGACGGTTCGTAGCGAAATGTCTTCCACCAGGGAGAGCATGTGCAGCAGTCGCTGGGCCAGATTCTGAATTACCAGCCGGGCCAGTTTAGGATACTGATCCAAAAGCTGAAGCATCATCTCGCGCTCCAGCAGCCAGACGGTGGACGGCTCCAATGCGATGACGGTAGCCGGATTAGGCGTGACAGTGAACACGCTCAGGGCGTTGAACGTTTCGCCGGGGCCAAGGAAGTGGAGGACTTGCTCGCGCCCGGCGGGGGAAAGCTTGACGGCCTTCAGCCATCCCTCCTCCACCACGTATAGCCCCTGGCATGAATCCCCCTCCCAGAAAACGGCCTCCCCGTTTTGATATACGCGCCGGAGTGCCCGCCTCGCCACTTCTGTCTGAAGCGAGGGGGGCAGATCCGCGAAAAAAGGGACCTGAGAGAGGATCTGAACGGCGCGCTGAAGGTCGGACTCCCCAGACATAATGGTGTATTTTAGCATAGCGCTTGCGGCGAGTTTTCCTCTTGACAGATTGCAAACCTGGCGATATAGTCGGATTTGACTATTCGGCAATAGACTAATCAGCCTTGTTCTGCGAGGCGGGAGACACCATGAACCGCGAATTACTGCTCCTGGGCATTCTGCGCCAGCAGGAGATGCATGGCTACGAACTGCACGACTTCATCAACACTCGCCTGTCCTCCTGCACCGATATGAAGAAGTCCACCGCTTACTACCTTCTTCGGAAGATGGAGGAGGCAGGGCTGCTCGCACAAGAGACGCGCCAGGAGGGCAACCGCCCGCCGCGCCAGGTGTATCGTCTCACCCCGGCGGGCGAGGCCCGCTTTCAGCGCCTGTTGCGCGAAAACCTCTCCCGTTACAACAAGGTTTATTTCGCCGATGATATCGGACTGGTCTTCCTCCACACGTTGGAACCGGAGGAAGCCATCCAGTTGCTTTCACAGCGCCGCGCCGCGCTGATGCAGGAGCTTGAGGAGGCCAAGAGCATCCCGGTTCACGTGGAGAGCCTGCGGCTGGTCTTCGAGCACCTGATCCACCACCTCAACGCTGAACTGGCCTGGATTGATTCCGTTATCACCCGGCTGGGCAGTTGAGCTGGCTGCTGCACGCGACGCTAATCTGCATACCATCAAGGAGTATTCTGCATGTCACCCTTTCTTGTTACCATTCTCGCCCTGATGCTCTCTGCCTGGGGCGTTTACAGCCTCGGCGTCTGGCTTGGGAAATCCGGCGGACGGTTCAAAATATGGCACTTACTGCTGATGTGGGGCGGTTTTCTGGCCGCTCTGGCCGGCATTGACCGCATGGTCCGCCTGGCGGGTGGGTTCCACTTCAGCCCGCACAGCAGCCTTGGTTTGTTCGCGTTGCTTGTGATGTTCCTGCACCTGCTCTGGGCGACGCTCCTCGCCCCGCGCCGCGGGCAGGGTAGCCCGGCGGGTTTTCAACGCTTCAACTTGGCGAGCTGGCTTTTTTCACTTATTCCCTTCCTCTCCAGCCTGACCCTGGTCTTGGGGTAAATCTGAAACAGATATTGCTATGGAAATCAGACAACGCAACCGCTTGCTGAGCGTCCTCTTCCTGGGCGTATTGATGGCCGCCATGGATATCGCCATCGTCGGTCCGGCGCTGCCCGCCATTCGTGACTATTTCCAGGTGGATGACCGCCTGGTGGTTTGGGTGTTCACCACCTACTTGCTGGCGAATTTGCTGGGTACGCCGATTATGGCGAAACTCTCTGATCGCTTTGGGCGGCGGAACATCTACGTGATGGATGTCACCCTTTTCGCCATCGGCTCCATCGTTGTCGCTCTGGCGCCCTCCCTTCCCATCGTGCTGCTTGGGCGCGGCATCCAGGGCTTTGGCTCCGGTGGCATCTTCCCCGTCGCCTCGGCGGTCATCGGCGACACCTTCCCGCCGGAGAAGCGCGGCGCCGCCCTGGGGATGATCGGGGCCGTCTTCGGGTTGGCGTTCATCGTCGGCCCCATCCTGGGTGGCATCTTCCTGAAATTTGGCTGGCAGATGCTCTTCTGGGGGCCGCTGCCCTTCGCCGTCGTCCTGATTCCGCTGGCCTGGAAGATGCTCCCCTCACGGCCCGGCACTCGCGGCGGGAAAGCGGATCTGGCCGGGACCTTGATCCTGGGGATGTTCCTGCTCTCGCTGGCGTATGGCCTGAATCAGTTGGATACCGCCCACCTGGGGACGAGCCTGCGCTCCTGGAACGTGTGGCCGTTCCTGCTTTTGAGCGTGATTCTTCTCCCTGTGCTGGCGCGCGTGGAGCGCCACGCCGAAGACCCGCTCATCCGCCCGGTGTTGTTTGGCACGCGTCAGTTGCGCTTGGCCGATTTTCTCTCTTTTGGGGCGGGCGTCGTCGAGGGAGGGACGGTGTTCATCCCCGCGCTGCTGGTGGCCGCTTTTGGCGTCAGCGAATCCAGGGCTAGCTTTATGCTGGTTCCCATTGTGATCGCGCTTTCCATCGGTTCCCCTACCTTCGGCAAGCTGCTCGACCGCCGCGGCTCGCGGTTCGTCATCCTGACCGGCACCACTCTGCTGACGTTCGGGGCTATCGGCCTGAGCTTCTTCCCCCTCACGCTGGTTTCGTTCTATGCCTCGGGGGCGCTGGTTGGTTTGGGGCTTTCGGCCCTGCTGGGGGCGCCGGTGCGCTATATCATGATTAACGAAGCCCCGGCCAGCGACCGCGCCGCGGCTCAGGCGCTGATCTCCATCATCACCAAAATCGGGCAGATGATCACCGGCGCGCTGATCGGCGCGGTGGCGGCCAGCCTGGGCGGCGGAGTCGTCGGCTATCAGGCGGCCTTCCGCGTGCTGGTGGCCTTCTCGGCCCTGCTGGTTATCTTCGCCCTGGGGCTGAAACCCCGCGATGTCGAAAGGGCCACTCTGACCCAAAACGAAGCTCAGGCTGCATCGGGAGAAATCGCCTGAGGTTTTGGGACGGCGAGATATAGAAGCCCGGCTTTTCGCGAAAAGCCGGGCTTTCACGCGCTGACGGGGGTGTTGTGATAGAATTCAGCGATTGAAAGCACCTATGGATTTGATTTTAGCCTCGAATTCACCGCGGCGGCGGATGCTCCTGGCATTGCCGGGGTGGACTTTCTCTGTGCAGCCAGCGGATGTTGACGAGCGAGTGGCTCCAGGGGAAGCCCCGGATGCTTACGTGCTGCGTCTGGCGGAGAGCAAGGCGCGAGCGGTGATGCCCCCAGAAGGATACGCTGGGTTGATTTTAGCTGCGGATACCGCCGTGGCGCTGGATGACCGGATTCTGGGAAAGCCCGCCGATGCAGCGGAGGCAGAGCGCATGCTACGGGCGCTGCGCGGGCGATGTCATCAGGTCTATACCGCGGTGGCTGTTTATCAGCCTGCAAGTGATCGTCTGCGAACCGAGCTGGGCGTGACCGAAGTCCCCATGAGGAACTACAGCGATGCCGAGATGCTGGCTTATATCGCCACTGGCGACCCGCTGGACAAGGCCGGCGCCTATGCCATCCAGCACAGCGGTTTTAACCCGGTAGATAAGCTGAGCGGGTGCTACGCCAACGTGGTCGGCCTGCCGCTGTGTCATGTAACCCGATTACTGGCTGAATTTGATCTCCTCCCGAGAGCGGACGTGCCGGTTGCGTGCCAGGCGGCGCTCGGCTATACATGTTCTGTTTTTGGCGAGATTCTACGAGAGAATAAACAATGAGAGTTTTGCGATGGATTCTCCCCCTGCTGATGGCCGTCATGGTGCTGGCTGCTTGTGCGCCTGCTGAGAAGCCAGCAGGCGAAGTGACGCTGACCGGCGCGACGACTCCGCAGCCAAGCGTGTTGCCGACTGTGGCCCCACAGGTGACGCCCGTGCCGGACGTGGAGAGCGCGGTGCGCGCCTACCTGGATGCCTGGAAAGCGGATGACTATGATGCCATGTACGCCATGCTGACCTCAGTCAGCCGCGATGCGATCAGCGCGGAAGATTTCGCCCAGCGTTACCGCTCGATCGCTGCTGAGATGGCGTTGGATGGCCTGGATTATGAGATCCTCTCTTCGCTGGTGCGCAATGCCCAAAGCGCGCAGGCCAGCTATCGGGTGATCTTTCACAGCGTTTTGGTGGGCAGTTTGCAGCGCGATACCACCATGAACCTGAGCATGGAAGAAGGCGGCTGGCGGGTGCAGTGGTCGGACGAATTGATTATGCCTGAACTGGCGGGGGGGAACACCCTGTGGATGGATCGGCATGTGCCTTCGCGGGCGAACATCTATGACCGGAATGGCGATCCGATCGTCGCTTATACTGAAGCCGTCTCGGTGGGGATTACGCCGGGGTTGATCGACCCGGATCAGGAAGAAGCCATCCTGGAAGATTTACAGTGGATTACCGGAATTCACCCCAACACCATCGCGGCGATGTACAAGGATTTCCCTCCGGGGGTTGATTGGTATCTTCCGCTGGGCGAGGTGCTGCGCGAGCGCGTGGAACGCTATTATGATATCGGCGAGGGATACGATGATGGCATATTGAAGATGTATCCTTTTGAATCGCGCTTCTACTTTGATAACGGCATCGCGCCGCAGGCGATTGGCTATGTTTCGTTGATTCAAGCGGACGAGGCCGAGGAATACCTACGCAAGGGTTTTCGTCGCGATGAGAAAGTTGGCCGGCAGGGCATTGAGAAATGGGGCGAGCCTTACCTGGCAGGGGGGCGCGGCGGCACGCTGTACGTGCTGGGCCCCGATAACCAGGTGGTGACCCAACTGGCCTCAGTGGACGCGCAACCCTCCCAGCCGATCTATACTACATTAGATATCGAGTTGCAGCAGGCTGCTCAAGAGACGTTGATGAAATACGCCGGCGCGGTGGTGGTGATCGAGATAGATACCGGGCGCGTGCTGGCGATGGCTTCTTCGCCGTGGTTTGATCCTAATGCCTTTGAACCAACCAATTACAATTACAGTTTTCAGTTGGAGGAGATTTACTCGCCCTATAGCGGTCAGCCGTTGCTCAACCGCGCCACCCAGGGGCAGTATCCCCTCGGTTCGGTGTTTAAGATCATCACCATGGCCGCGGCGCTTGAGAGCGGTTTATACACCACGGAAAGCACCTACGATTGTCAGTACGCCTTCACCGAGATCCCCGGTATCCCGCCGCGCTACGATTGGACCTGGGAGCGTTTTCAGAAAGATAAGGAAACCCCTCCCAGCGGGATGTTGACCCTCCCCGAGGGGCTGATGCGCTCGTGCAACCCCTTCTTCTGGCACATTGGGCTGGATCTTTATCGCCAGGGGTTGACGGATGCCATCTCCGGGATGGCGCGCGCCTTTGGGCTGGGGAGTCCCACTGGCATTCAGGGGGTGGAGGAAGAAGCCGGGAACATCCCCGTCCCCGATGAGGAAGTGGACGCCATCAACTACGCCATTGGTCAGGGTGAGACGCTGGTCACGCCGTTGCAGGTGGCGCAGTTTATCGCTGCCATCGCCAACGGGGGGACGATCTATCAGCCACAAATTATTGAACGCATCGGCATTGATGCGGAGGAACCGTTATACGCTTTTGAGCCGATCATCAAGGGGACGTTGCCGCTGAGCGAGGAAACGTTGACCGCGATTCAAAAGGCGATGATTAGCGTGGTGGAAAACCGCCGTGGTACGGCGTATTCCAAGCTCGGCGCGTTTAGCCGTAATGTGATCCCGCTGGCGGGGAAAACCGGCACGGCCGAGTCAGGTGGGGAGACCTCGCACGCCTGGTTCGCCGGGTACACGCGTCGCAATCGCGCCGATAAGCCGGATATTGCCATTGTGGTTGTGGCGGAATATGCGGGCGAAGGCTCTGAGGTCGCCGCACCGATTTTCCGTGCCATCGTGCAGCAATACTTCGAGGGTCGGCGCAGCTATCTCTTGCCCTGGGAATCCTCGGTTGGCGTTTTGGCCACACCAGAGCC
>CAZZFZ010000055.1:9184-17245 GCA_964653835.1 uncultured Anaerolineales bacterium
CCTGCGGATGCTGGATCGTTTCCTCATCGTGGCTGAGAAGGCAGAAATCCCCCCGCTGATTGTGTTCAACAAAGTGGATTTGATCGGTGAGCGCGCCGCCCGCCGGCAGTTTGGATTCTATGAGGAGATCGGTTATCCTGTACTGTTCACCTCGGCTGTGACGGGGCGCGGGGTGAAAACGTTGCGCAAAAAACTTATTGGAAAGATCAGCGTGTTGGCCGGGCCTTCGGGGGTGGGCAAATCTAGCCTGCTCAACGTGGTGCAGCCTGATCTTGGCCTGGCAGTGCGCTCGGTCAGTCGGGCGACGCGCAAGGGGCGGCATACCACCGTAGTGCGCGAGATGTTCCCTCTGGAAGGCGGCGGTTACGTGGCCGATACACCGGGCCTGAAGGCGCTGGCGCTGTGGGATATTGAACCCGAGGAAGTGGACGGCTATTTTCCTGAAATCAGCGAGCTGGTAGCAGGGTGCAAATTTAGCAATTGTATGCACCTGCACGAGCCGGATTGCGCCGTCAAAGCGGCGGTGGAGGCAGGCCGGGTGCGCCCAGAGCGTTATGAATCCTATATCCGCCTGCGCTATGGTGAAGATGTGGATGTTTGAGATGCTTGAAAGGGGGAGTCTTGACTTGAAAATTTTTCCAAGAGGGTGCATAATAAAACCCGCTATGGCTTGGCCTCAATAAGTTTGTGTTGTGGGTGTTAATTTTGAGGCTGTATCTGGTTGCATAAATCTGAAACCGTTGCACAGAGGAATTCGTGAATGTCAGATTATCTTCTGAAGGTTCGAGATCTCCAAACCAAGTTCAACACACCTGAGGGAACAGTTTATGCAGTAAACGGTGTTTCCTTTAACCTGGCTGAGGGGGAAGTGCTGGGGGTAGTCGGCGAGTCCGGGTGCGGCAAGAGCGTGACGATGCACTCTATACTCAAGTTGATCCCTTCCCCGCCGGGGGAAATCGTCAGCGGCGAGGCGCTCTTTCTGGGCAGGGATCTGCTTTCTATGTCGGAGGATGAAATCCGTCACGTCCGCGGGGCGCAGATTGGGATGGTCTTTCAGGACCCAATGACCTCCCTCAATCCGGTGTTGACCATTCGCAAACAATTGACTGAACCATTGATGCTTCACCTGGGGATGAGCAAAGCCGCCGCGGAAGCCCGCGCCGTTGAATTGCTGGAAATGGTGGGTATTCCTAACGCCAAAGAGCGGTTGAAGGATTACCCTCATCAGTTTTCCGGCGGCATGCGCCAGCGAGCAATGATTGCCATTGCCCTGGCGTGCAACCCAAAAATCCTGATCGCCGATGAACCCACAACTGCGTTGGATGTCACCATTCAGGCGCAGATCGTTGACCTGGTAAAACGGCTGCGGGATGAATTTGGCATGGCTGTGATCTGGATCACGCATGATCTGGGGGTGGAGGCGGGAATTGCTGAACGTGTGATTGTGATGTATGCCGGTTATATTATCGAGGAAGCCTCGGTCAAGGAACTCTACGGGAACCCTCAGCATCCTTATACGATGGGCTTGTTGGCCAGCGTACCCCGGCTCGACCAGCGGAAGGATGAAGCCTTGTTTTCAATTGATGGTTTTCCCCCCATGCTTTATAAGAAACCTGTTGGTTGTCCGTTTGCTCCGCGATGTCAGTATGTGATTGAGCATTGTGTGGAGGCCAATCCAACCCTGGAAGACGTGGGGAATGGTCATCGGGTGGCTTGTTGGGTTGATACCAAAACAGGTGTGAGGCGCTAAAGACAATGGCAGCAGAAACGTTGTTGAGAATTGAGAACCTGGTGAAGCACTTCCCCATCTACCGTGGGGTTTTTCGCCGTCAGGTGGGCGCGATCCGTGCTGTGGATGGAATCACGTTTGATATCTATCGAGGGGAAACGCTGGGGTTGGTTGGCGAGTCGGGCTGTGGAAAATCTACCACCGGCCGGACGATCTTGCAGCTATATCGCCCCACGGCTGGCAAGGTGTTTTTTGACGGCGTGGATCTGACTGCGCTCAAGGGTGAAGAACTGCGCAGTATGCGCCGCCGCATGCAGATTATCTTTCAGGACCCTTATGCCAGCCTCAACCCTCGTATGACCGTTGGTGAACTGCTGGCGGAGCCTATGCGGGTACACCGCCTGGGCAGTAAAGTGGAGATCGCTGAACGGGTGCGCGAATTGTTGACTCTGGTGCGCCTAAGCCCTGATTTCGCCTCGCGCTATCCGCACGAGTTTTCGGGGGGGCAACGTCAGCGTATTGGCGTTGCGCGCGCGCTGGCTCTTAACCCTGATTTCATTGTGTGCGATGAACCGATCTCAGCGTTGGATGTCTCTATTCAGGCGCAGATAGTCAATCTGTTGGCTGAATTGCAAGAGCAGTTTGGGTTGACGTATCTCTTTATCGCCCATGATCTCAGCATGGTGCGCCACATCAGCGACCGCGTTGCAGTGATGTATCTGGGCGTGGTTGTTGAATTGGCTGATCGTGATGAGTTGTATGAGCATCCTCTTCACCCCTACACACAGGCGTTGCTCTCCGCGGTTCCCATTCCCGATCCGGTAGTGGAAGAGACGCGCAAGCGCGTGATTCTCGAAGGCGATGTCCCCTCGCCAGCGAACCCGCCCTCAGGGTGTCGCTTCCGGACGCGCTGTGCTTTTGCTGAAGCGATCTGCGCTGCGGAGAAGCCTGTTTGGAGAGAATTTAAACCCGGTCATCATGTGGCCTGCCATTTCGCGGAAAAATTCGCCGAATCATCATCGTAAGAACGCCCGTTCTTTATCGGCGTGATGTTGAGTTTTTTTGTTTTGTGGGTACATTTTTGCTCAAGGAAAGTTGTTGAAAGGAGGTGATGCTTAGGGAGCCACAAAAAGTTAGGTGATGTGCTTGTTAAGGAGTCAATTGTCAAGAAGTGTACAGTAAGGAGAAGCAGAAATGCGTAAACTGTTTGTGCTCGTCGGAATGTTTGTGCTTGCCAGCATTGTGTTGGCGGCCTGCCAGCCGGCTGAACCACAAACTGTTGAGGTCATCAAGACAGTCGTGGTTGAAAAACAGGGCGAAAAAGTCGTTGAGACCGTGGTGGTCGAAGTGACCCCTGAGCCGGCGCCCACCGAAGAACCGTGCAACAACCCGTACCTGGGAAGCTGTAAACTGGACGGCAACGGTATTCCGCCCGATTTCTTTATGGACGAACATGTCCGCAAGGCGTTCAACTACTGCTTTGACTGGGATACCTTCATCGCTGACGCGTTGAACGGTGAAGCTGTGCAGAACGTGGGCGTCCTGATCCCTGGCATGCTGGGCTACGATCCCAACGGCGCCAAGTACACCTACGACCCGGCCAAGTGTGAAGAGGAATTCAAGCAGGCCTGGGACGGTCAGGTGTGGGAGAACGGCTTCCGCATGCAGATCGCCTTTAACACCGGCAACGACACCCGCCAGACCATCGCTCAGATCTTGCAGCAGAACATCAGCGATATCAACGATAAGTTCCAGATCGAGATCGTTGGTCTGCCGTGGCCGGCCTTCCTGAAGGGCGTGCGTAATTCGCAGTTCCCGATCTTCATCTCTGGCTGGATCGAAGACATCCACGATCCGCACAACTGGGCGCAGCCTTTCTTGGTGGGCACTTACGCCTCCCGCCAGAAGATGCCCGATGACGTCGCCTCGCAGTTCGCTGATCTGGTGAACCAGGGTGTGGCGGCGACCGACTCTGCGGAGCGCGCCGACATCTACGCCCAGATCCAGCAACTGGATTATGAGATGGCCCCCGCCATCCGCCTGGCCGTCCCGCTGGGCCGCCACTATGAGCAGAAGTGGGTCCAGGGGTGGTTCTACAACCCCATCGCTCCCACCTTCTACTACAACCTGTCCAAGTCGGCGGATGCGCCTAACCCCGATACGCTCACTGTGGCGACCATCGGCGACAGCGACACGCTCGACCCGGCCTGGAACTACGAGAGCGCCGGCGACGCCATCATCATGAACGTCTACGATACGCTGGTGACTTACAACAAGGACAAGGCCACTGAGTTCGTGCCGCAACTGGCCGAGTCGTGGGAAGTCTCTGACGATGGCATGACCTACACCTTCCACATCCGCCAGGGCGTCAAGTTCCACAACGGCAACGACCTGACCCCCGAAGACGTGGCCTACACCTTCCAGCGTGGTTTGCTGCAGGGCGGCGGCTGGTCTCCGCAATGGCTGTTCACCGAGCCGTTCTTCGGCACCGGCATCTATGATATCGCTGAGCTGGTGGACCCCTCCGGCGCGCTGGATGACGACAAAGATGCCTTGCAGGCCGCCGACGCCGACAAGCTGATGGCCGCCTGCCAGACCGTCACCGACGCCATCACCTACGACAACGAAGCCGGCACGGTGACGATGAAACTGGCGCAGCCGTGGGGCCCGTTCCTGGCGACGCTGGCGCAATCCTGGGGCTCGATCATTGACAAAGAATGGGCGATTGAGCAAGGCACCTGGGATGGCGACTGCGCGACCTGGCAGAACTACTACGGAGTTGACTCGGACACCACCCCGCTGAAAGCGATTGAGAACGGCACCGGCCCCTACATGCTCGACCACTGGACTCCAGGCGAGGAGACCGTACTGGTTGCCTTTGATGACTACTGGCGGACGGAAGAGGTCGGCCCGGCTTTCGAGGGCGGCCCGACCGGTGCTCCGGCGATCAAGCGCGTGGTCATCAAGAGCGTGGACGAGTGGGGCACCCGCTTCGCCATGCTTCAGGCCGGCGATGCCGACTTCGCCTACGTGCCGCTGCAATACGTCTCGCAGGTTGATCCGTACCTGTCTGAGGTTTGCACCTACAGCATCGAATCTGCTGCTTTCGAGTGCGCGGAAACCGATACGCCGGATCAACCGTTGCGGCTGTTCAAGAACATGCCCAACGTCAGCCGTACGGATGCTTTCTTCGTCTTCAACATCACCCACTAGAGCATCCTGATGATCTTGTGGCGCAGCGAGGGGGGCGCTGCGCCACAACCTCCGTGGGAGTACCTATGCTGAATTACATTATTCGTCGCCTTTTGCTTGTGCCCGTGCTGTTGTTTGGCGTGACGATTTTGATCTTTGCCATGCTCTCCGTGCTCAGCCCGGTGGAGCGGGCCTCGCTATATGTGCGCGATGTGCCCAAAAATGAGCGCCAATTGGAAGGAATTATTCGCAAATATAAATTGGATCGTCCGATTTATGAGCAATACTGGCTCTGGCTGGTGGGGCAAAAGGACAACGAGACGGGCGAATACATCGGCGGTATTATCCGCGGTAATTTTGGGTATTCCCAAACAGCCTCGCAGCCCATCGCCGATATGATTAAGCTGCGCTTCCCGGCGACGGTGGAATTGGCTTTATGGTCGGTGTTGCCCATCCTGGGTGTGGGAGTCTGGTTAGGCGTGATTTCGGCGCTCAATCACAACCGCTTCATTGACCAGGCGGGCAGGGTGTTCAGCATCCTGGGATGGTCGTTCCCCACCTTTGTGTTTGGTCTGCTGGTGTTGATGATTTTCTATGCCAAACTGCGTTGGTTCCCCCCGGGACGGCTTTCCGATTGGGCGAATCAGATTATTGTGAGCGGAGACGGCTTCACCTCTTATACCCACCTTGTCACCATAGACGCTCTGCTCAACGGGCGTTTTGACATCTTCCTGGACGCGTTGCGTCACCTGTTTTTGCCTATCATCACCCTTTCTTACCTCTCCTGGGCGTTGATGCTGCGCGTGACGCGTTCCTCGATGCTGGATGTGCTGCGGCAGGAATACATCACCACCGCTCGCTCGAAGGGATTAAGCCGCCGGGCGGTGATTTGGCAGCATGCTGTGCCCAATGGCTTGATCCCCGTAATCACTATCGGCGGCGGAACGGTCGTCGGCTTGCTGAATGGCGTTGTGATCACAGAGACCATTTTTAACTACCCCGGGATTGGGAGCGCAACGGCTGAGGCTGCTTTGCATTTGGACGTGGTCACGGTTTTGGCTATGTCGCTCTTTACCGGTTTTATCCTCATCGTGGCGAATCTGGTCGTGGATATCCTGTATGGCGTGGTGGATCCGCGCGTCCGCCTTTCCTGAAAACAGCGAGTGATCGGTGAGCAATCTCGGAGAACAGACGGATTTATGAGTGCAAAAGAGAACCTTCAAGAGATAGCAGATAGCACGATCGGCGTCGCGACGCGAAAGATCAGCCGCCTTGAACGCTGGTTAGGCCCGGAACCGTATCGTGTGTTGAAGGGCCTGGTTACGAACCCGCTTTCCATCGCCGGTCTGGTGTTGATTGCCTTGTTTGTGCTGGTGGCTGTGGGGGCGCCAGTGATCGCTCCGCCGCTTAACCCCAATCAACCTTACCAGATTCCGCGAGATGGATTCAATCCAGTGCCCAAACCCCCAGGGACGGAATGGAATTCCCGCCAGCCTCCTTTGCCTTTCTGGTGGAAATCACTGACAGGGAAAGATCAATGGGTGCATATCCTGGGGACAGCCAGCGGACAGTGGGATATTTACTATGGCATTGTGTGGGGGACGCGAACGGCCTTCCGCGTGGGTTTGATTATCATTATTCTTACCCTGGTGGTTGGCCTGCTGATTGGCTCTGTTTCGGCGTACTATGGCGGCGTGGTGGATAATGTGCTGATGCGCATCACCGACGTGTTTATGACTTTCCCCTTCTTGATCGCCGCGTTGACGCTCTCCACGATCCTGACGCCGATGATTGGGCGCAGCATTGTGCCAGCTATTGTGGCGATTGTCGTCTTTGGCTGGATGGGATATGCTCGCCTGATCCGCGGCGATATTCTCTCAGTCAAGGAGCGCGATTTTGTCCTGGCAGCTAAGGCGCTGGGGGTGCGCGATGGTCGCATCCTTTTCCGGCATATTGTTCCCAACGCTATCTTCCCAACCATCGTTGTCGCCTCGATGGATATGGGCTCGATTGTGCTTTCCTTCTCCGCCCTGAGCTTTCTGGGCATCGGGGCGGACCTGGGATACGCGGACTGGGGGCAATTGCTCTCGTTCGCTCGTAACTGGATCACTGATCTGGCTTCCTATTGGTATGTTGTCACCTTCCCAGGTCTGGCAATTTTCCTCTATGTGCTGGCCTGGAACCTGGTCGGCGACGCAGTGCGCGACCTCTTCGACCCGCGCCTGCGCGGGCAGACGTGATCGCAAAAAGGCGTTGTACAAGCATTGGGCGGGAAACGTTTCCCGCCCAATTGCTGTCTTGGAATAACCTCAATAGATAATGTTCATCCGTAACTGAACATCGAGGCGGAGTCGTATGGGGAAAGCTAAGAACCTGACATATTCTCTTTGTTGATTGATGGGCGTCCTTCGGTTGAAACATCTGGTGTGGATCTGTGCAGGATTGGTGGGGGCGGCTTTTCTCGTATTAGGCGGTGCGGTTGGGCGATCTCCTGGTTCTATTGGGCCTGCGCCGCCGACGGCGACGCCAGATCGCTTGGCTCAACCTACCTTGCCTGTTCAACCTTCCCAAGCTGATCGTGGGGCACAGGTCTACTGGCTGTGGTGTATGCCTTGTCACGGCGACCGTGGTCAGGGCCTGACGGATGAATTTCGCGCCGCTTACCCTCCTGAAGACGCGAACTGCTGGGCAAGCGGTTGTCATGGGGGGAAGCCCTATGATGAGGGGTTTGTGCTTCCTGCCTATGTGCCGCCACTGATTGGAGTAGACCTTTCCCGGCGTTTCTCTACCGCGGCCCAATTGCAGGCGTATATTCAAGAAGCCATGCCATTTTGGAGCCCGGGGACGCTGTCGCCGGAAGAGGCCTGGATGGTCACGGCGTATCTCTTGCGCGCCAATGGCCTCTGGAATGAGCGAAAAGAGCTTGGGCCGGAGAATGCTGGGAAAGTCTTCCTTGTCGCTCAAACAGCGCCTGGGCAGCAGAAGAAGTTTGGGCATGTTGCCCTCTTTATCAGCTTATTTTTCTCGCTTGTTGTGTTGGCGGCGATTCTGTTTTGGCGCCGTCGTCCTTGATCGGATGTATGCGGCGATATTGTTTCCGGCGAGTCTCTTTCTGGTATAATTGCCGCCCTTGATGTAAA
>CAZZFZ010000056.1:0-17157 GCA_964653835.1 uncultured Anaerolineales bacterium
GATATAAACATCAATCGGTTTGGGCCTCTCGCGAGGATGAGTCCTGTTGTGTACGTGGAGGTGTGCTATGGATGCACGGAGAACCGAAGCGGGACAGGCGATGGTTTTTCTGGCGATCTTCTTTTTAGGATTGCTGGCCTTCGTGGGGATTGTTACCGATGTCGCCATGATCTACTGGAATCGGGCGGATCTGGCGAGCCGGGCGGATTCGGCAGCCCTGGCTGGGGGTGCGGAGTTGACCAACACCGTCCGGGCGCAGGCCAAAGCGGAGCAATACCTGGCGTTGCACAACATCACCTCTGCCAATCACACAATTAACATCAGTTTTCGGAAATTAATCGTTAACAACGATGTGATTACCGTTCACCTGGAGCGGCCGGTGCCGATGGCGTTCATGCGGTTGTTTGGCTTTGATACCGTGGTGGTGAGCGCCGATGCAGAGGTGCATGCCACTTCCTGGGCAGGAGATCAGAGCTGGACGATGTTCCGCGGCGGCCCGGCGCGCACCGGTTATCAACCCTGCAACGGCCTGGACGCCGGGATTGAGTCGGTACAGTATTCCTTTGGTCACCGTTGGGAGGTGAACGATGGCGCCAATCACCGCTCGACGCCGGCCACTTATCAGGATAAGCGCGCCAATAACCCGATCAACAATGGGAACACCTTTATTGTGGTGGGGTCAAACCAGAACAATAATGGCGGCAATGGAGCGGCAGCGGTCCCTGGCCCCAAGGTGTATGCCTTTGACGCTGTGAGCGGCAATACGCTCTGGACGGTCGACCTGGGAACCAAAGTGCGCTCATCTCCTTTGATCGCTGTGATTTCCGGGTTCAACAACGATGACCCGGTGGTGTACCTGAGTGGTCATAACGGGCGCACGTATGCGTTGGACGCGCGCACGGGCACTGTGTTGTGGACTTCACCGAATGACAACGATGACTTTGAGGAGGATGGTCTTTACCGCGCCTCCCCGGCGTTGGTGGATGGCTATATCTACATGGCCACCTCGCGCGGGAACGTGTATAAGCTCAACGCTACGACCGGGGCGATCGTGTGGCGTTCGACGCCGTTTCCAGGCTCGCATCCCTATCCCAACGCGAATGTGCCGGCCAACTGGGTGACCACGGGTTGGGGAACCGCGCCGGGGAACATCCAGGATTATTGGGGGTACACGCAGATCTTTTCAACGCCTAACGTGGTGGACATCCCTGGCGTGGGGAAAGTTGTCTTCGTCATCGCCCACGGCAAGAAGGAGTGGGATTGGCCGGGAGCGACGTTTGCCGTGCACTTGTTTGCCATCGATGCGAACACTGGTGCACGCTTGTGGGCCAGCGACGCCATGGGCGGCAATAACCGTGATGCAGCTGCGGTTGGGGAGGTCGATACCAATTATGATGGCAACCCCGATACCTGGCGGGCGTTCGTGAATCCAACCGATGGATATGTGTACGCCTTCAATGTGGTTGATGGAATTAACTCGGGGAGTGGGGCCTGGGCGTGGTCGAAGTATACCGGCTACAAAAAGCACCGCAGCGACCCCGTGCTCTACTGTGGTGTGGTCTTTGGCGGTAATGAGCGGGCGATGTACGCCCTGACCGCTGCTGAGGGGTATTCAATCTGGGATGATGTGGATAGTGACGGCGCCGGGCCAGATCAGGCCAATCCAGAGTACAACCTCACCGATTACACAAGCTGGGGGGAGCGCAAGATCCCCGGCGGCGTCAAATCGGCGCCTGCGCTGGTAGATGGCATCATTCTCGTGGGAGCGAATAGAACCAGCACTGGCGGCAGCGGCGGTTCGATGTGGGCTTTGGATGCCCGCACCGGCCGTGACCTTGGTCACTGGAACACCACAGACTACAATCCTGCTGCCGGTAACGGGCTTGGCCCGGCAGGGCCTCCCAGCGGGAATAACGGCGATGTGCGTTCGGGCGTGGTCGTTGCCGAGGATTTCAACGCCTATTTTGGCTCCAATGACAGCGGTATCTATCAGGTATTGATCACCGCTGTGTTGATCTTGATTAAGTAACCCGGGGTATGCGTTATTTTAACCAGCGGGTTTGATAGGGCGCCAGTTGAATCTCCGCAGCGGAGTCGAAGGACTCGTCGCTGAGCAAATCCGTGGCCGGATGGGTGAGGGGGCCTGGGGAGATGGTGATGGGGCGCGGGGTGATGTTGGTCAGGCAGAGGATGGTTTCTTCACCCTGGCGTGCCGTGCGTTCCACCGCGAAGACCTCGTTGTGCAGGCGCAGGACGCGTTGTTCACCCAGGGGGTGAAAGGCCGGATGTTGCTGCCGAATCCGCAGCAGGTGGGTGTACCCTGAGTAAACCTGAGCAGGCAGCGATGTGGGGTTCTGGAGCGCCTGTTCTAGGGCTTCCAGTTGCATTTTCTCCCGGTTGATCGTGCGGTAACGGCCGGTTTCTTCCACGCCCTTGCGCCAGTTGCGCGAGCCAAATAAACTGTGGAAATAAATGCCCGGCACGCCGCGCAGCGCCAGCATGATGGCCTGCGAGGCCAGAAAGCGGGCGGCGATCTCTGCGTTGGTTTCCGAGGGGGTATCCTGAGAACCCAACGCGTCGAGGTAATTGATGTTCAGCTCGTAGGGGCTTTGCGAGCCGTCGGAGTTGCTTTTGTACGAAACATAGCCGCCCAGCGCCTGCACGCGCGCCAGCATCTCCTGAATCTCGCCGGGGGGCAGGATGTTTTTGGCAGGGGTGATGCCGATGCCATCGTGGCTGGCGAGAAAGTTGAAGAAGGTGACTTCATCGGATGGCAGAGTCAGCGAGGCGGCCCAATCCGTGAGAATGGTGGCGTCCTGTTGGTGAAAAGCGTGCAGGGTGAGGATGGGAAGGGCAAAGTTGTACACCATCTGAGCTTCGTTGTGGCCGTCGCCGAAATAGGCGATGTTCTCGCGGTGGGGGACGTTGGTTTCGGTGATCAGGGCGACTCTTGGCACGGTCATATCGAGCACGGTGCGCATCAGTTGCACCAGGCGGTGGGTGCGCGGCAGGTTGGCGCAGGATGTGCCGATTTCTTTCCACAGAAAGGTGGCTGCGTCCAGGCGGATGAACTCGGCCCCGTGAGCGACGTAAAAGAGCAGGATCGCGATTGTCTCCAGCAGTACCTCGGGGTTGGCGTAGTTCAGGTCAATCTGATCGGCGCTGAACGTCGTCCAGACCAGCTTCTCGCCCGAGGGGGTTTGAAACGGCGTCAGCAGCGGCGTGGCCCGCGGGCGAAAGACGCTGCTGAGATCCGTCCCCGGCTGGATGACGGTGAAAAACCCCTCGTAGTCCGGGTCCCCCCGGAGGAAACCCTGAAAGGCCGCGCTTTGAGCGGAGATGTGGTTGATCACCGCATCGAACATCAGGCGGAAATCTTCCCCCAGGCGGTGGATGTCCTCCCAGTCGCCCAGCCGCGGGTCCACCTGACGGTAATCAATCACTGAGAAGCCGTCATCAGAGGAATAAGGGAAGAAAGGCAGCAGGTGAACGCCACTGACCACGCCGCGCAGATGTCGCTGCAGGAAGGCAGTCAGCGTGTGCAGTGGCTTTTCGCCCTCTCGCTGCACCATGTCGCCGTAGGTGATCAGGATGGCGTCTTTTTCGTCAATGCGCTTATGTGCATTTGCCTGTGCGAGATGAGGGTATTGGGAGCGAAATGCCTGAATCTGGGCGAGCAGACGCGGCAACACCGTTTTTGCCCGGTTTTCACCGTAGATGAAGACGAGATGCTCGCGAAGCTTTTTTTCGAAGCGTGTCATTGCAGGTGGTTGCCGTTGTCGAAACTTCGCATGAGTTGTTCCAGGTAGATGTAAAGCGCGTCGAGCGAATAGTGTTTCCTGGCAACCCGGAAATTGTGTTCCACAGTTTCTTTGCGCAGACGCGCATCGGTCAGCAACTCAACGGCCTGATCGGCGGCTTTTTCGATGACCTCCGGGCGGACTGTGACCAGGCCGTGTTCGTCGTGCCCGCTGAGCTGGTCGCCTAGCGAGACCACGCGCAACCCTTTGTTTTTGATATCCGCCCGGTAGACCGGATACTCGAAGAGCATCAGGGGTACTTTGGCGTGCAGGGCTTCCAGAAGCTGGTTGCCCCATCCTTCCCAAAGGCTTGGGTAGGTGATGAAATCGGCTGCTGTGTAGGTATCCCACAGGGAGTAGATTTTTTCGCCGTTGCGCGATTTGCGGCTGCTGTTGACGATTTCCTCGATGAAGATGGCCTCAACGTTGAGTTGTTGAGCTTTGTGGGCCAGCAGCGCTTTGTAGCGCCCGGTAATGTCGTCCAGCGAGTACCCTGCCAGCACGAGGACGATGCGGCTTTCCGGGGTGAAGGGGCGTCCGTTGTACAGGCCGCGCTGCTGAAGGCGTTTGCGCCGCGCCGGATGGTTGAGGGCGTGGACGAAGTCAATAGCCAGCTCGATGCCTTTGCGGGAGACGATGCGAGTGGCCTGGAGAACGAGGATATCGTTGGGGCGCAGGCCAATGCGGGCGCGCAGGTCGTGGTTGTAGTCATCCACTTCCCAACCCGGTGCGTCAAAATCGAAGACGTTGGGCACGATGGTGGCGTTGATGCCTTTGCGCTCGTAAAGCTCCCGCTGGGCCAGCGAGTTGATGACCACGTGGCGCGCACGGGGATGGCGCGGGGGCAGGTATTTTTCGCTCAGTTCCACCGCCGCGGCGTTGGTCAGGGCGAAGCCTTCGTGCCGCTCAAAGTAAAAATCGTGGTGGTGCGCCAGGGTGGGGAGGCGGTAATCGCGCATCACGCGGGCGAGGGCTATCGCCACCGCTGGGTTCATCGCCACTGAGAGCACGTTCTGCGGGATCAGCAGGTCAATGTGCTGGGAATCCAGAATGGCGCGGAATTTCTGCTCGATGGCATCCGCCAGGCGATATAGTTCGCTGCGGTAGACGGACTCATTGGGATAATCGCTCAATGCTTTAAAGGTGTTGTGGTTGAGCGGTCGGGCATCGGGGCGATGGTGATATATCTCCTCGATAACGATTTCGGGGTTGTGGTCGAACTTCCCGGCGATGTAGTGCGTGTTGTATCCCATCTCTTCCAGCACGCGCCGCCACTTGTTCATCTCCAGGGAAACGCCATCTGTGAAGTTGGCGATGTAGTGGACGAAGGCAATGTTTTTGAGCATGGTCGTCATCGGCGATGGATGTAGAAGATGCAGGAACCCCCAGCCCGCGCGGCCTGGGGGTTTGTTCCCATCGCAGCGGGGGGGATTTTAGCCTTTAACCCCGCCAGCCGTCAATCCCTCTTCCAGGAAGCGTTCCATCGCCAGGAAGAGCAGCACAATGGGGATGGTCATAATGGTGGATGCCGCCATGACCACGTGCGGCCTGGGGCTGGGGTCGTTGAAAATGGTGTTGATCTTGATCGGCATGGTGAACATGTTGCGATCGTTGAGGAACACCAGCGCGTAGAGAAATTCATTCCAGGCGATCATAAAAGTATAAATACTGACTGATACCAGCGCGGGGATAGCCAGCGGCAGCGTCACCCGCCAGATCACTTCCAACCGGGAGCAGCCGTCAATCAGGGCGGCTTGTTCGATTTCGTCGGGGATGGTGCGGAAATAGTTGGTGAGCATGTAGAGCGCCACCGGCAGCGTTTGTGCCAGGTAGGTCAGCACCAGCACTCCCAGGTTATCCTGAACCTCGAAGCCTAACCTGTCGCCGACCTGCGCCAGCATGGCGAAGAGGGGGATGATGAGCAAGACTCCGGGGAAAAGGTAAACCAGCAAAATTCCGTTCAGCAGGGTGTTTTTTCCTTTGAATCGCAGGCGGGCGATGGCGTAGGAACCCAGGGTTGCCAGCACCACGGCGATTGCCGCGGTGGGGAGGGCGATTTTGATGGTGTTGAGGATGTTGTTGCCGAAGCGCTGATAGCTGGGGTGTTGCGGATCGAACAGCTCGCGGTAGGCATCCAGCCGCAAAGCGCTGGGGATGTAGACCGGTTCGCGCCTGCCAATTTCGGCGTATGTTTTGAAGGAGGAACTGATCATCCAGTAGAAAGGGAACAAGATGCTGGTGAGAAAAAAGAGGAGGATCAGCGAGGCGATGAAGCGCTGCCAGTTCATCCAGGCGGCCATGTGTTGAATGAGGGTCTTCTGCTTCATCTCATGCCTCCTCCACGTTGCGCATCACCACGCGGATATAGAACACCATAAACACCACCAGGATGAGCAGCAGGATCATGGCGGTGGCCGCGCCGCGCCCAAAATCGAACAGGCGGAAGCTGAATTCGTAGGTCAGCACTGGCAGCACTTTGGTGCCAAAGCCACCGCCGGTGAGCAGGAAAATATCGTCGAATTTGTTGAAAGTCCACATCAGGCGCAGCAAGAAGATCGCGCCCAACACGTAGCGCAGCTCGGGGAGGGTGATGTTGAGAAACTTTTGCCAGGTGTTGGCGCCATCCACCTCTGCGGCCTCGTACATGGTTTTGTCAATGGCTTGCAGGCGCGCCAGGATCATCAGCATGGCGAATGGGAAGTAGCGCCAGGCCTCGAAAATGATGACCAGCAGCAGCGCCAGCCCGCGGGTGGAGAGATAGGCTTTGGGGAGATCAATGACCCCGAGGCGCATCAAAACATCGTTGAGCACACCGGAGGGGCGGGGATCGAGAATCCAGCGCCACACAAACGCCACGCTGACGATGGGGGCGACGTAGGGAAAGAGGAACATGGCCCGCGCCAGCCCGCGCCCGCGGAAGGGGCGGTTGAGCAGGAGCGCGGCGATCAACCCAACGATGATGGTAAGCGTTGTGGCCGTAAAGGAATAGATAATGCTTGTGACCGCGGCCCCCCAGTTGTTCCACCCCTGGAATTTGAAGGCGAAGTCGTCAAAGACCTTGCGGTAGTTTTCAAGCCCGACAAAAGGGGCGTGGAAAACGTCGTTGAGATTGTGCAGGCCGACATCGTGGAAGCTCACCCACACGCTGAAAATGGCTGGAAAGATCACCAGCCCGAATACGATTAGCGCCGTGGGCAGGATGAGCGACCACGCCAGACGGGTTTCGCGCGCCTGAAGGGAAACCACTTTGAGCTTGGTGGCGAGGGACATACGGCTTTCTCCCTGGTAGGCTTGGATGTTTTCCGCGTTTTTTAAGATGGCGGGGATGGTGCGGAGTAAATAAAAGAGATGGGGGCATGGGTTGTGTGCCCACGCCCCCATAGCGTTGTGGCTACTGGTTGAGTCGTTCAGCGTAAAGCGCTTCAACCTGCTCTTGCAGCCATGCTGCAGCTGTCTCAGGCGTCATTGTGCCTTCCAGGACGATATTGCTGATGGCCTGCGGGATGAGCAGGCGGCCTTCAATATCGCCGATCACAGCGCGCTGCGTGGCGTCATAGCCAGGGCGGAAGAGCCAGCGCTGCATGGTTTCGAAGCCGTTGGCGATCTGGCTGAGGGTCTCCTCGGAGTAGTTGGCGAAGTAGGGGCTGAGGGAGGCCCAGCCTTCGACCGCGCTCTTGAGCACGGGGACCTTGCCGAACGGCGCCAGGCCGAGGATCTTCTGGTAGTTCTCGCCGGTCATGAAGAATTTGACCACTTCCTGGGCGACCGGGTCGGCGCCCTGCAGGATGCCGAGCGTGACCAACTGCCCGTAGGAAGCCGCTCCGTTGGGGCCTTTCATCATCGGGGCGAAACCGGTCTTGCCGGCCAGGTCTTCCACCGGGATCTCGACCTTGCCGCCGCCCTCGGTGCCGGAACCTTCCACCAGGTCATCCATGATGTAGGTGCTGTAGAACAGCATGCCGGCCTGATCTAACTCGTAGGCTTCACGGGCGCCGCGCCAGTACTGCGGGCCGGGGGTAGCGCAGCGCTGCAAGCCGGTGTAGAACGCCAGCGCTTCGATCATCTCCGGCGTGTTCATGGTGACGTTGCCCTCGGTGTCGAACGGCCAGGCGTTGTTCGACATGGCGACCTGCTCGAACACCTGGTGCGGGTAGTTCTGACCGGGGTCAGTGCCCAGGGTCAGGCCGTACAGCAGATTGCCGACGCCGGGTAAGGTGTCACAGGCGGCGTTGATGTCATCCCAGGAGATCGGGGGGTTGAGACCGGCGGCCTCGAATACATCGGCGCGATACCAGATGGCCTGAATCCAGCCATCGAAGGGTACGGCGGCGTATTTGCCCGTGGCCGGGTCGGTAACCATATCCAGCGGCCCGGCGCGGAAGTCGTCCTCGCCGATGCTCTGGATGGTTGCCATCGCGGCATCCTCATCCAGGATTCCGTCCGCCGCGAAAGCGGAGACGCGCTCCACGCCCATGCGGACGATATCGGGCAGTCGGTTGGCGGCCTGTGCGGTGGCGATGCGCTGGGCGATACCCGCCTCTTCGATGGGGACGATGCGCAGGTCTACTTCAGGGTGCTCGGCCATGAAGGCGGCAGCAATCTCCTCGTAGACGTTGACGCGCTCTTCCTCGTTGTCGGTGGTCCAGAATTCAATTACAGTCTTTTCAACGGGTTCAGCAGGAACCTCCACTTCAACGGTGACGACCACCTCTTTTTCCACCGGCACTTCTTTGGTGACGACCACCTCTTTCTCTTTTTCCACTACCACCGTTTCAACAACCGTTTGGGGCTGGCAGGCGGCCAGTAGTGCTGACCCCAGAAGGGCTACGAACAGGATAAACGTAATCTTCTTCATTTTTTCTATATCCTCCAGTTTGGAATTTCAGGCAACTTGTTGCGGGAAGGTGGGATGTGTTGACTGGTCAATAGGCATCACCTCCTGTAATTTTGATCCGGTTGGGATGGCGGGATTTTGCCCCCGCAGCTTTCGCGTATCACCAGGGAGGGCTCCAGGATGACCTGATGTGTTTGGGGTGACTCGGCGCGGATCTGCTCGATCAGCATTTCGCAGACCATATCGCCGATTTGATAAATCGGCTGGTGGATGGTTGTCAGCGGCGGATGACTGTGTTCGGCCAGGGGGGTATTGTCGAAGCCCGTGATGGCGATATCTACTCCCACGCGCAGGCCCTTTTTTTGCGCGGCGCTGATTGCGCCCAGGGCCATCAGATCGTTGCAGGCGGCGATGGCGGTGGGCGGGTTGGGCTGTTCGAGGAGCTGGGTGGCTTTGGTGAAGCCGTCGCGCTGGGTCAGGTCTCCGGTGACGATGCGCTCAGGGGGTAAGTCGATGCCGCGCTCCTCCAGGCCTTGCCGGAAACCTGCCAGGCGGTGCTGGGCAAACATGAGTTCATCCGGCGCGGCGATGAAGGCAATTTTTTTGTGGCCGAGGTCGGCCAGGTGGTGGGCCATCAGGCGCATGCCGTGCTCGCCGTCTTCATCCACATAGGTGTAGTCACACGCGATGCCGGTGCGGCCAAATGCGGCGAAGGGAAAACCGTGCTCACATAGGTATTGGATACGGGCGTCGTTCTGGCGGGTGCGGACGATGATGAGGCCGTCCACGCGGTAGCTTTGCACCATGTTCTCGTAGACGCGCATTTCCTCTTCGCCAGGGGCACGGGTGGAGACCAGCAGGTCATATCCCAGTTTGGCCGCTTTGTTGCCCACGCCCGCCAGGAATTCGCTGAAGAACGGGTCGGAGAAGCGCGGCCCAAAGGTGGGCAGTATCAGGCCGAGGGTGTCGGTGTGTTGTTTTTGCAGGCGCTGCGCCAGGATGTTGGGGGTGTAGCCCAGCTCTTTCGCCACGCGTAAAACCTCGGCGCGGGTCTGCTCGCTGACATCATCGTAGCCGTGCAGGGCGCGCGAAACCGTAGTGACAGACCGACCGACCTTTTTGGCGATATCCTTGAGGGTTACAGGCATGGTGGGAGGGGTGTTTCCAAAACGTTTTGGCTGCGGCTTCATTCTATTCCAAAACGTTTTGGAAGTCAACTTAAAAATTAGAACTCCCGCGGGTTTGCAAACCCGCGGGAGGTTCTAATTGCTGTTTATGCGTTCAGGAGCTTTTCCATACCCGCGGCGTGGTTGACAGGGGGCAGGCAGACGAACCCCTGGCAGACGTAGGCGGTGGTGCACTCGTTGACCAGCGGGCGGTCGTGGAGCAGCTCCGGTGCTTCCGCCTCGGGTGGATAGGGCGAGATGGCTGCCACCAGCCGCGGGCGGTGGGTCGCCCACAAAGCATCGAGGAACGCTTCCGTTTCGGGGTTGTCCGGCGCAGTCAGCAGGGCGACCTCCTGCGCTGGGCCGAGGGCGAAATCAGCGGCGCATAGCCATTGGGCGAAAGCGGTGGGGTAGCGCAGCATGTGACCGCTCATCTGCTCCAGCATCGGCTCGGCGGCCTCGCGCCAATCGGAGGCAGGCTCGAAGGCGGCCATGTGCAGCAGGGCGGTGACTGCCAGGGCGTTGCCGGAGGGCGTGGCGTTATCTTGCAAATCTTTGGGGCGCAGCAGCAGGGTTTCGTGGTCGTCGGGGGTGTCGAAGAAGCCACCCTGCGGATCGCTGAAGTGGGCCAGCATGGCCTCGGTGAGCTGGCGCGCCGCGGCGAACCAACGGGTTTGCGGGTCGCTCTGGTAGAGCGCCAGTAACGCCAGGATTAGGGCGGCGTAATCTTCGAGGTAGGCGTTGTGTTGCGCCTGCCCCTCGCGCCAGGAGCGCAGCAGGCGGCCATCGGCGCGGCGGAGTTCGCGCAGCAGGAACTCGGCGTTGCGCCGGGCGACGGCGGTGTAATCGGGACGTTTGAGAAAACGCCCGGCCTCGGCGAAGGCGCGCAGCATCAGCGCGTTCCAGGCGAGCAGCACTTTGTCATCGGTGGCGGGGCGGACGCGCTGCTGGCGCGCTGCCAGCAGGCGGCGGTGCAGTTGCGCCAGCTGGTCGCTGACCTGCTCCGGGGGTAAGCTGAAGGCCTCGGCCAGCTGCGCGTCGCTCTGGGCGCGCTGCAAGACGTTGCGGCCCTCGAAGTTGCCCGCATCGGTGACGCCGTAGGCGGCGATCACAAAGCGGGCGTCCTCCTCGTCGTCCAGCGCGGCGCGGATCTCCGCCGGAGTCCACAGGTAGAATTTGCCCTCCTCGCCCTCGGAGTCGGCGTCCAGGCTGGCGTAGAAGCCGCCCTGTGGATAGGTCATCTCGCGCAGCACGAAATCGAGGGTGGCCTCGCAGACGCGGCGGAAATCCGCCTCGCCGGTAAGCAGGTGGGCGTGCAGGTAAGCCAGGGCGAGCTGGGCGTTATCGTAGAGCATTTTCTCAAAATGGGGCACGCGCCAGGATGCGTCCACGCTGTAGCGGGCAAAGCCGCCGCCAACCACGTCGTACATCCCGCCGCGGGCCATGGCGCGCAGGGCGTGCACAGCCACATCGCGGGCGGTGCGGTCGCCGCGGGTAGCCTGGGTGAGCAGGAATTCGATCGTCATCGGCTGGGGGAATTTGGGGGCGCGTCCCCAGCCACCGTTTTGCCAGTCGTAAGCCTGGGCGAGGCGCAGTGAGGCCTCATGCAGGGTTTCCAGGCTTAAGGGAGCGGACGACGCGCCGGGGAGCGCGGCGGCGCGCTGCAAGTGCTGGCTTAATTTCTGGCTGTTTTCCAGCAATTTAGCGCGGTCGCGCTGCCACAGATCGGCGATGCGGAGCAGCACATCGCGGAAGGCAGGCATGTTGTAGCGCCGTTCCGGGGGAAAGTATGTGCCGCCGTAGAACGGCTCACCCTCGGGGGTGAGGAAAACGCTCATCGGCCAGCCGCCCTGACCGGTCATCGCCACCACCGCCTGCATGTAGATCGAGTCGAGATCGGGTCGTTCCTCGCGGTCCACTTTGATGTTAACGAAGTGCGCGTTCATGATCGCCGCCGTCTCGGGGTCCTCGAAGGATTCATGCGCCATCACATGACACCAGTGGCAGGCGGCGTAGCCGATGCTCAGGAAGATGGGTTTATCCTCGGCTCTGGCTTTTTCCAGCGCCTCTTCACCCCAGGGATACCAGTTCACGGGGTTTTCGGCGTGTTGCAATAGATAGGGGGAGTTGGCGTTTGCCAGTCGGTTGGGCATAGTTTTTTATGGGGGCACCACGGAGTCACGGAGAACACGGAGATTTAGTGATGGGGGGCAACAATTATTCTGAGTCTCTGTGTGCTCTGTGGTGAATAAGTCCTATCACGAGACGATGGAGTAGTCGTAATCGCTTTTGATTTCTTTGCCTTCCGTAAATCGTTTCAGGCGGAAGATGGATGGATCGATGGGGCAGTGCTGATCGTCGGTCGCCAGATCGGCCAGCATCTCTCCGGCGACGGGCCCCATTTTGAAGCCGCTGCCGCTGAAACCCAGGCCGACGATCAGGCCGGGGATTTCCTCGATTTTGTCAATGATCGGCCGCCAGTCCGGCGTGACGGTGTACATCCCCGCCCAGCCGCTGTGCACGTGGCCGCGTTCGAGGTCGGGGAAGCGCCTAGCGCTGCGCTCGGCCATTTTCTCGATGAAGGCACGGTCGGCTTTGGTGTTGTAGGCGTCGGGGTTGCGGACCACATCGGAGGTGTCGTCTTCAAGATCTCCGGCGTTGGTCAGCCCGCCGGTGTCGGGGCGGACGTAGAAGCTGTTGATGAAGTCGGCGGTCACCGGGTGCTCTGGCGCGGGGAAGTCGGGCGGACGTTTGAAGCTGACGACCTGGTGGCGGCTGGGTTCGGCGGGGATCTCCAGCCCCACGGAACGGGCCAGCGCAGGCCCCCACGGGCCGGCGGTGTTGATCACAACCGGCGCGTCGAAGCGACCCGCAGAGGTCTCTACGCCCGTCACTTTGCCGCCATCCACGCGGATGGCGGTCACCACGACGCCCTGGCGGATGCTTGCGCCTAACTGGCGGGCGCGATTGGCGAAGGCGTTGCAGGCCAGGCTGCCATCCGCGGCGCCGCCCTCGGGTTCGTAAACGCCAACCTGGATGTCGTCGGTTTTCAGGCAGGGAGCCAGTTCGCGGACGGCCTGGGGGTCGAGCACTTCCACGCGCACGCCGATGTTTCGCAGCATGGCGGCGTTTTTCAGCAGGCCGTCGGCGTGCTCCGGCCCGGCCACCCACAGCACGCCGTAGTTTTTGAAGCCCGCTTCCCCGCCGACGACCTCGGCGAAGTTCGCCCAGGTGTGCAGGGCGCGGAAGGCCATGCGCGCCAGCGTCTCGATGGAGTAGAGCTGGCGGATGACCCCGCAAGTATAGGCGGTGGAGCCAGCGGCCAGGTGCGTCTTTTCCAGGAGCGTCACGTCCACGCCGCGCCGTGCCAGCTGGTAGGCGGTGGCCGTTCCCATGATCCCGCCGCCGATGATGACGACATCGCTTGTTTCTGTCATGCGTATCTCTCCTGCTATTCTCCTGCAGGTTATTACACCTGAGTTCGGGATAACGTGGTTGGAGTAATTTCACCGCAGAGTACGCCGAGAGCGCAGAGATTTTTTATTCTTCTCTGCGGATTCTGCGCTCTCCGCGGTAAATAAAGATTCCGACTGAAACTATCCCGAATTCATGTTATCAAACCTGCGGGAAGGTTCAGTTTTTCTCTTGCTAGATTTCGATTGTCATCAAGTCTTCTCCGACGATCACCTCGCCGTCGTAGTCCTGGCGGATATCGGCGAGGATTTCTGCGTAAGTCGCCGGGTTGATGGTCGCGCTGAGGTGGGTGATGACCATCCGTTTGACGCCGGCTTGTGCGGCGATGAGGCCGACCTGCCCCGAAGATGGCAGGATGGATTCGGTAAGATAGATCATCAAGGGGTTGGTCACCTGGCTTTTGGGGAGGTGACAGCATTGAATCAGCAAGTCGGCGTCCTTTGCCAACCCGATGATGCCCTCGCAGGGGATTGTATCACCGCTGATGGCGACGGTTTTGCCTTCTGCTTCGATGCGATAACCCAGGCAGCGCCACTCAAAGTCGCGGGCCTGGGGGAAATCGCCATGCCGGACGTAATCGGCGTAGACTTTCCAGTGAGCGGTTTCGGCGACCAGGCCGGGGCCAACGTCCCTGACATCTACACGCGAGATCGCCTCAGGGCGTTCGTCCCAGCTTCCCCCGCGACGGCGGATGTCCCGGTCTTCCTCGATGCGAAAGCGGATGTCCGGCGCGTACACCTCTTCCAACAGGGCGCGGACGATCCGCCTGGTGCCCGCCGGCCCGTAGATCGCCAGGGGGTGCTCGCGCCCCTGCATGGCGGAGGAGATGATCACGTCGAACAGGTCGTTGATGTGGTCGAAGTGATGGTGGGTGATGAAGACGGGGTTGACACGGCTGATCGCGATTCCCGCCTGGTGCATCTGGTGGACGGCGCCGCGCCCGGCATCGAACAACAGCCTGCTCTCCCCGGTTTCGACCAGGACAGCGCTTTGAAAGCGATGGGGGTTGGTCGGCGTGCCGGTGCCTAGCAGTGTGATTTTCATCTTGCTGACGTAAGCATCGCCAGGAGCTTCTCTGGCTTGCGGCGGTAGGCTTCCAGGGGGATTTCGCCGCGAGTCAACCCCAGCAGTGTCTCGGTGAGCAGGCGGTTGACCGGCGTGGGGATGCCCCGGCGCTCCCCGGCGCGCGCCACCGCGCCGTTGAGGTAATCCACCTCGGAGTGGCCGCGCCCGCTGTGCAGGTCAATGTGGAAGGAGGGCATCTTGCCGCCGCGCCCACCGCCGACGGCTTTGGCGAGCAGCGGGCGGGAGAGAGCAGTGGGAAGGAAGCGCACGGCGAAGGCCAGAGCGCGCACCGGCGTGCCGGGTAAATCCACCACGCGGATGTCCTGGGCGCGCATCACCGCCAGGGCTTCGCGCAGTTGGGCGATCTCCAGGCGGTAGAGACCGGGGTGGGCGAAGATTTCCGCCGGGGTCATATCCAGGATGGCGGAAGTGGCGTTCGCCAGCAGGTTGGTGAGCATCTTCGACCATTTCATATCGGCGGCGCGGGGGTAGAGGCGGGCGTTCAGACCGGCGCGGTTGAAGGCGGCGACGATGGCCTCGGAGAGGGGATGTCCCCCGGCGACGCCCACGCCGCGCAGCTTTTCCAGGGCGATATCCCCGGCGGCGCGGCGGCCGATGGCGGAGGTCACTGTGCCGGCGATCACGTTCTCTGCGCCCAAGGCGGCGGCCAGGGCGGGTTCATTGTCCACCCCGTTGGAGAGGCAGAGGAAAGCGGGCAATTGGGGGTTGGAGGCTGGTAGCTGCTCGAGGAAGGCCGCGGTGTGGTAGGACTTGAGGGCGAAGAGGGCCACGTCGAAGTCCTCGGAGGCAAGCACCTCCTCAATCCCGTTGACCACCCGCGGGTCCGGGATGACGTGGTCGCCATCCGCCAGGGTGAGACGCATGCCGCGCGAGCGCAACCCAGCGGCCACCTCAGGTCGTTCCACAAACGTGACCGGATACCCGGCCAGCGCCAGGCTGCCGCCGATGTAGGAGCCAATCGCCCCTGCGCCCAGGGTGAGAAAGCGGAGTTTCATGGGGTGTTGGTTTCCTCTCCCTCCCAGTGGGGGCGCTGGTTGACCCCGTGGATCACCCAGGTGTGGCGGTCGGGGCGGTATTCCAGGGTGGCGAAGGCGGTGTTGCGGAAGCGGAAGCGCGGCCCGTGGAAGTTGGGCGGGGGGGAGATGCCCAGCAGGGCGTACATCACCATGTTAAGCAGCCCGCCGTGGGAGACGATAAGATAGCGGGCGGGCGGGCGGTGCATCAGGCTCTGGATGGCGCGGCCACCGCGCAGGTAAAGCTCCCACTGGCTCTCGCCCTTTTGCCCGATGGGCTGGTAGGTGGGGATGAATTCGGGTTGGGGGTATTTCTCCTGCGCCTCGCTCCACAGCAGCCCGGCCAGCACGCCGTTATCGCGCTCCATCCAGACTTCGTCGAACTCGAGGGGCACGCCGAGGGCCGCGGTGATGATCTCGGCGGTCTCGCGCGCCCGGCTTTGCGGGCTGGCGATGGCCTGGTCGAAGCGGATGTCGCTTGCCCGCCAGTATTCGGCCAGGGCGCGCGCCTGGGCGCGGCCTTTCTCTGTCAGCGGGAAATCGGCTTGGCCCTGGTGGTAGCCTTCAGCGTTGCCGACCGATTCGCCGTGCCGCAGCAGGGTGATGTGATAGATGGGAGGGGAGTCTGAGTTCATAGGGAATGATTTAACCACGAAGGACACGAAGAGGCACGGAGGGGATCAGTCTTTGTGGTCAGGATGAAGGAACCACAGATGGACACGGATGAACGCAAATACGAACGCAGATACGGGTAAGAACAAGAATAATCCGCGTTTATCCTGTTCATCTGTGGCTCCTGTTGTGTTTTGGTTACTCTTTGCTGAGCACGCGATCCGCCACGAAGGCGAGGGCCGCGCCGGCGAAGGGGCCGACCAGGTAGATCCAGAACTGGTTGAGCGTGCCGGTGAACAGGGCCGGGCCGAAGGTGCGCGCCGGGTTGAGCGAAGCGCCGGTCAGCGGGCCGCCCATCAGGATGGCGAGGGTGAGGGTCAGGCCGATGGCGACGCCGGCGAAGTTGCCCGCTTTGCCGCGCACTGCGCCTTGCAGTACCGAGTTGACCAGCAGGAAGGTCAGCACGGCTTCGAGCACCACGCCCTGCACGGGGGTGACGCCGCTGGCGAGCACGGTCGCGCCCAGGCCGGTGGAGGCGCCGCCCAGCACGAAGAACAGCAGCGCCCCGGCAAGAGCCGCGCCGATGAACTGAGCGATCCAGTAGTAAACTGCCTCAGCCCAGGAGAGCGCGCCTGCCAGCGCCGCGCCGAAGGTCACGGCCGGGTTGATGTGCGTACCGGAGATGTGGCCGTAGGCGTAGATAAAGGCCATTACGGTCAGGCCGTGGGCGAAGGCCACGCCGACCAGTCCGCCGACGCCGAGCGCGCCCGCGCCCGCGCCGATGAAGGTGAGCGCAAAAGTGCCGATCAGTTCTGCCAGAAAGACATTGGTTTTCATGGTGTTATCTCCTTTGGTTGGTTTGTTGATTGCATTGGTTGCATTAGTTCATTGGTTCATTGGTTTGCCAGTCGCGCGCTCCGCGGATGAAAACTTCGCCCGGCATGGGGCGCTTCCCGGCGGGCTGGATTTCTTCCACAACCAGCAGCCCCTCCGCGGTGCCGATGGCCGGAAGGCCGTGTAAGATTGTAAACACGCCAACCCCTGGGGAAGTTGCGTTTTCGGCGCGGGCGCGACGGATTTTGAGCCGTTTTCCCTTGCTCTTATACCGCGCTGCCGCTGCCCGTTAGGGGGCAGTTGTGGCTGTCGGGTGGGGTCGTGGAGTGTGATAGAGA
>CAZZFZ010000057.1:0-16437 GCA_964653835.1 uncultured Anaerolineales bacterium
CGTATCGAAGGGCGCTGATCGCATCCATGGCGTTTTATTCCTAACCCGAACTCAGGTTAAATAACTTCTGCAAGTCCTGCTTTAGCCCACGAGAGGTTATTGACACGCGGTTGACTTCCCGCTGGCTTTTTGTTAAGCTGTTGTTGACTGACTGGTCAGTTTTATTGAGGAATGCCTTATGTCGCCACGTCCGGATGTTTCCGAAAAACGCATCGCTCAGATTCTCAACGCCGCCGCCGCCGTGTTTGCCCAAAAAGGCTTTCACCAGGCGCGCATGGAGGATATCGCTGATCGCGCCGAGGTCAGCAAGGGCACGCTCTACCTCTATTTTAAGAGCAAAGATGACCTCATCATTCATTTGCTCGATCGCCTGTTCCAGCGCGAGCTGCGCGATCTGACTGAACTGCAGCACGCCCCGGGGACTGCCAGCGAGCGCCTGTGGCAGTTCAGCGAGGCGGTGATCGCCAATCTCAACTCCTGGCTTAGTCTGGTGCCGATCGCCTATGAATTCCTGGGAGTGATTTTCCGTCGCAAGCTGGTGCAACAGACTTTCCGCCAGTATTTCCGTAGCTATCTTGAACTGATTCTGCCAATCATTCAACAGGGGATTGACCGCGGCGAGTTCCGCCTGCAGAACGCGGAAGAGATCGCCATCGCTGCCGGCGCGATCTTCGAGGGGACGATCCTGCTGTGGGTTTACGATTCTGAATCCGTGGATGTTGAAAACCACATCCGCTCTGGCATGCGGATTCTGCTGGAGGGCATCAAGGCCTGAAATGGCTACCGTCTTCATGAAGTGGCTGGAAACCAGCCCCCGGGCCTACGATCGAGGGATTCAGTGGCTCACCCTGGGGCGGTTGCGCAAACTCAAGCGCGAGATCGCGGCGCGCTACATCCAGCCAGGCGACCGAGTGCTGGAGATCGGCTGCGGCACCGGCGAGTTGTCTCAGATGATGGCCGCGCGCGGTGCTCAGGTGGTTGGGGTGGACATCTCCCCGGCGATGCTGGCCGAGGCCGAGCGCCGCCTTGCCGCCGAGGTCGCCGCCGGGCGCGTTGCCCTAGAAGCGATGGCCGCCTCTCAAATAGGCGACCACTTCCCGGAGGCCAGCTTCGATGTCATCGTCTCCACGCTGGTGTTCTCCGAACTTTCGTCGGAAGAACAGCACTATGTTTTGGAGGCGTGTTCCCGCCTGCTCGCCCCTGACGGCCGCTTGCTGATCGCCGATGAGGTCATCCCCCGGCAGTTTTTCGCGCGCCTGCTTTATTGGGGGGTGCGCCTGCCGCTCGCCCTGTTGACCTGGCTGCTGACCCGGGCCACCACCCACGCACTGCGCGATTTTGAGAATACCCTGGCGCGTAGTGGTTACACCGCGATGCGCGCCGAAGCTCTCCTGGGCGGAAGCTTGGTCCTCTACGTTGCCCGAGCCCGGCCGCCAACAGCAGCCCGCCGTCTGTGGTCAGTTCCCCGCCTGCGCCACCGCGTCACGCCGAGAACTCTCCTCACTGATCTGTGGAGCCTGTTCTTTCGCATCCTCCCGCCCTACCCGAAGTTCAAAGCCGGCCTCTACGCCATCGGCAACCCCGACCGTCGGTCGCCCGCTCTGGTGACCGGGAACTTCGACCTGACGGTGCGCAGGGTGGTGCGCGCCCTGGATGGAAAGGTGGATTGCTGGCTGCTGGTGGCCGATTCGGCGGGCATCAACGTGTGGTGCGCCGCGGGCGGCGGTTACTTTACCGCCGAAAAGGTCATCGCCGCTTTCAAAATCTATCGCCTCGCCGAGGTGGTGGATCACCACGCGCTGATCCTGCCGCAGTTGTGTGCCAACGGTGTGGACGGCTGGAAGATCCGCCGCGAAACCGGCTGGGGAGTCCATTGGGGGCCGGTCAAAGCGGAGGATATCCCTCCTTACCTGCGCGCCCACCGCAAAAAGACGGAGGATATGCGCCGGGTGGATTTTCCGCTCAGGGATCGCCTGGAGATGGTTACTGTCACGTTGGGCTTTTATGCGCTGATGATCTTGCTGCCGGTTTTCATCTGGTGGCGACCGGTGTTCTGGCCAGTCACAGCGGCGCTGGTGGGGTTGAGCTACTTCTACGCCGTCGTGCACCCCTGGCTGCCGGGGAAAGATGGGCTGTGGAAGTCCATCCCTCTGAGCTTGATCGCCCTGGGCGGCTTGCTGCTTTACTCTTCTCTGGTTGCCCAATTGCCAGCCAGCCAGCTTGTCAATTGGTCTATTGGTCTGATTGGTCTTTCGGTCTTCACCGGCGGCGAGCTGCAGGGGATGTCACCGTTGATGCGCGGTGAGCAGGCCAACTGGCTGCCGGAAGTGGTGATCTTTGCCGTCCTGGGGCTGGTGTACTGGCTGCTGCCGATGGCTTTGGGATGGCGATGAGGACGGCGGACGGTTGGCCGCGGTCCGCCGTCCGTCGTAAACAACAAAACGCTTATGAATTCTACTCCCACTTTTCTCTCCTCCCTCCTCGAACACTGGGAAATCGCCAAATCGCTGCGGCATCTGGAGATTCATTTTCACCCCGATAAGTGCACTGGCGTGTACCAGTGTTATGATGTTTGCCCCATCGGTTGCTGGACGCCTGACCGCGCCAACCGCAAAGTCATCTTTCATGATGGGGAGAAGTGCATCGCCTGCGGAGCGTGCGTGCTGCAATGCCCGGAGGGAGCGATCGAACTGAAGTAAATGTCCGCTTCCGGTCTCTGGCTGTGGTTATCTGGAGGAATACTCGTGATGGATGAACATACCTTTAAACCCAAATCTCCGCCGCGTGGATGGCGGGCGATTCTCTGGCGATTGCCGATTTATCTTTACCGGCTGGGTCTGGGGTTTCTGCTCGGCAGACGCTTCATGCTGTTGACCCATATCGGGCGCAAGAGCGGGCTGCCGCGTCAGGCAGTCGTCGAAGTCATGCGCCACGATTCGGAGAGCGACACGTACTATGTGGCTTCTGGCTTTGGAGAGCGGTCACACTGGTTTCGCAATATCCTCAAAACGCCCCAGGTGACCATCCGGGTTGGCAACCGCAAGATGCAGGCGCTCGCCCGGCGGCTTGCGCGGGAGGAGGGGGAAGCCGAGTTACGGCGTTACGCTGAGCGCTATCCCCTGGCCTTTAAGGAGTTGATGCGCGTCATTGGCCTGCCCTACGATGACTCGCCGGAGGCTTTGCATCGCATCGCTGAGCACATCCCCATCGTGGCCTTCACCGTCCAGGCGCGGGATGCGTAACGCGGTTTATTGTACACGTGGGGTGAGTACAGATGAGTGGGAAAACAGTTTATCGGATCACCGATCTGGCTTCCAGTGAGCGACCGCGCGAGCGCCTGGCGCAACTGGGGCCGCAGGCGCTCTCCAATGCGGAGTTGCTCGCCATTCTGTTGCGTGTGGGCGTGGCGGGGGAAAACGCCGTCCAGGTCGGGCTACGTCTGTTGCAGGCCTTCGGCGGATTGCGCGGCCTGCACAGGGCTGCGTATGAGGAGATCTGTCAGCAGCGGGGAGTTGGCCCGGCCAAGGCAGCGCAGATCAAAGCGGCCATTGAAATAGGGCGTCGGCTGGCGCTCGAAGCGCCGGAAGAGCGGCCCGCTATTCACGCACCGGCAGATGCAGCCGCCTTGCTGGAATATGAAATGAGCGCGCTGGAGCAGGAGTATTTGCGTGTTTTGCTCCTGGATACGCGCAATCGGGTTTTGGATATTGTGGATCTGTATCGCGGTTCGGTGAACGCCTCGCAGGTGAGGGTGGGGGAGATCTTCCGCGCTGCTGTGCGTCGCAACGCGTCCGCGGTGATTGTCGCCCACAATCACCCCAGCGGCGACCCCACCCCCAGCCCGGACGATGTGGCCGTGACGCGGGCGATTGTCGAGGCGGGCAGGCTGCTCGATATCGTCGTGCTTGACCATATCGTGATCGGCGCGGGGCGTTGGGTCTCGCTGAAGGAGCGCGGGTTGGGGTTTGGCGGGGCGGCTTAAGCCGTCATCCGGATGCGGAAGCGCGAGCGTGAGAATTTGCCGGTGGCCTGGCTCCACTCCGCCTGAACGGCGCTTGTGGTATTGGGGCGCGGCCCGCGGCGCAGCGCCGCAAGCAAGGTCTCCAGGTCGGCGCGGGGACCTTCGGCGTGCACTTCCACGCTGCCGTCGCGCCGGTTGCGCACCCAGCCGGTCAGCCCCAGGCGGTTGGCGTTTTCCAGCACAAAGTAGCGGAAACCCACACCCTGCACGTGCCCTTCCACGCGGGCGTGGAGACGGGAAAGTTCGCTCGTCATGGTTGAGTCTCGCTCCTTTTCCTCCACAGCGGGCGTTGAAGCAGGCTCTTGCCCAGATAAAAGCCGGTTAGCGGGAGGATAAAGACCCCGGCGATCAGCAGCCAGGGCAGCATCCCTTCCAGGGCTGTACGCAGTGGGCTTTCATCAAAGGTGACCTGACGCCATTCGCTCTCCAGTTGCGTCAGCGGCCGTCCCAGGGCGACTTCCGGGGCGCGCTCGCAGCCGAATCCTTCGGCGTAGGCGTTGAGCAAGGCGTTGATGCCTTCAGCGCCGTACTGGGTGAGCAGGTACCAGGTGAATGATGCAGACTGCGCATAGGCAAGCTGGAAGTTTGCCGCATCTACCGGAAAGCTCTCGCACAGCGCATTCATGGGGAGGATCATCTCGCGCTGGTAGGCTTTGTCCAGTAGCAGGGGGTAATCGGGGTTGGGGAAAAGCTCCACGCTGGAGGCCAGTCCCTCCGAGAGCCAGCTTGGCAGCCGGTTGTAATCCTCGCCCAGTTTCTGGTAGAGCAAAACGTGCGCCAGCTCGTGCGGGATCTGGCGTTTGATCTCCAGGGCCTGGGAAGGGCCGGGGGGGATGCTGACCAACACGCGGTTGGCGGCGGGCGTGGCGTGCCCGGCGACCAGTCCGGCGCTTGGCCCGTTGAAGGGGAGCGTCGCCTGTAATTCGGCCGCGCTGGCGTAGACGTAGTAGGTCACTTTTTCCAGGTCGGGCAGTTCCACCTGAAGGCGAATGCGCGCCAGCCCCTCGTAGGCGGTGTTGAGGATGGTGCCCCCCAGCGCGGAATCGCCTTGATACCAGTAAACGGCGAATTCATCGGTTTCCAGCGATTGCCAATCGAATCGGTTATCGGCATAGGTGAAGGTGAAGCGCCGGGATGCAACGCTTTCGCCGTTCTCAAGCGTAAAGGTGAACCAGTAGTCCACCGGCGCGAAAACGGTGAACGGGGCGGTGCTCAGATCGAGGCTGTAGGTCAATATCCCTTCCGGCGTGAGCGCGGCCTCGGCGATGATCTGCTGCATATTCCCCTCGGGGAGCAGGTGAATCTGAACTTGCTGGATGGTCGCCTCGGAATTGACCTCTGTCTCAATGGTCAGCGTCTCGCCGAAGGTGTAGGAAACCCGCGGGTCGGCGACCTGCACGGGGGATTGCCCTTCGGCGTGGCGCAGCTGCCCCAGGGATAATCCGATCAACAGAGAAAAGATCAACCACCAGTGGCGCATGTCAGGCTCCCAGATAGGCCAGCAACGGGGTGAGGGTTAATGGGCTGAGCAACGTAGTGATGAAGACCACCGAGGTGACGAAAGCTGGCCTGGCATCGAACTCGGTAGCCAGGATGGTCGTCATCACCGCGGTTGGGGTGGCGGCCTCGATGACTCCGGCGTTCAGGGCCGCGCCTCGCAGGCCGAACAGGCTGGCGGTGAGCAGGGCGATCAGCGCACCCCCAACCAGGCGCATGCCCGCGGCGAAAGCCAGGGCCTTGAATTCCCAGGAGCGCTGGCCGCGCTGCACTTGTAGGCCGAGGACGATCAGCATGGCCGGGATGGTGGCGTCGGAGAGCAGGGCGACGGTGCGCTCCAGGGGGAATGGGATGGGCCAGTCGAAGGCGTTGAACAGGCCGCCAAGCGCGGCGGCGTAGATCGCCGGGATGCCAGCCAACCGGGCGAGCGATTCTTTCAGGCTGGCCGTGCCCAGCGAGGCGATGGTCACGCCCACGGTGTAGGTGATCAGCGCCGAGGTGATGAAAAACAGGCTGGCGTGGGCCAGCGCCTCTTCGCCGAAGGCGAAGGCGTTCAGCGATAGCCCGTAGTTCCCGGCGTTGACCAGGATGGTGGTCAGCATCACGGCGGCGAAGAGCTGGCGCTCCAGCCGCAGGGCGCGCCCTATGGCCCACGTCGCCGCGCCGATCAGCAACGCCTGCGCCACGGCGAAGCTCATCATGCGGGCGATGTCGCCGTTGCTCAACTGGCTGTTGGCGAGCAGGTCGAATACCAGGAACGGGCTGAGAACGTAAAAGACCATCCGCGAGACCGATTTGGGGTCAACTTCGAGCCACTGGCCGAGGGCATAGCCCAGCGCGGCGATCAGCAGGATGGGGAGCAGGTTGTTCAGGAAGAGGGAGGGGATGGCGCTCACGATGATTCCCGTTGATGGGGCGAGGGGGTCATACCCGCTTGTCCTCGTCGTCGATCTCGAACTCTGGTTCGTCAATCTCTAACAGGTCAAACATCCCGATGCCCTCGTTAAAGAGCAGGTTCGAGATGGCCTCATCGAGCAGGGCGAGTTCGTTTTCATTCAGGGGCTGGGATTGCAGGTCTTCCAGGGCTTCAAGCACTCCCTGACCGCCGATCTGGGAGAGCGACCATGCGGCGGCCATGCGCACATGGGTGTCGCTGTCGTCCAGCAGCTCAATCAGCCGCGGGCGAGCGGCGTGGATTTCCAGCTCACCGGCGGCGCGCGCCGCCTCGAAGCGGATATCCGGCAGACGGTGGTCGAGCATCTCCATCACTTGATTATGCCAGCGCGAGTTGTAGGAGCGCCCCATGGCGAAAATAGCGCTGGCAAGCCAGTCGCTTTCGCCGGTCTGATACGCGTCCTGGATCAACTGGTTCACTTCCGGGCAGTTGGCAAAGCCCAGCGCTTCCAGGGCGCGGCGGCGCACTTCGCGCGTGTCGCTCCCCTGCGCCGCGGTCAGCAGGCTGTCGTAGACCTGTTGATAGGTCGCCTCGGGGATTTCCTCAATCTCCCCCAGGTAGACAAAGTGTCCCAGGGCCAGGGCGCAAACGGCGCGCACGTTCTCGTCCGGGTCCTCGGCGAGCATGGTGCGGAAGGTGTCAATCAGATCAACCGGTTCGTACAGATTGAGCGCCCGCACGCCAAGGAAGCGCACCTGCGGATCGCTGTCGGTGATCGCCAGGCGGCAGACGTGCTCGTAATCGAGCAGAAAATTCTCATCGGCGTTTTGCTCCATCGCCTCCAGCAAAGCCAGTTTGCGATCGGGGTGGATTTGCGGCCAGATGGCGGTGAAGGCTTCGGCTTCCTCACCTTCCAGGTCGGAGAGCGGCAGCAGATATTCCGCCAGCCACTCCGCCTGGGTGTCGGTCAGGGCGTCGAGCACCTGTTGAAACGCCGGGTCGAGGGAAGATTTCATCGCTCTCATTGGGGCAGTTGTAGCGGATCAATGAAATCAAGCAGGTTAATGTAAATCATCAGGATTATCAGTGCGGTAAAGCTGATGGTGATGATGATGCTTTGCCACTCCAGCGGTACGCGGCGGCGGAGCACAATTTCCGGTAGCACAAACAGGATGCGCCCGCCGTCCAGCGCCGGGATAGGCAGCAGGTTGACGATCCCCAGCGTGACGCTGATCCAGGCGAAGAAGCCCAGTACGTTGATGTTGACAGGGGCGTTCTCCACGGGGGAATCCTGCTCGTTGACGTATTCCAGGGCATCCACCATGCCTTTGAGACCCACCGGGCGCGCGGCTTCGGGGGCGATGGTGCCGCGGATGATCTCGGCGGGGATGCTGAGCAGGAACACGGCGCTTTCGTAGGTGGTGCGCGCCCCGATGGGGATGGCCTCCGCCCAGGTGACTGGCCGCAGCGGGTTGCTCATGGCGATGCCGATGGCCCCTTCGTTGGGGGGCGGGTCCCGGCGCGGCGTCAGGCTGACCTGGGTGCTTTCGCCGTCGCGCAGATAGGTCAGTTCAATAGTTTCGCCCAGGTGGGCGTAGATGACGGTGTGCAACTCGTTGGTGCCGTTGACTGGCTCGCCGTTCACCGCGGTGATGATGTCGCCGGGCAGCAGGCCAGCCGCTTCGGCGGGCGAGCCGGGGGCGACCTCTACGATCAGCACTTTGCTGAAATCCGGGGCGTCGGCCTGCACGAAAATCGCCGCGTAGAGCAGCGCGGCCGTCAGCAGGTTCATCAGCGGTCCGGCAGCGAAGATTGCCAGCCGCGCCCACGGGCTGGCGGCTTGCAGGCTGCCCGCTTCGGGGTCGTCCTCGATCTCGCCTTTCAGGCGCACAAAGCCGCCCAGCGGCAGCCAGTTGAGGGTGTATTTAGTGCCGTTGCGTTCAAAGAGCGTCAGCGCCCGCGGCGGGTAGCCGAGGCCGAATTCCTGCACCTCAACTTTGAACAGCCGGGCGGCCAGGAAGTGCCCCAGCTCGTGAACCAGGATCAATGCCGAGAGGGCAATGACCAGTTGAATGATCGCGGTAAGCGTCATAATCAGATACCTTCAATTCTGTACCGGTGTTACGGTTATTTTCTGAAATTATACCCCGTTTGTCGGGCTTCACCTCTCCAGCCGGGCCGGGCCGCCGGGGTGGGCTACCAGCACATCCAGCACGCCGGGCAGTTCCCGCAGGCGGGCGACGACCTGGGCCTCCGCCTCGGCCGCGCAGATCACATGCACGTTTGGCCCGGCGTCTATGGTGTAGCAGGCGGGCAATCCCTCGCGGCGCCATTGCTGAACGGCGTGCATCACCGCGAGCGTGCCGGGCTGCCAGTAGATCAGCGGCGGCGAGGAGGTCATCATCACCGCGTGCATCAGGTGGCAATCTGCCTCGGTGACCGCGGCGAGGGCTTCAATATCGCGCTCCAGGATCGCCTGGCGGCAGCGGCGCAGGCTTTCGTCCACCTGGGCCAGCCGTGCCGGGTGCAGGGGGCTGGTATCCGCCAGGGGGTGACCGGCGCTGGAGCCGGTCGCTTTGTGCTCGCGGCTGACGATCGCCACACAGTCGCTCAGCGCCCAGTGATCCGCTGGGGCGATGGAATGGGCGTAGGAATCCTCGTCGCCCCTACCGGCCTCCCATTCCACAAAACCACCGGGGACTGAGCGGCAGGCCGAGCCTGAGCCGCGCCTCGCCAGCCGGGAAAGATCGCGCTCGTCGAGCTCCAGCCCCGCGGCCGCGCTGGTGGCCAGGCTGAGGGCGGCGAAAGCCGAGGCCGAGGAGGCGATCCCTGCCCCCATAGGGAAGTTGTTGACGCTCTCCACCCGCGCCGCCAGGGAGATGCCCGCCAGTTGCCGCACGTGCGTCAGAAACTCGCTGACGCGCTGGCGGGCGGCCTCGGCGGCGGGTTCCCCGTTCAGGATGAGTTCATCGCGGGGCAACACCGGGTCAAAGCGCACCGTGGTGCGCGTTGTCAGGCTGTCCAGGTTCATCGAAATCGAGCCGCTGGCGGGCAGGCGCAGCCGGTGATCGCGGTTGCCCCAATACTTGATGAAAGCGATATTGCTGCAACTCACTGCCGTCGCGGCGCCGGGTTTAAGGGAGGGGGAGGGAGATTTTTTGCTCATAAGTCACTTGTCAGGTTTCCAAGTTTACCACCGCTCTACAGCTTGGCACTTTCCCTCCTTAGGGATATAATTTATTAGACCGACCAGTCGGTTTAATGCCAGCCAATGGAACTAATGCAACCTCTCTAACCAATGCAACCAACTAAAGCTCAGCAAACCCGCCAGCGCATCCTCGACGCCGCCCTGAGCGTCTTCGCCCGTAAAGGCTACTATGAAGCCCGTATGGACGACATCGTCGCCGAGGCAGGGTCATCCAAAGGCTCGGTGTATTTCCACTTCCCCGGCAAGGAACAGCTCTTCCTCGCCCTGGTGGACGAGTTCGCCGAGCGGCTGGAATCCCGCCTGAGGGACGCCATCGCCACCGAGCAGGGCGGGATGCGCCGCGTCGAAGCCGCCCTCAACGCCGGGCTGGCCGTCTTTGGCGAGTATCGCAAACTGGCGAAAATCTTCCTCGTCCAGGCCGTCGGCCTCGGCCAGACCTTCGAGGCCAAGCGCATGCAAATCCTCGACCGCTTCGCCCAGTTGATCCAGCGTCACCTCGACGAGGCCATCGCCGATGGCGACATCCCCCCGCTGGACAGCGAAATCGCCGCCTATGCCTGGGTCGGCGCGATCAACGAGCTGGTCATGCGCTGGATTCAAACCGGCCAGCCCACCCCCGACCGCATCGCCCCCACGCTGCGCGCCATGTTGCTGCGCTCCATTGGATTTGAAAGCGAGGCCGAAGCATGACCCTCACAGAGACCCTCTTGCCGCCGGAGCCGGTCACGCTCGCCGACCCCCTCGCCCTGCTGAACGCCCTCCAGGGGCAGCCGCGCTGGGCCTGGTTTTCCCCCGATGAAATTGTGGTCGCCTGGGGACAGGCGGCGGCGATTCAGGGGGATGACCCCGCGGCGCTGACGCGTCAGTTGGATGACCTGCGCCGTCAGGGGGGATTCGTGGAAGATGATGCGGTGCGCCTCTTTGGGGGTTTGCCCTTCGACCGGAGTGGAATCTCGGACTCCCTCTGGGAGGGCCTCGACCGCCCGCGCTTTGTCCTGCCCCGATACATCTATCGTCAGACCGCGGATAGCGGACGTTTGATCGCCCTCCGTCCTGACGATGTCCCCCCGCTTTTGCCGGAGCGTCCGCTTCCCCCGTTGACCCCCGCCCGATGGGAAGACGCCCTCGATTACCCCCGCTGGGAGACGATGGTGAACGCCGCTCGCCAGGCCGTGGCCGCTGGCGAACTGGAAAAAGTGGTCTTCGCTCGCAGCCGCGAAGTGACTTTCACCCGCACCCCTTCGCTGGTGACGGCCTTCGCCCGCCTGTGCCAGCGCTACCCGCAGACCTATCGCTTCTACTTCGAGCCGCGCCCCGGTCATGTGTTCATGGGGGCCACGCCCGAACTGCTCGCCCGCGCCCGCGGGTTGAACCTGGAGACCGTCGCCCTGGCCGGTTCCGCGCCGCGCGGCGACACCCCGGCGGAAGACGCCCGCCTGGGGGCCGCCCTGCTCGCCAACGAGAAAGACCGCCGCGAACAGGCCATCGTGGTGGAGCGCATCTGCGATGACCTGCATCTGTTGTGCGTCTCCTTCCAGCACCCGGAGACGCCGCGCCTGCGCCGCCTGCCCAACATCCAGCATTTAGAGACACCCGTGTCCGCCCGTTTGCGGCGCCCCGGTGTGCTCGCGCCGGTCTGGGCGCTGCACCCCACCCCCGCGCTGGCCGGCCAGCCCCGCCAGGCTGCCCTGCGGATGATCCGGCGGCACGAACCGACCCCGCGTGGCCTGTACGGCGCGCCGGTTGGGTGGATCACCCCCGAAGGGGACGGCGTGCTGGCGGTCGCCATTCGCTCGGCAGTTTTCAACGGGCGGCGCGGTCGCCTGTACGCCGGTGCGGGCATCCTGGCTGCCTCGCAGCCTGAGCGCGAGTGGCGCGAGACCGCCCTCAAGTTCCGCCCGATGATGGAGGCGCTTGGCCTGGAGGAGGCATGAACCCGGCCACGCTTTGGGCGCAAACGCTGGTGGAAGAGTTCTACCGCGCCGGGTTGCGGCGGGTGGTCATCGCGCCGGGTTCGCGTTCCACGCCGTTGACGATGGCTTTTGTCGCCCATCCTGGGGTGCATCACTTCATCCACCTCGATGAGCGCAGCGCGGCTTTCTTTGCCCTAGGCCTGGCGTTGGCGAGCGGACAGCCCGCCGCGCTGGTGTGCACTTCTGGCACGGCGGCGGCGGAGTTCTTCCCCGCGGTGGTGGAGGCCAGTCAGAGCGATGTCCCGCTGCTCTTGCTCACCGCCGACCGCCCGCCGGAACTGCGTCACAGCGGCGCCAACCAGACGATTGACCAGCGCCGCTTGTACGGCGCGTTCGCTCGTTGGAGCGTGGACCTCCCTCTGCCGGAGAGCGCGCCTTCCCTGCGGCTGTTGCGCTCATTGCGCACCCTGGCCGACCGCGCCCTGGCAGTTGCGCAAGGGTTGAACGGCGTCCCCGGCCCGGTGCATCTCAACGTGCCCTTCCGCAAGCCGCTGGAGCCGACCGGCGCGGACGCTCCCGCCCTGGCGCCCTCCCGCCGCGATAACGCCCCGTGGACGCGCATCCACCTCGCCCCGCGCGCGCCCCTGGAATCGCAATTGGATGCCCTGGCTGAGCGGCTGAAAGACGCCCGCCGTGGTTTGATCGTCGCCGGGCCGCGCACGCCTGCCCATCGCGGCCTGGACGCCGCCATCTACAGGCTGGCGCGGCGCACCGGCTGGCCGGTTCTGGCCGACCCGCTCTCCAACCTGCGCTTTGGTCCCTCCGCGCCTGAGACCGTGATCGGGGGCTACGCGCTTGGCCTGGCGAACCACGCCGACGATGACCTCCTGCTCCCGGACGTGGTGCTGCGCTTTGGGGCGATGCCCACCGCCAACGCCCTGAACAGCTGGCTGGCCGCCCTGCCGCCGGACGTGCCGCAGATCGGCGTGGAGGCGCATGGCCGCTGGCACGATGGCGATTTCTCGCTTTCGGAGCTGCTGGCCTGTGATGAGCGCCTGTTTTGCGATGGGCTGACCAAGCACCTGACGGATTTTCATCCCGATTCCTCCTGGCTGGTGGCCTGGCAGGAGATGGATGACCGTGTTCAGGCGACTCTAGATGCCGCTTCGGAGGGCGAAGGGGCGCTGGTGCGCTCGCTTTTTGCTGCCCTGCCAGAGCAGGCCCAGGTCGTGGTGGCGAACAGTCTGCCCATCCGCCACGTGGACGAGTTCGTGCCGGTCTTGCCTACCCGTTTACGACTGTTTGGCAACCGCGGTGCCAGCGGCATTGACGGCACGGTTTCCACCGCGTTGGGCGTCGCCGCAGCCAGCGGCCAACCGGTGGTGCTGCTGACCGGCGACCTGAGCTTTTTCCACGACCAGAATGGCCTGCTTGCTTTGCGGGAGGAAGGCGTTAAACTGGATATCGTGCTGCTCAACAACGATGGCGGCGGCATCTTTCATCGGCTGCCGGTTTCTCGCTTCGAGCCGCCCTTCACCCAGGCCTTCGTCACCCCCCACGGCCTGGATTTCTCCCACGCCACCCGTCAGTACGGGCTGGTTTACCGGCGGCTTGAACCCCGCGACGCGCCCGAAGCGTTGCGCGCTGCCCTCGCAGCCCCCGCCTCACACCTGCTCGAAATCCACACCGACGCTGCCACCAGCGAAACCCTCCGCCAACACCTCCTCACCACCCTCCGGCTAATGGGACCAATTCGACCAAAAGACCAATCCAACTAATGGAACCAATGCAGCCAATGAACCAATTAACGATCAAACCCGCCACCACCTGGCACCCCGTAAAAGACTACGAAGATATCACCTACCACGTCGCCGAGGGAGTGGCGCGCATCGCCTTCAACCGCCCTGAGGTGCGCAACGCCTTCCGCCCGCAGACCATCGACCAGATGATCGAAGCCTTCCGCCATGCCTGGATGTCGCCGGACGTTGGCACCATCCTGTTGACCGGCAACGGCCCCTCGCCCAAAGATGGCGGCTGGGCCTTTTGCGCCGGCGGCGACCAGCGCGTCCGCGGGCACGGCGGTTATGAAGGCGGCTACGAACTGCCCCGCCTGCACGTGCTCGAATTGCAGCGCATCATCCGCTTTATGCCCAAAGTGGTCATTGCCGTGGTGCCCGGCTGGGCGGTCGGCGGCGGCCACAGCCTGCACGTGGTCTGCGATCTGACCATCGCCAGCAAAGAGCATGCCCGCTTCCAGCAGGCTGACGCCCGCGTCGCCAGCTTCGATGGCGGCTTCGGTTCGGCGTACCTGGCGCGCATGGTCGGGCAGAAGCGCGCCCGCGAGATTTTCTTCCTCGAACAGGTTTATTCTGCCGAGGAGGCTTATCAGATGGGCATGGTCAACAAAGTGGTGCCGCACGAAGAATTGGAGATCGCCGCCTTTGAGTGGGCGCAAATCATCAATCGTAAAAGCCCCACCGCCATTCGGATGCTCAAATTCGCCTTTAACCTGGCTGAGGACGGCATGGTTGGCCAGCAGATCTTCGCTGGTGAGGCCACCCGCCTGGCCTACATGACCGATGAAGCCAAAGAGGGCCGCGACGCATTCCTGGAGAAGCGCGATCCGGATTTCAGCAAGTTCCCGCGTTGGGCGTGACAAGACCGGGGTCGGAAGACCGGCGACGGGCTGGCTATTGACCACGGGGTACTGGCAGTAGTCGTGCAATTGGTGTAACCAGCAAACCAATGAACCAATGCACCAATAAACCAGTGGACCAATGCAACCAACCAACGATTTCCTCTCCCTCGCCGCCCAATCCCATCCCCACCGTTTGGCTATCTGGGATGGGGATGCCCGCCTGAGCTACGCGCAGCTGAATCAGCGTGTGGCGGCGTTGTGCGATCGCCTGGACGCGCTCGGCGTGCGCCGCGGCGAGCGGGTTGCCGTGTTGCTCGACCGGGGACTGGAAGCCGTGACTCTGGTTCACGCCCTGGCGCGGCTGGGGGCTGTGCTTGTGCCACTCAACACCCGCCTCACCCCGGAGGAGATGCGCTGGCAGATTGAGGCGGCGGGCTGTGCGCGGGTGCTCTGTGCGCTGTCGGATTTCCCATTGGAGGAGGCTATTCCACTGGCTGATCTGCCTCCTGCAGCGGAGCCTGACTGCTGGCTGCGTGGCGCGTTGGATTTGGAAGCCGATTTCGGCATCCTGTTCACCTCTGGCACGACCGGGCGACCCAAAGGTGCGGTGCTGACCTGGGGCAACCTGTTTTGGTCGGCGACCGCCTCTGCCTTTCGCCTGGGTGTGCTGCCCTCTGACCGCTGGCTGCTGACCCTACCGCTCTATCACGTTGGTGGGCTGGCGATCCTCCTTCGCAGCGCGCTCTATGGCACGGCTGTGGCGCTGCCCGGCTTTCCTGGCGACCGCTTTGACCTGGATACTCTCTGGGCGCGGCTGCGCGAATCCGGGGCGACCCTGGTCTCCCTGGTTCCAACCATGCTTTACAGGCTGTTGGAGCCTCGTGTTGAACTTCTCGCTGAGACTGTCGAAGCGGATGGTATCGAAACCCATAGTCGAAGCGCATCTCCGCACGGCTGGCCGGATTCGCTGCGTTTGATTTTGCTGGGCGGAGCCGCTGCCCCGCCAGAATTGCTGGCGCGCGCCTTTAACAACGGACTGCCGGTGGCCGTCACCTACGGCCTGACCGAAGCCGCTTCCCAGGTCGCCACCGCGGAACCAGAGATGGCCCGCCGCAAACCCGGCTCCGCGGGCAAACCTCTGCCGTGGACGGCGGTTCAGGTGCGTGGCAAGGATGATTGTTCCCTACTCGCGGGCGAGGTTGGCGAAATCTATGTCCAGGGGCCGACCGTGATGCGCGGCTACCTCGACCAGCCTCCCATTACGGATTGGCTGCCCACCGGCGACCTGGGCTACCTGGATGCCGATGGCGACCTGTGGGTGGTGCAGCGCCGCAACGACCTGATCGTCAGCGGTGGGGAGAATGTCTACCCTGCCGAGGTCGAAGGCGTTATTCGACAATACCCTGCTGTTGAAGACGTCTGCGTGGTCGGCCTGCCGCATCCGGAATGGGGCCAGCAGGTCGCCGCCGCGCTGATCCTGCGCCCTGGCGCGCTGCTTGACGAGGCGGAATTGCTGGCCTTTTGCCGCTCGCGGCTGGCGGGCTACAAACTTCCCCGTCGCATAGTCACCCTCGACGAATTCCCTCGCACTGCCTCCGGTAAAATCCGCCGCGATGCCCTCCGCGCCCAACTGACAGACCAACAGGACTAATTCGACCAATCCAACCATTCAACCAATGCAACCAACCCAACCAGCAAACGACTTGATCTTCGACAAGGATGTCGTCTTAATGCTCGGTCCCTGCTCGGTAGAGAGCTACGAGCAGACGCGCGCCGTGGCGGAGTTGATTCACGACCTTGGCCTGCGCGTGCTGCGCGGCGGGGCCTTCAAGCCGCGCACTTCGCCGCATACCTTTCAGGGTCTCGGTGAAGAAGGGCTGAAAATCCTGCGCGCCGTAGCGGACGAATTCGACCTGTTGGTAGTCAGTGAGGCGTTGGGGGTGGAGCAGCTTCCCCTGGTGGCCGAATACGCCGACATTATTCAGATTGGCAGCCGCAACATGCAGCACTTTCCCTTGTTGTGGGCTGTTGGCGAATTGGACAGGCCGGTGTTACTCAAACGCGGTTTCATGTCTACCGTGGAGGAGTGGCTGGCCGCCGCCGACCATATCGCCAGCCGCGGCAATCGGCGCATCATTCTGTGTGAGCGCGGCATCCGCACCTTTGAGACCGCCACGCGCAACACCCTCGACACCAGCGCCATCGCCCTGGTGAAGCAAATTAGCTCCTACCCGGTGCTGGGCGACCCCAGCCATGCCACCGGCC
>CAZZFZ010000058.1:0-16120 GCA_964653835.1 uncultured Anaerolineales bacterium
CCCCCGTTGCCGTTCGGTTCCTGGATGATGCGCACTTCCAGGTGGTGAGCCCGCTCCCCGCGGCGGTATTCGGCCTCGATGCGGGCAACCGCCAGCGGTTCGCGCACCGCCAGGAAGTTGATTAACTCGCGTTGCTGGCTGGCTTGAAAGGAGGTCAACGTGGAGAGATAGTAAATCGCCTCCAGGAGGGTGGTTTTCCCCTGGGCGTTATCCCCCACGATCAGGTTGATACCCGGCGATACGTCGCTATCCAGGCGCGCGAAGCTGCGGAAGTTCGTCAGCGAGAGATGAGTGAGGTACATGGATTCCGGGGAGGGCCTGCGCGCTCAATCGGCTGCTAGGTGCGGTTCTGTTTCCGCATCGGCGTCCCACACCCGCAAGGCGTGATCGGTGAAGAGCACGCCCTGGAGATGATCGATTTCATGCTGGAAGATGCGCGCCAGCCAGCCTTCCGCTTTCAGGGTAAACGGCTGCCCCTTGCGGTCAAGCCCCTTAACGGTGACGGCGCGCGGACGGACGACCTCGCCGACCAGCCCCGGGATCGAGAGGCATCCTTCCACGCCGATTTCAGTCTCGCGTGAGGCCGAGGTGATGCGCGGGTTAATCACCACGTAGACCTGTGTGGGTGCTTCGGGGTCGTCCTCATCGCCAAATTCGGCGACGAACAGGCGCAAAGGGACGTTGACTTGCGGCGCGGCCAATCCGACCCCCGGCGCGGCGCGCATGGTCTCGATCATGTCGTCAATCAGAGTTTGCAATTCGGCGTTAAAGTCGGTGACCTTTTTGGCTTGCTTCCGCAACGCCGGGTGCGGCACGGTCACAATTGTACGTACAGTCATGCCTCGCGTTTGAAAACCTCTCTTGAGTGGTTGCGCCTAATTCTACTCGATTTTGGGGTAAATGGTGTTGTCAGCACATCGCCGGAATCAGGAAAAATCCGGTTCGTGATCGCCGCCGGGGGGATGCAAGTCCTTTGCCTGTTCGTGATAAATTTCCAGCCATGTCGCCATGCGGTCGTGCTCTTGGGCGATGCGCTCTCTTTCCTGCTGTGCGATGAGCTCCTCCATGCGCCGGGAGATGTCCTGGTGCACTAGCGCGGGGTTGTGGACGCCGTGGAAGACCAGCGTGTCATCTCCCACGTTGATGCGCACCGAACCAACGTTGAGCAGCAATCCGATGGTGCTGGGGATTTCGTGTTGCACGCTTTGGATGTTTTTCAGCGGCGCCGAGCGGAAGGATTCCGCCCCCAGGGGTCGTTTCTCGCGGTCGATGATGCGGTCTTTGGTCAGGCGGTAGATGTCGTTGCGCCAGTCGGCATACTTGTAGGCCAGCGATCCGATGGGGATGATGACGATGAGGGCTGCCATCAGAAAGAGATAGCTGTTGTGGCTGGCGATCAGGATGGGAAGTGTCAACGGCAGGCTGGCAACGGCGAGCAGGAGCCACAGCAAAGGCAGCCAGGCGCTGCTCAGGAAGACGGACCAATGCTTGCGATAGGTGATTGCGCCGTTCTCCTCCACTATGCGAGTCTTGAAAAGTGACAGCGGGTGGACTCGCTCCTCTATGACGGGGGGCACACGTTCGGGGATCTCGGGCTGGGCTTCAATTTTAGGCAGGTTGAGGCGATCGCGGATGACCTGGCGAATCGTCTCACGCTCCTGACGGGCGGCCAGCCGTTGGGTGCGGCGTAAAAAGCCGTTAATCATGTTCTTCATGCGCTTGGGCTGGCGCACTTCGGTCAGGTACATCTCGCTGTTGAAGGTGCGGATCACCAACGCTCCGGTCTTGACCAGTCGTTGCAGTACGTTATCGGTGCGCACGTCCAGCGATTGGATCGTCCGCAAAGGCACTTCCTGCTGGCTCGCGCTGCGCAGCAAAATGCGTTCCCGCCAGACAACGCGCACATTGGTGACGAAGAGATAGTCGTTGCGCCACTCGGCGTAAATCCAGCCGCTGATCCCCAGGCTAACCAGCGAACTGATCCCGCCGATGATCAGCGCCACGGTGACCAGCCTTTCGCTTCCCCACAGGAAATAAGCGGCGCCCACCAGGAGGGTGGTGAGTATAGCCATGATGAGCAGCGTGGTGAGAATCTCGCCGATCATGCGGATGGGGTGACGGCGGCTTATCAGGCTGATGGTCTCGCCCTCCCCCAACCAGCGGACATTCAGGTGGCGGGCGGCCTCGTAGGTTTGCCGAAACGCCAGCAAATACGGGTTCACCTGGGGATAGGTTTTGCGCAACCAGCGGAAATCGGCGGCATCCAGGTAGAACAGTTCGGCAGCGGTGATCGCCCGGACGGTTGCCGAGCGCGGTTTATTGGCGTAAAGCCCTTCCTCGCCGAAGGTGTCGCCGCATTCGAAGCGTGTAAGGAAGGTCTCCTCTCCCTCCGGGCTGAGGCGGAAAACATCCAGTTTTCCCGAAGCGACGATGAAGAGCTTGTCAGCTTGGTCACCCTGGTGAAAAACTGTCTCCCCCGCCGCAACGCGCTGCTCCTTCAGCCGCTCGGCGACCTCAGCGAGTCCGTTTTCGTCGAACTCGTTGAAGATGAGCACTTGTTTGAGCAGGCGGACGCGGGATTCGATTTCCGGTAGCATGGGTTCATTTTAGCACACGGCAGGGGCGCGCGTGCCGTTTTGGCGCACGTTTTGACGCACTCGGTGATAAAATCAGCGTACTTTCATTGACGAAGGAGCAAGACTCATGCCGATACATTTTGGGACCGACGGCTGGCGGGCTGTCATTTCGGATACGTTCACGTTTCATAACCTGCGCCTGGTGACGCAGGCCATCGCCGATGCTATCGGCTCTGGCGACTGGCACGTGGCCTTGCACTCGGCGCGCAGCGTGGACCCGCGCAAGGTGGTTGTGGGGTTCGATACCCGCTTTCTTTCCGACCGTTACGCCGCCGAGGTGGCGCGCGTGCTGGCGGCCAATGGCTACACGGTGTATATTTCGCAGGCCGATGCGCCCACGCCAGCGATTTCGTATGCCGTGCGTCATCTGGGTGCGGTGGCCGGGGTGGTGATCACCGCCTCGCACAACGCGCCGCGTTACAACGGAGTCAAGCTCAAGGCGGCTTATGGCGGCTCGGCGCTGCCGGAGCAATCCCGTCGAGTGGAGATTTATCTGAACGATAACGAGGAGCGCGGCCGCGGCCCCAACATGATGGAGTGGGAGCAGGCCCGCCGCGCCGGGTTGATTGAGCGCTTTAACCCCATCCCGGCGTATTACGACCACCTGCGCACATTGATTAACTTCGACCGCATCGCCGAGCGTCCCCCGCGGGTGGTGGTGGATTCGATGCACGGTTCGGGGCGCGAGGTCATCCGCGGCATCCTCAAAGGGACGGGCTGCGAAGTTCATGAGATCCGCGGCGAGATGAACCCTGGCTTCGGCGGCACGCACCCGGAGCCGATTGCCCGCAACCTGGGCGCGCTGGCGGGTGCGATTGGCACTGGCCTGGGCGAGCTTGGGCTGGCTACCGACGGCGACGCCGATCGCATTGGGGCGATGGATGGCCGCGGTCGGTTCATTGATCCACACCGCATCATGGCGCTGGCTTTGCGCTATCTGGTGGAAGAACGCGGCTGGCGCGGCCCGGTGGTGCGCACCGTCTCCACCACGCGTATGATTGACCGGCTGGCGGCGCGTTACGGCCTGCCCGTGTACGAAACGCCCGTGGGGTTCAATCACATTGCTGATTATATGCTCAAAGAGGATGTGCTCATCGGCGGCGAGGAATCCGGCGGCATCTCTTTCAAGGGGCATATCCCCGAGGGAGATGGGATCCTCATGGGGTTGTTGCTGGTTGAGATGGTCGCCGCCGCGGGGGTTTCCCTGGCTGATCTTGTAGCCGATTTGTTGAAAGAGGCTGGCCCGGCATACTATGAGCGCCGTGATATGCGTTTGAGCCACCCGGTTGCCAAGGCCAAAATGGCGCAGCGCCTGCTGGATGATGCCCCTCAACAAATAGGCGGGCAGTCCGTGAGCGAGATCCTCACCACCGATGGGATCAAGTATGTGCTGGCGGATGATTCCTGGCTGCTGATCCGCCCTTCGGGGACGGAGCCGGTGTTGCGCGTGTATGCCGAGGGACGCAGCCCGGAGATGGTGGATGCTTTGCTGGAATTTGGGGGGGAAATCGCCGCCAGTGTGGTGTGACACCCTGGCGTGGGAATAGAGAAAAGGGCGTGCAGGTTGTGGGTGTGGCCTGCCGCCCTTTTTTGGATTCAGGCGTGTATCTCAGTTCGCGGTGCGCAGGCGCCGGGCGAGGAAGATGACCACAATCAGCGCGCCGGCAAGCGAGAGCAGTCCTGGCAGGCCGATGTCATCGGCGAAGCCGGTGTCGGGCAATCGCGTGGCAATCGGTGTGACGGTGAGCAGGTTGGCGGCCTGCTGGGTGAACAGGGCACTCATCGTGGCCGTCAGTTGTGCGTCGCGCTGGCTTTGTGCCAGCCCCGCGGCGGGGGTGTTGGTGGGGGCCAGCACAGACGTTGGGCTGGGCGTGGCCGTGGCCGGGAGCGGTGTATTTGTGATAGTTGGCGTGGCCGTCCAGGACTGGGCCTCGGCGGTCAATTCGCTGGCCAGGGCAATCTGCGTGTTTTGGGCATTGATCTGGGCGACTTGCGTGCTCTGGGCGGCGCGGCGGTTGGGCAGCACCACCATGGCGTAAACCGCCATCAGGATCAACGAGAGAATCAGGATTGCACCCAGAATTCCGGCCACGAGCAAAAATGTGCGGTTGCCGCCTTCTTCCGGAGGCAGTGCGCCATCCATTCCGACATCGTCAAAATCAAAATCGTCCATCATAGTCATAGTTTCTTCTCCTCAGATTGCCCGCCAGGACGACGGGGTTTCATTGGGCGCTTATAACACGCGTTCCAGATTTGCCAGCGGAATGGTTAACCTTTCGTCGTTTTTGAGGATGACTTCAGCGCCTAGCGCAACCAGACCGCTTGGGAAGCGCATCGGCTCTGCAAACACCGCGGTGATCTCTCCGGTTGCCCCCAGGTGAGGATCCCTCACAATGCGAACCCGTTGCCCTGGGGCAAAATCTATGCCCTCGGCGATGTTTTCCTCGGGGGGCATATCGGTACTGACCGGGATAACCACCTCGGGGCGGATACCTTGATAGTGGTCGAGCGGCGTGGCATTGAGTGCCACCTGGCGACCTCCCGCTTTGGCAAGTACATTATAGCTTATTGTGTTGAGTGGATGGAAGCCAAATCCCTCCAGCACCAGGACGGGCAGAGGCAGCTCCTTCGCCTGAGGGATCAACGCCGCATCCATGCTGCTGAAAATCAGGCCGCGCAAAGGGATTTCAACGGCGCGTTGCAGCACGCCGGGATCGGCGCAATACCCTGCCAGCAAGATCGTGCCGCGTAGACTGATGTCGAGTTGATCGCTGTTGATGTGGGCATCCGGCTTGTCCAGTTGGGTGTGCAGCAGGCCGAATTCGGCACGACCGTTGCCCCATACGCCCTGGACGAGCGATCCGGTTGTTTCAATCACCGCGCCGCGATCGGGAATTAGATTGGTGATCGTTCCGGGAATCCCGGCGCGCAGCTCAAAGGGGGGCGTGTTGAGTTCCATCAGCACCAGTCCGTCGCCGGCAACGACGATGCGCCCACTTTTGGGGGCGCGCACCACCCGCTGCATCAGGCCTACCGGCCCGGCGATCAAATCTCCCTGGGCGACGACCTCTCCCGCGGCGCGCTGCACCAGCTGGTCGGCCTTATCCGGGGTGACGTTCAGACTGCGGGCGATGTTGAGCATGATGTGGCGCGGGGCGAGCTGCGCCTCGGCGATGACGTCGTGCGCTTCAACTTTCTGTCCCTGGCGTACGACGACCTCCCCGGGAATGGGTAATTCCCGATGGCGGCGAATGGTGGTCAGGGGAGAGATGCGGATAACCGGTGCGATCATAATGCCTCAAGATGATGCAAGTTTAATGCCAGCTATTTGTTCAGCGCGGCGCGCCAGCGTTGCAGTTGTTGGCTGCGCTGCGCCGGATCTTTTGCCAGTTGAAGGGGCCGACCGCGCGCGTCAATCACGATCCCCAGCGCGCCGCCGGCCACGCGGATGCGCCCACCGCGTCCAGGGCCGCCTAGGCCGACGTCGAAGCGTTGCAGCGGTTGGACGTGCAACTGTGCGGAGTGCCCCGACGGCAGCGGAATGACCCCCAGCGAGCCAAATTTGATCTCTGATTGAGCCTCTCGCCCGTCCTCGTAGGTGACTCGGACGCGCAGTACGGGGGAGCCGCGACGCGCCACGCCCACAGGGGCGATCACCGTCCCCAGGTTGATGAAGGCGTGGGATTCAAGCACCTGCACGGCCAGCAGCGAATTGATTTCAGCGGCTGCGCCGAGGGAGGCCAGTAAGTCGTTCTGGTCGAGCACCACGGTGGAGATTCCGGCGGGTTGCGCGCCGTCGAGGGCGATCATTAGCGCCTGCCCCGGCGTTGGTGCGTGGCCGAGAACGCTGCCAGAGAGCAGGATAGGCTCCGTCCAGGGCAGCACCTCAGAGTGGGCGCGCGGCATGTCCAGCGAGTGCTCGGCGAAGGTTTCCCGCACGGCCGCGGCGATGATTTCGCGCGCCACAGCCTGTTCCAGGAGTAATTCCTCCTCGCTGGAGGGCAGGCTGTGCGGGTGCGTCGCCTTGTTGGCGATGAAGTCGAGCACGCGCGCGATGGAGGTTTCACCGGGGAGCCAGCGAGCTATTTTCTCCGTAGTGGTGTGTTCAAGCAAGCTGCTGACCTTTTCCCCCATGCCCAGCTGAGGAAAAACGCGCAGCGTTAACTCGCCTTGCAAGCCGGTGGCGATTGTTGTGGCCGTAGCGCCGACATCCAATCCGAGCACAGCCTTTTGGGGATCGTACAGCCGACTGAGGAAGCGCACCATGCGCCCAAACGCCGTGGCAGTGGGCAGCAGACGGCCCTCGCTCCAGTGTTCCAGGTCGGAGATCCCGAACATCTGGGAGGCTCGCAGCGTCTTGAAAACTTTCGCCAATTCCGGCTGGGCGACGGAGAGCTGTTCACTGTTCAGCGTCGGGCGGATGTTTGGCGTGATGAACAAATCGACGATAGACCCCAGGACGTCTTTTACCTCCTGCCGGATGGCGCTGTTCCCCGCGTAGATCACCAGTGGGCGGTGGGTTTTGGGCATCAGGTAACTGGCCAGGCCGACGGCCTCCAGGAGAGTGAACAACGAATGTGTAGCTCCCTCCTCCACGCCCCCCGCGATAACGATCAGGTCGGGGCGGGCGCGCAGTATAGCGTCAATGCGCTCGGCTTGCCGCCGCCGGTCGTTCAGGTGGATGGTTTCAACGATGGAAGCATAGCTCGTCGCGGCCAGGTTGATTGCGCTTTGCAGGGAGACATCTTTCAGCAGGCCGACGGCCACCACGCGCAGATCGGGGCCGGCGGAAAGCGTTGTGGCGATGGAGTCCACGCCAGAGCCGTTGGGCAGGCTGGGGGTGAGCAGGCTGCCGTCGTTGGCGATCAGCGTGCGCCCGGTGATGTTTTGCAATTGCTGGATGGCTCGCGTCGCCCCCTCGCGCACATCGCTGAACGGCGGCGCAATCGTTGTAGAAGCCGTGCCCGCGGCGATGAAGCGATACTGCCCGCCGACCACATCGAACAGGGCGGCGCGGGTGCGCGCGGTGCCGACATCGATGGTCAGGACGGAGTCAGTGGCGACAATTGAAGAGGTCATGTTGGTATTTGCACGGTTTTGTTGAATAATCCGTCAATCAGGCGAGGAGGGCGTTTACCCCGAGGTGGGCAGCACAACGTTTTTAATGAATTGCCACAAATAGGTAAAGCGTTCGATCAACGCCGTCAGCGCGGTGATGTAAACCCCGGCAAATAAGGCGCCAAAGGTGACGGCGATGAAGAGTTTTCCAATAAAGCGTACCACTTGGCGTATCTGGGAGCGCAGGTTAGCGGGTTGTGCAGTAGTGCGGTGGCCGAACTGGAAGAAAAGCAGCGTGGTCAGGGTGCCGATCAGCAAGATGCTGCCATTCAGTAGATTGTAACCCTCAAAAGAGGCTACAGCCGCGCCGGTTTGGGGGAAGATGGTCCCAAAAATGGCCCCGCCAATCGCGGCCGCCGCGCCGATGCCCACCAGAATCGCCACCGCCGGGTTGCCCAGGCGACTCAGGCGCGGCGAAAGCTTGGTTAGCAACAGGGCGCTGGGGATCAGGTAAAGCGCCGCCAGGGTCATTCCCGCTTTGTCGTCATTCAGGAAGGGGAGCAACAATTGTGGCCAGAGCACGTTGTAGACGGTGACGATAGTGACATAACCCGCTGCCACTCCGACGAAGATGTACGTCGCCAGGCGAAAGAGCACGTTATCGCCGATGACGTAACTGAGGATGAACACCGTCAGCGTGAAGCCAATCAGCATTCCAGTTAAATCTGCCAGGGAGATTGGAGCCGGATTCATGATGCTTGGCTGGGTTCCTTATTGCGGAAGAAGATGGCGGCGGCGTTGACCAGTCCGCCGAAGAAGATAGCAGCTACGGCGGCGATCAACCCGATGTTCAGGGCGTCCCAGTAACGGCGCGCCAGGTTGTCCTTGCCGGTCACCTGTTCATAGGCTGCTCCGCCGAACACGCCGCCGACGAAGCCATCCACCTGCGGCGACGCACCGCTGGCATACAGGCGCAAAGCCGGTTCGGCCTGCGCGCTGGCAACCAGGATCAGCGGCGTTTCAGGGATTGTGGGTTGCACCTGCTCAATCCAGGTGCGCGCGGTTTCAGCGTTGTCGCTGATGAGGATGAGCATGTCAAAATCGCCCAGGGTGGCGATTCCTTGCAACGGAGGCAAGGCCCAGGCATCCAGCCCGTCGTAGCTCATTGGCGTGATGCGGCGGGGGGTTTGCGTAAAGCTCAGCAGGCCAGATGCTCCACCTGGGATGTACCCCAGGTTGACGAAATGCACACCGGTTTCATATTGGTGGGCGGCCTCCAACCGGGTGATGAATTCATGCGCCAGCGCCGGCCCGGTTGGCGAAGTGGAAACCAGTGTCAGGTAGGCACCTTTGAGCATGACGTGATCCATCAGCGCCGCGGCCGCGGCCTGCATCTCACCCGAGGTGCCGGGTTCGTAATCAAAGGCGACCAGCACCTGCGACCGCGGCTCCAACGATTCGATCAGTTCGCTGGTGCGCAGGACCTCGGCGGGCACGGCAGAAGGCGGCAGAGAAGGAATCAACTGGCTTTCGCTGAACACCGCCGCGCCAACCGCGAGTAGCAGAAGAACGGTGACAACCCAGCGGAACAGGTTTTGCGAGCTCAATGGGATGGATTGCTGCTTAAGCGGTTTGGTTTCGCCTTCGGTTTCGATCAGCTCATGCAATAGCCGGGCGTGTTGACGCTGTACTTCGCTGGCTTGCAGCCGGGAGGGAAGGGGCGTGGCCTTTTTCAGGCGGGCGATTTCGGGTTCTGCTTTGAGTACCCGACGCAATCCTGCCAGCGGGCCGGTCTGCACCGGCGGCTCGGCGTCCTCAAGCTGGTCTTCGGCCTCGCTGGTTTCCACCGGACGCATGGCTTCCAGCCAGTCGGGCAGTTCAGTAGGAGCCAGATCCTCATCGAGCGTGGCGGGGGGGTCTGGCTCTTTGTCGAAGTCGTTGAACAGCTCGTTGAGTTCCTCAAGTTCAAATAAATCATCTTCCGGGAGGAGTTTTTCATCGAGGGGCTGTATATCTTCCAGCGCGAAAGTCTCCTCCGCCGCTGCCTCCCCGCCCAGGCGAGCAACCCAGTCTGGCTCGGCTTCTTCCGATTCGGGCTGCATCCCTGGCCAGTCAGGCGTCTCAGGTTCGGCATCAGGCAGGATGATGGGGATTTCGGCTTCCTCGTCCTGTACCTCGGCGATCCAGTCCGGGATGTCCTCATCGGGGGCGGCGGTTGTTTGAGGTTCCTCGGTGACCCATTCAGGCAGGTCGGCATCTGGTGGCGGCGCGATGGGGGACTCCGGCTCTTCAGCGGCGGTCATCCAGTCTGGGAGGGCGGGCTCTTCTTCCGGGCTTTCGGCGGGTTCGCTATCTACGGGGGCTTTCAGCCAATCGGGGAGTTCTTCACCCTCATCATTGAGCGTTGGACTCTCCTCAGTTGGTGGCTGTTCGTCAGAGCTGGTCGTCAGCCAGTCGGGTAGGGGTTCATCGTACAGGCTGCCGGTGGTTTTTGGCGAGGATGGTTCGTCGGTTTCTGCTGGGGCGAATTCGGCGTCAGAATCCTGGGGACGCAACTGATTGAGCCAATCGTCCTCATCATCTGCTTCCTGGGGAGTGGAGCTTTCTTCCGGTGGTGTGGCGGCTTTGCCCAGGGATTCGGTTTTGTCATCCAGTTCGTCACGCAGCCAGACGGGCATTTCGGCATCCGCACCGTCAATATCTTCCGAGAACGGCGAGACGATCAGCGGCTTGAGACGAGCTTCGCAGTACTGGCAGATTTCTTCTTCGGCGGGGTTGGGTTTGCCACACATCGGGCAGCGAATCTCTTCCATGCGTTCAGCTCCCGTATGGTCGATCACTGCCGGTGAGGATGCGAATGCCGGTCGCTATCGTCCCCAGGGCGATGCCGAGCAGGATGCCGCGCGTCCCGGCGACGGTGACCACGCCGAGGATCCAGGAGCGCAGATCGGTCAGGAATGGCGCCTGAGTGGCGATGATCGGCATGCTTCCGATGATGAGCAACAGCACCGCGCCGACGAAGGCCACCGAAATCAGGTTTAAGCGCCGCGCCAGCAGCCGTCCGGCGGCGTATGTCAGGCTGATGGCCAGCACAGCCATCAGGCTGGTTTCCACTGGCAACTGAATGTTGGTGAACACCCAGCCGAGGCGCTGGAAATTCAGCTCACCCTTGAACTGAGTCTGGAAAATGTCGTAGATTCCCACGCTCACGGCGAGGATCAGGCTGAGCAGCAGGATGAAACTGTACCCCGCCTGTTGATTTTTTTGGATTTTGCGCAGGTGAACCGAGGCCAGGTTGGCGATTCCGACGATGAGGGCAACAGCCGCCCAGATGACCGCCCCTTGCAGGAAGAAATTGCGCAGTGCGCCCAGAAGGGTCAATCCGCCGCTGGCGCTCTGGCCGAAGAAGTATCCCAGCAGCACAATCAATCCCACGCCAATAGCCAGCGCTGTGGAAAGCGGGGCGCGGAATTTGAACTTCATGGCAGCCCTCCAAGCCAGTTGCCGATCTGCGTATCCACGCCGAGGAATTTGAGCGCCACGCCTGCCAGGATGAAGGCGATTAGCAGCCAGCGGACGACGTCTTGCGCCTGCAGACTGGCGATGTGGGCGGGGCCGGCGTGGAGGTAAGCGCCGCTGGCGAAGAGTTCCTCGCCGATCAGCGGCTCTTCAACGCTGGCGTAGAGCACGGCCTGCCCTGCCAGGTTGTCGCTGCCAGCGAGGGAAAGGTCCTGGCTGCGTTCGACGCGATCGCCGAGCAGCGCTACTTCGCTGCCAAAATGCCCCAGGAAGAGATGGGTGGATGTTTTTGGATCCGCGATCGTGGAAAGCGTACCGGCGGCGAAGGAGAAGGGCGTCATGCCGGTCAGTTGACCGCTGTGGGGATCGTATTGCTCGCCGATGCCGATGGAGCTGTAGGCCGCGGCCAGCGTGTCGCGGGCGAGGATCGCCAGTGTGGCGTCGCCAGTGGTAGCCACCGGTGGGTTGTCCCCCGTGGATGCTGAGCGGATCACGCCCTCCAGCGTGCTGAGGCCGACAAAACCGGCCGCGCTCTCTGTGCCGGTGATGCTACCACGCCCCAGGCTGAGGTGAAGCTGCGAGCCAGATTCGACAGCGCGTCCGATGGCGCGCCGCAGGTGGTTAAAAGCGCTGATTGAGCGTAATTGCGCCTTCGCGCCGGCGCGCCCGACAACGATAAACAAAACGATTAAGCCAAGAAACGTCAGGGTGAGGGCAAAACCCAAGATGCTGGAGAATGTCACAGCGGGTTCCTTTTTATCTGCCGGTGGTGTTTGGCGCCGTCTCAGGTGTTCTCTTGTAAAAAGGCGGCAAACGCCTGGGCCTCAGCGGGGTCTTCCAGGAGGTGGGTCAGCGCCTGCCAGTGCTCGTCTGGCATCAGGTGTTTCAGCCAGGGTTGGCCGACGTAGATTGCCTGTGCGGCCAGCAAATTCAAAGGGCCGGACGCCTCCAGCAAATCTGCGACCAGGTGGCGCAATCCCCATCTTTCGAGGCGCTCGGCCCAGTTTTGCCAGAGAAACTGTTTTGCGAACACAAACACAAGTATAGCATAAATTCGCCCCGTTCATCTTTGGGCGCGGGGCGCGCTTCCCCCAGGGATGCACTTGATTGTAAAGGGTGGTGGGTTACGCTTCGGCGAATGGGTCGTAGGCCGGGTTGGTTCCAGCCCACACGCAGGTGGCGCGGTCGTCCAAATTGCAAATCAGGGCCTCACTGCAACGGTGAGCGAGCACGCGCGGGGGTTGATCGGGAAGCCGTTCCGCTGGATAGACGAGGTTGGCTTCCAGGCCGACCTCCTTGCTGACCTGCGGGCAATACCGCACTTTCACAATTTCCCAGGTTCTCAGCGCCATGATCCTGCCTCCAGAGGGTATTTGTGGCCGGATGGGAACGCTCTTAGTATAGCGCATAAGCAGGAAAATCAACAGTGCAGGCCGGTGGTAAAATCGTGCCCATGAAACGATGGCATTTCTGGCTTGGGGTGGTGATCAGCCTGGGCTTCATGTATCTTGCATTGCGCGGCCTGGAACTGGGGAAAATGTGGCAAACCCTGGGCGGGGCGCGTTACATCTGGCTGTTGCCCGGCGTGGGCGTGTACTTCCTCGGCGTGTGGGCGCGCGCCTGGCGCTGGCACTACCTGCTGCGCCCGGTCAAAGCCGTGCCCACGCGGGAAATGTTCCCCATCGTGGCGATTGGCTATATGGGGAACAACATTTATCCGGCGCGGGCGGGGGAAATCCTGCGGGCGGTGGTGCTCAAGCGCCGCGCCGCGGTGCCGGTCTCGGCCTCGCTGGCGACCATCATCGTCGAGCGCGTTTACGATGGCGTGGTGATGCTGGCGTTTGTGTTCCTCAACCTGCCCGAACTGGCACGCCTGACGGCTGATTCCGGTTTTGTGGGTGATATTCAGACCCTGGCCCTGTGGGGCGCTGGCGCGTTTTTGGGTGCGCTGGCGCTCTTCTTGCTAGCGGCCATGTTTCCGCAGACCGCCGAGCGGGTGATCCAGGCCCTGGTGCCGCGCCTGGTCCCTGAACGCTTCCGCGAAACCGTCCTCGGCGTGAGCCTGCGCTTTCTGGGGGGGCTGGAATCCCTGCGCTCCCCGCGCGAGGCTTTGATGGTCTTCCTGACCTCGCTGGCGATCTGGCTGCTGGAGACGGGAAAATACTGGTTTGTGATGCACGCCTTTGATTTCCAGGTCAGTTTCTTCGCCCTGATGCTGATGAACGGCATCGTCAACCTGGCGACCACCATCCCCTCCGCGCCGGGGTATGTGGGTACCTTCGACGCCCCCGGCATCGCCGTGCTGAAAGCCTACGACGTCCCCGCGGCAACCGCGGCCGGTTACACGCTGGTGCTACACGCCGCCCTGTGGTTGCCGATCACCCTGTTGGGCGCGTATTACCTGGCACGCGAAGGTATTCGATGGGACGAAAACCTGCGATGGAGCGAAACGACATGAAACCCCGCATTTTGTTGCTTACCCTGGTCCTCCTTACCTTGCTGGCGGCCTGCCAGCCCGCGGCGACGGCGGAGCCGACCGCGCTCCCCATAACGCCCGCGACCTCCACGTCGGAGGCCATCCTGGCCCAGGCACTCATCGGCGAGGTGCTGGCCGGGGTGCAGGGCAACAACAACTACGAATTCATCGAGCTGGTTAACCCCTCCCCTCAGGAGCCGTTTGACTTGCAAGGCATGTCGCTCTGGTATCAGTTGAAGGACGGCGAGAAGGAAGTGCTGGTTTATCGCTGGAAGGATCACGCCCTGATCCCCCCGCAGGGTAGCTATCTGCTGGGGCGTGCCGATCAGGACCTGGGCGTGGCGGTGGACGCGCTGATTGAGCAGCCGATGGTGCCGCAGCGCGGCGGGCTGCAACTGCGCGCCGCCGACGGCTCCGCAGCCGACAGCCTGGCCTGGGGGAACGGCCCGCCCGCCTATGCTGAAGGTAGCTCCGCCCCCATGATGCAGAATGGCGTCTCGCTGGTTCGCTCCGGCGATAGCGGCGACAACGCGGCGGATTTCTCTCTGGCGGAATCCCCCACCCCGCAGAACTCCGCTGCCAGCGGCTCGTTGGAGATCGCGCTCCTGTTCCCTGCGCAGGTCAACCCCGGCGAGGAATTTGAACTGCAAATCGTGGTGACCAACCGCGGCGATGAGGCGCTGGAAAGCGTGACCGTGCAGCTCCCGCTACCGCGGGCGTTTGAGATCCTCGAGGCGGACCCTGCCCTCGCAGTCGGCGAAGGGGCCGCTCTGTTCAACCTGGACGGGCTGAGCGAGGCCAACCAGGTCATCCTGTGGCGGCTGGATTCCCTCGCGGCGGGAGAGATGCTCACCGCCAGTGTGCGGCTCAAAGCCCCGTGGACGTACAGCGACATCCTGATCGCCAACGTCGTCGCCGCGGCGCAAAACGCGGCCCAGCCGGCGTTCAACGGCCCGGCGTGGGTGACGGTCGGCGGCGGGGCGATCCCTATCGGCACGGCGCGCACTTTGGTGGGGCAGGAGATCATCGTGGAGGGGATCGCCACCATGTACACCGGCGGCTACTACGCCGGGAGCGGCAACACCAAGTTCTACCTGGAAGATGAGACCGGCGGCATTCAGGTGTGGGTGGATGACGGCGCCGGGGATGTGAACGTCGCCCTGGGCGACCGCGTGCGCGCCAAAGGGAAATTGTTGCTCTATCGCGGCGCGCTGGAACTGGCCCCCGCCTCTCCCGCGGATGTCGAAATCCTGAGTAGTGGAGAGGACGCCGAACAATGGCCGCCCACCGTGGTCAGCGTGGAACAGCTTGCCAGCGAGCCGGAGCCGCTGGCCGCCCGCCTGGTGCAGGTGGAAGGCACCATCGCCCGCGTGGAGGAGTTCTCCTACAGTTACGAGATTGACCTGGTGGACGACGAAGGCCACTTGGTCAACGTGTACGTGGATAAGCTGACCGACATCAGCGTGGAGACGATTGAGAGCGGCGAGAACTACCGCATCACCGGCGTGCTGGAGGCGCGCGACGACCGCATGTTGCTCTACCCGCGCCTGCAAAGCGACCTGCTGAAGGTGTACCCCCCCGTGGTGCTGGTGGAGATGAACGCCCCCAACACGGCGCAGGAGGGCGAAACCTTCACGGTCACGATCACGGCCACCAACTACAGACCGGATGCAGTGCAGGATTTGACCCTTACCGCCCCACTGCCGCCGTTCGATTTCCGCGTGGTGGACGTTGCCGACGACGGCGTTCAGGAGGGGGACGCCATCGTCTGGACGATCCCGGAGCTGGCGGGGGACGGCGCTTCGGTCAGCGTGAGCTATCAGGCGCAGATTTTCACCGGCGAGGACTCCATCCGCCTGCCTGGGGCGCAGGTCTCCGCCCCAGGGTTGGAGGAGACCGCCGAGGGGGTGGCGCATCTGATCTTCCTGGGGGAGAGCGTGCCCATCTGGGCGATTCAAGGCGAGGGGGCGCGTTCCCCTTACATCTTTGCCCAGGCGACTACCAGCGGCGTGGTGACTGGCGTGTTCCCGGAGCTGGAGGGCTTTTGGATCCAGGCGCTCAATCCCGATAACGACCCGCAGACCTCCGACGGGCTGTTCGTCAACACCGGCGAACGGGTGGTGGAGGTCAAACCCGGCGACTGGGTGCAGGTGAGCGGCGTGGTGCGCGAGGCTTATCAGCAAACGCAGCTAGTGGTGGAGAACCCGGATGACGTGGTGGTGCTCAGTTCCGGGCACGGCCTGCCTGCGCCGGTGGAACTCGACCCGCCGCAAGACGACGCCGAAGCGGAGGTGTACTACGAATCACTGGAGGGCATGTTCGTCCAGGTGACGCAGCCCGCCGTGGCCGTGGCCCCCACCAACCGCTACGGCGAATACGCCCTGGTGCTGGCCGAGCACGGGGTGGAGCGCCTGTGGCAGGGGCAGCCAGC
>CAZZFZ010000059.1:0-3420 GCA_964653835.1 uncultured Anaerolineales bacterium
CCTTGAGCAGCTCAGCCCACCTTTGTGGTATGATAACCTCAGTTGCGGATAAAAATTCACCACAGATAAACACGGATGCAAAGGGTAGAAGAAGCGAAAAATCCCATGCATCCTATTCATCTGTGGTTCATATCGCTCCGCTTTCACCATCGTCACCCCTCGCTACCTGCAATGAGATAACACTTCTGCCAACCTGAGAGCAGGAGTTACCCTCCCTTAGCCGACCTTCCCAGGGACGGAAAGCAGCACGCCATGGACGTTCAGCTCATTCAGTCGGACGTAAAATCGGCACAAGCGCTTGCTGACATCTTCACAAAGCGAGGAGATCAGGTTCGGAAGGCATTTAACAGTGCCGAGGCCAATGAACTGATCCAGCAGCAATTGCCCGACCTCATCGTGCTCGATCAACACCTGGGCGACGACGACCTTTTTGCGCTGCTGCAATTGCTGCGCAGCGAACACCCCCATATCCCCATCATCATCTCCAGCCGTTTTCCCGACCTGGCGCGCGAGCTGGACATCAAAGCCTACGACGTTCAATACTTCTTACGCGCCCCCTTCAACAAAACCGGGGTCGAACAACTCCTGCGCCAGCTCGACAGGCAACAAACGAATGACCACCCTGACCTCGCCGCGGTCCCTGCTGAGCTCCCGCGGGTGCGCCTGCCCATCCGCTGGAAGATCGTGCTCCCTTACCTGCTGCTCGCTCTGCTACTGGCCATGGGCGCGGGCTACCTGATCAGCCGGGTGACGCTGGACGCCATCGAGGAACGCTTCAATAACGACCTGCTCGAATCCGGAAAACTGACCTCAGCCTGGCTGGTGGAAGAAGAAAACCAGCGCCTGGAAACGCTACGCCTGCTGACGTTCACCGACGGCTTAAGCACCGCCTTGATGGAGCGGGACGCCGACACCCTGCGCCAGCTCACCCTGGGGCTGGCGATCAACAACCAGGAAGAGGCCGTGGATCTGCTCGACCCCCAGGGGATCAGCGTCCTCTCGCTGCACCACGTCCCTGGCGGAGGGCGCGAGGAATACGATGCATCGCGCGGCCTGCGCATCTTCGCTGAAACCGGGTTCGTCCAAAAGGTGCTCGCCCAGAAAACCGATGCCCTGGGGGATAAATTCGCCGGGCTGGTCGAGCTGCCCAGTGGAACGTTCTTCTACGTTGCTGGGCCGGTGTATAGCGAGACAGGTCAACTGGCTGGCGCGGTTCTGGTGGGACGCTCGCTGCAAACCATCGTCAACGAAACGCGAGGCAACCTGCTGGGACAGCAAAACACCTTCACGCACGTTTCCATCTACGCCCTTGATGGACAACCACTGGCCTCAACGTATCAGAGTGTGGGGACTCATCCCATCAACCTGCAAACCGCCACGTTGATCGCCAGTTACCAGGACGAAAAGAGCTTCCTGCGTCCGCTAACCATCGCCGAAATCTCCTATCGGGAGATTCTCGGCCCCTGGAAGGTGCGCGGGCAGGAAACGGCAGGGCTGTTAGGAGTCTCGCTGGCCGAGCACTTCCTCATCCGCCCTAGCGCGGTAACGCAGGTGCAAATCTTCCTGATCGCTGTGTTAGGTTTCATCCTCATCATCCTTGTGGGAATCTACCTGGCGCGGCTAATTACCAACCCGTTGCAACAGGTGGTCCACGCTGCGGCGAAAGTCAGCGAGGGGCAATGGAACGTGGCCGTCAAGCCCCAGGGGAGCGATGAACTCACCATCCTGGCACACACCTTTAACTATATGGTCTCCCACCTGCGAGAAGGCGAGATCTACCGCGACCTGCTGGGGCGCACGATCACTCCTCAGGTGCGCGATCAGCTTCGACGCGGGCTGGCCAGCGGGAACCTTAAACTGGAAGGTCAGAAAACCACCGCCACGGTGATGATCACCGATATCCGCCGCTTCACCGTGATCGCTGAAAACGAATCCCCAACCACCATTTTGGGATGGCTCAACCAGTATTACGGCGAGATCGTCCCCATTATCAACACATTTGACGGCGTGACCAACGAGTTCGTGGGCGACTCGCTGATGGCCTTCTTCGGCGTCCTACCCAGGCATCTCCCCCCTCGGGAAAGCGCCTGGCAGGCCTGCAAGGCCGCGCTGGAAATCATAGCCGCCCTCGAAGCGATGAACGAGCAACGGCTGCTGCGGGGCGAGCCACCGCTGATCACCGGCATCGGCATCAACACCGGCGAGGTCGCCGCGGGCGGCATGGGCACCGCCGACCGCTTGCACTACTCCGTGATTGGTGATACCGTGAACGTCTCTCAGCGGCTGGAGGATTTGACGCGCGAGATCGGCGAAACCAGCGCCATCATCGGGCAAGCGACTTACACTGCGCTGGGAGATCGGCAAGATGAATTCCACTTTATCCCTATGGGAAGCTACATCTTCAAAGGGAAGTCGGAGGCGATCATGGTTTACCGCCTCTTACCGCCGGAAGCGGAAATATTGGATGGCAAAATCGACATCAACATCGCCTCCTACGAAGAACTACAGACCATCCCCGGCGTCGGCGCAGTGATCGCCCGGCGCATCGTCGCCTATCGGCATGAGCATCAAGGCTTTCAATCAGTGGACGATCTGATCGCCGTACGTGGCATTGGCCCCGCCAAGCTGGCACGTAACCGCAGGCTGTTGACCACAAACCTTAAGTGCAAGTGACGAGATGAGCGCGAACGATTTTCCCTCAGCTCCACCTTATCCTTCAGGCAGCCCGTTGACAAGTTTCAAAGGTCAATGGTTGTTAGCCACGAGCTTGGTATTGTTGATTATTACAGGCCTTACCGCCTCGGTCTTCGCTCGCAACTTCGCTGCCAGCCGTGAGGCCAAATTACTTGCCGCCTCGATCAACGTCCGTCAACACGCCGATTACAGCGCCGATCCGCGCACGGTATTTCGACCGGTGTCGCTCTCTATCGTCGAGGACGTCCTGCTGGATGAAGCTGAGGGCTCCCCCGACATAATTAAAGACATCCCGGCTCGGATTGAACGGTTCCACCAAAATCTTCAAGCCCCCATTCCCACTGCGCCGCCCGTCTCCATCGCCGCGCCGAAAGACACATCATCATCAACCAATGAAACCAACGAGAACGATAAGACCAACAAGACGGACGCTTCGAGCGAGGATCCCACTGCAACCACAAAATCACATGCGCCCTCCGCCACCATCCAGCCCAGCGAGCCCCCCGAAGGAAGTCATACGCCCACACCCACCAAGACCTCCAAGTCCACTGAAACCAAAGAACCCAGCAAAACGCCCAAGCCGTCTAAGACACCCAAACCCACCAAGACACAAAAAGCCTCCGAAACCCCAAAACCAACTGAGGAGAAGAAACCATCCAAGACTCCTAAGCCGACGAAAAAGCCCAAGCCTACCAAGGGTCCTGAGTCCACCGAAGAACCCAAGCC
>CAZZFZ010000059.1:3520-16014 GCA_964653835.1 uncultured Anaerolineales bacterium
CGACGAAAAAGCCCAAGCCTACCAAGGGTCCTGAGTCCACCGAAGAACCCAAGCCAACGAAAGAACCCAAACCCACCAAGCCAAAAGATGACGACGATGATGATGATGATTAGGCTTGCGTGACGGCTGTGCAGTTTCGCGCTTTAGTATGCAGCATACCTTTTGGCAGAGCTCAGGCTCTACCACATGGCATCGGCCAGGCCGTTCAAGTACTTTGAATTATCGGTGCAACGCAAGGGGAACTCGGCCAGCACATCGGCGACGCGGGCGTGCGCGTGCAACGGCGCTTTCACTTCTATGACCACTTCGTTCAGCAAGGGCTGGGGGAACCGGATATTAGGGAAAAAACCAAAGGCCTGATCGAAGGCGCGCATCCCATAATCCAGCGTCAGGCGGATATCCCCCTCCGCATTGACGTAGTACTCCCGCCAGTAGTAATTAATCAACACCGGCTCAAGATTTCCCAGCAAGCGAGCGCAGTCCTCGGCAGTGTGTTTCTGTATCCCCGCTACGATCTCCTGCCAGCTCAGGCGAGCGATATCCAGCGAGGCGTCAACAGGGAAGATGGTTTTACGCGAGAGCTGGGTCTGTTTGTGCTTGATCTCAACCTGACCAGCGCTCGCCTGCCAGGTTTCGCCATACCAGCGATAACGCACCTTGGCGCGCTCAGCTAACCCATCAATGTGATCGAGCATAAACTGGCGCTCGAAGGTATCAAAATAAAGATTGTTCACCCGCCGGGGGGGATACGCCTCCCGAAAAGCCGCCGGGTGCGCCAGCGTCCAGCTGCGCACCTCGTCCAGCAGCAAAGCGTCAAACACCATTTTGACCTCGTAACGGCGGTCGCCACCAACAACATCGTGGCTCTGAACAATCATGGAGCGTCCCCTTGCTGGTACAGCGCGTCCACATCAATATCCTCAGAGGGGATGGTCTCCCCGTTCCACACCAGGAGGCTATCCAGTTGACAGAGGGCCGGCGTTTGCGTGTTCTCGATCTTCACATCACTGGCTTCCAGTGTAGCCGGGCCATACTGGGGCTTCTTGATATAAGCTGCCAGACCAGCCACGCGTGCTGCATCAATGCTTGCTGTCTCTACCAACACGTTCGAGCGATCCTTGCTGACCACACCAAACCCTACTTCGCGAATGGTCAGGTTGCGCAGATGCACCTGACTGCCCTCCCCTGCGGACACCCCTTTATCCCCCACCCCAACAATGTAGGTATCGCTCACCGTCACCTGGGAGCCGCTGAGGTCCACTGCATCGCCGCCGATATCGATAAAGCTACTGTGCGCGATCGAGCCGCTGACGAAATCGCCATCGAAGGCGTCGGACGCGGTGTGCTGAAACTCAACGTAATCGAGCGACAGCGAGGCGCGGACGACGTTCAACGCATCTTCCGTGGTGTTATCACCGATGCGGGCATGAGCGATATCCACATCGCTTTCATAAAACGTGATTCCCCCGGTAAGCGCCCAGCCAGGGCGAGAGGTGATCCCAGCCATTTTTTCCACCGTCACATAGCGCCAGGAGGACTCAGTCGTAGCGTTCAAAACCACCATACCACCCCAGGTATCCGCCTGTGCGGTGAGTAGCACCGGCGCGACCTCCGTCCCAGCGATCCTGATCCGGCCATATGCAAGAAACAGGCTGCCGCTCTCAAAGCGCAAAGTCGTGCCCGCGGGGATCAACAAATCATATCCGGGGGGAATCACCAGATCCCCGTTCACGTCCCAATCCCCTGGGGAGATCGTCAGCGCATCCTCTCCCACCGGAATCAGGAATTCATGCGCCGCCAGGGCTTCTTCCAGCGTCACCGTCGGTTTGACCCCCACGTGGACTTCTTGCGGCACAGCTCCCGAGTAGATCGGAACGTCGAAACGTCGCGACCCGCCGTAGATACGCACCTGCAGGGCGATCGGCTCCTCGCTGGCCGGATCCAGATCAACCTGCTCCGCGGGGATCAGATAGGGGACGTACTCCCCCGCGCGCGTGTTCCCCTCGAAAAGGATGTGGTCGGCGTCAAGCTCCACCGCGTCGTCCAGGCATCGTTCCAAAAAACACCAGTCACGATCAAAGGGGAGCGAAATTCCTCCAATCACCACACCCTCGATCTCTACAGGCAGAGGCATTAAATTAACCAGATCCAGTTGAAGGTAAGATCGCCCCTCAATCTGCGTAAAGCGGTAATTCCCGCGCACCGGTTGCGCCGGGTTCAGGTTTTTATTCAACTTGTCGGCGCGGAAGGCGAGATCATCCCAGGGGAGGATCAACGGCGGACCAGCGACTTCCGATCCGTGAAGCGCCGGATCGCGATACTCCTCTACCAGCAATTTATAATACCGTCCAACCGCTTCACCAAAACGCTCTTTGAGCATGGCGATGTACTCGGGGCGGGTGATCCGCTCCAGGGTTTCCACATAGGCCTTCTGCACTCCCGGCGAATTAAACAGGGGGGTATCCACGAAGGGAAAAGCCAGAAAATCGCGGTCATAACTCGGGTGAAACACCAGGCTGTCATAAGCCACCGGCTCAATCAATCCGGTGATGGGGTTATAGTAAAAGCGCGTGTTGATCCATTCCGTGCCGTGACCCCCACCCCACAGATCTGTCAACGCAAAATAGCGCCCCCACAGCGCCTCGTCCAGCACCTGATCCGCCGGGATCTCTCCCCGATAATATGAATAGAGCAATTTCTGCGCGGCGGCAAATTCTTTGGCCAGAACCGGATCCGCGGCGATATGGTTGCCGCGAAACGGCTCGATGGCGTTGTTCAACGGCTCATCCACCAACCAAAAGCTACCAATCGAGTAATCATTGTTTAAGATCTGAGTCCAGTCGTACCAGAGCAGGTCCTCATCAAAGCGAAAGATGACCCCTTCCCTGCGCCCCTGGGATTCAAGCAAATCGGCGTGGAAGCTCTCTTCCAGCGCGTAAATACCCTTATAATCGCCATTAAGAATCACATTGACGAAGTGGTAACGCGTGGTAAGGATATCCTCAAGAAGCAGGTTCTGCACAAAGGCCCACTCGCTGACATAGCTACGGGTGTGCGGCGCCTGCAACGAAAAGCGCCGCATCCCCAACACGGCGCCGTCATTCTCCGTGACGTGCACGCGGAAAGACCACTTATCCGCCCGCAGGTGGTCGACCCAATCCCCCTTGAGGCGCAGCTTCACATCCAGGGTTTGTTCATCGTTATAGCGCAGCGTGGCGGGGACAAAATCTTCATCCGAGGAATAGAGGACGCCGAGGGCCAGCGCTTCCTCACGCTTGCTTTCAAGCTGCATCATCGACTCAAAAGGCACATCCAGGAAGATGTTAGCCAGGCCGTTTGTCTGATACAGTTTGGCCTCGCTCTCCAGCCCCTCGGCAACTTCATCCACTGATTGCACCACCACCTCGGATTGAGGCAACCCGCGCAGCGCCAAAGAGAGCCGCGAGGCGTATCCATCGCGGTAATACAGCATCCCCCCGAAAAAGGACAACGCCACCAACGCCGAGATCCCCGCCCAGCTCCACGCCGAGGGGATCTCACTAAGATTCAGTTTTTTCTTACGGGGATATTTCAGCTTCACGCCGTCAGCCCCCTAAAATATTGTTCTGCTCCACGATGCTGATGGAGGCCTCGGCATAGCGGGCGTGGATGCGCTCCGCGATGCGCGCCAGCGCCTCGGCAGTTCGGGTCCGGAAGTAAAACACCAGACGCATTTCACGCCCGTCGGTGTCAAGGCGCCGCAAGTCCACACTGCGCAGTTCTTCACCGAGCACCGAGTTGACGAAGTCAAAGGCGGCTTCATCGGAGCCCTCTCCCAGGGGCAGGGCGATGTTCAAATACAGGTTGTTCGCCGGGAAGAGTCTGAAGGCACGCTGGATCAGCTTGCGGGTGAGCAAATAGCCCATAATCACCAGGAAGGCCATCAACGTCGCAATCCGTTGATCGGCCCCCAGCCCCAGGCCAATGGCAATCGCAAAGAACAAAAAGATCAACTCTTCCGGGTCTTTGATCGCCGTGCGGAAACGCACGATGGAAAGCGCACCCACCAGCCCCAGCGACAGCGCCAGTGACGACTTCACCACCGTGATGACCAGCAACGTAATCATGGACAACAGCGGCAAGATGGGGGCAAATTTCGAACGATTCGATAGCGAATCGCCGAAGCGAGCGTAATACACGGCCAGCAGAACAGAGAGCAACAGCCCCAGAACCAGGTTAAACAACATGGTGGGGACAGACAAAGGCGCAGGGTTGGTAAAGTCCATGAGTAATCTCCAGAGGTCCTCAATTGATGATTCCCGATTCTACCTGAAATCCTGGTATTGTGCTTCAAGATTTCGCGCATTATAATGTACCCAAGCTTTCGAACTCACATCAGTAGGAGGAGATCTCATCATGAACAGAAAAACTTTGTGGTCAATCGTGGCATTTGTGCTGGTAGCCGCGCTGACAGCGACCACTGTAGCCCTGGCCGCGCCCGCCGAAAAAGGAACGCGCCCACCGGTCATTCCGGTGCCAGGCCCCGGCATGTACGTGATGAACGCGGCGGCGTATCCTCCCGCGCCGATGGGGATGCAAAACTTTGCTGTGGTGTTCGTGGCCGCGCCGGGAAAATTATGCTTCATTAACACTTACGAGTCGGTCCAGGAGTTTGGTCACGTTAAAAAGGCAGCCATCCGCAAACTGGATAACGGAAAGTGGGTCTCAAACGCATTGCCAGACAAAAGAACCGAGGTTTCTGTAGATGCGGGTTATATGCGTTGCGCCGATGTAGGCGTGGGCATCTGGGCTTTCCAAGGATTGTGGTAATCTCCCATTAAGTCTACTTAGCGATTAAAACGAAACCATCCCCCGTGGGTCTTGCGGACCTTTGGGGGATGGTTTGCGTTTAAGCACAACGCTTTACCGATAAGAAGGTTCAATTCTCTGGCGGCACAACATTGGCGGTAAATTGCACCGTCGCCTCGGGGGCTTCAGGATCATTAGAGACCAAAATCACCTGACGCATCAGCTCACCGGTCAATTCCGGGCCATGTGCGCCGGAATCAAACTCGATGTGCAGGGTGGCCTCCCCACCCGGGGGAATGGTCATTGGGTCCAATGCGCCTGTCGTGCAGCCACAAGTGGTGATTACTTCCTCTACGATCAAATCCGCCTGGCCGACGTTGCGCACGATCAGATCCCGACTGACGATCTCGCCGTTGACCACATCACCGAAATCAAACTCGGTGGTTTCCAGGCTAATCTGCGGCTGTTTTCCCGCGCAGGCCGTCAGCAGCACGGCCAGCGCCAGGACGATAAAAAGAATCCACTTTCGCATAACAACTCCTTGTGCTTGTTTACCGCGAAGTATGCGGAGAATTTTTCCACGCTGCGCGCTTTATGATCTTTCAGGGCTGCGGGTGATGGTCAGCTTGATAATATCACCCATGCCCAAATCTTCCACGTTTTCAATTTCCAATCCAGCTTTGCGCACATTTTCCACCGTGCGGCGATTGATATTCGCTCCGGTGATACGCACCACCAATGGGTTGAGGACATCCATCAACCAACCCAGCAGCGGCCTCTCCGAGCGCACATGATCCAGCAGAATGATCTGACCGCCAGGCCGAACCACGCGTTGCAGTTCCTTCAAGCCCAGAATGGGATCAGGAACGGAGCAAAACACAAAGGTAGCGACCGCGCTATCAAAAGAATCATCCTCAAATTCCAGCGATTGCACGTCCCCCAGGCGGAGCTCCACGTCCAGCCCCAAGGCGGCGGCTCGCTTACGGGCCTGATCCAACATCCCAGGGGTGAGATCCACCCCCGTGACGCGCGTCCCCGGGGGATAGTAAGCCATATTTTTTCCGGTGCCCACCCCCACTTCCAAAACGCGAGGGCCTCTCACCAGCGACCACAGACGTTGTCGCCAGGGGGCAAAGCGACGCTCTGGCATGGCCTCCATCAAATCATAAAAACGCGCAATACGCTGGTAACGGGCGCGGGTGCGCGCCGTGGCGCGCGGGTCGGGTTGAGTCATGTGGTTCTCCATTAGCTTTCGATCACCTCGATCAGCGTGCCGCCTGGCATCGTGACGGTCACATCGCCGGGGTCGTAAGGCACTGTGGGTAGCGTCCAGCGAAAGACCCATTTGGCGTCATCGGGACTGGCGTTGACACAGCCGCGCGAGGTGGGTACGCCGTAGTTATTATGCCAGTACGTCGAGTGGATCGCCACGCCGGTGCCCACAAAGAGCGAGATCCAACCCACAGCAGGCAAATCCCAGCCGACCGCGGAAGAACCGCCACTGAGCGGCAGCGAGACGGCCTTGCGCCAGATGCGGTGTTTCCCCGGCGGTGTACCCCATTCATCCACGCGCTCGCCGCGGTTGTTGTACAACGCACCGGTGGAGACGCGCGCAAAATATACTTCGCGCCCGTTCTCATAGCAGGCCATCGTCTGGGTGGTGATATCCACCAGCACGCGCTTATCTTCCACCTCCGGGCTGAGAGGCGACATTTCCTCCGCCGTCAGGGGGCGGAAGGCCTCCGCCACACCCCAGAAGATATCGCCATAGCCAAAGCGCTCGTTGAGCCGATACCACACCTGGCCGCTTTCATCTTTTTTAATCTGATCCACCCAGGCGATCTGGCTGTAGACCCAACGGGGCGGTAGGCCGCTCTCCAGGCGATTCTTCAACCACAAAGCGCGGGCCGGTGGATTGGCAAGCACCAGATCAACATAAGGCACGCTGACCTCCACCCACATCCCCGGCCCCAGGCTGGTTTGGGGAAGCTCTTCCACCGGAACGTTAGGCTTGTTTTCCACCGGTTGAACCTCAGGTGCCCAGAGGTATCCATCCGGTGTTTCCACCCAACGCTGGTTAACCCGATAGGGGCGCGAGCCAACTTTCTCCCGCAGCCAGGGTACAACAGCATCTTCGTACAAAACGCCTACGGTGGGACTATCCGCGTCCGGCCGGGCCTTCAAATCCACGCGACCGGTGGTAACCCGCCCCAGGCGCTCCGCGTCGGGGAAATCCAGCTTACCAATAATCTTGCGCCAGGGATACAAATTCAGCGCGGCGAAGCCAAACGCTCCTAATTTGAGTACATCCCGACGGGTGATCGGATTATTCTTCATCGCTGCTCCTGGCTGTCGCCCCATCTACGGCTCGTTACGCACGGTGGCCTGCGCCCACAGCTCCACCTGAGGGTTGCGGGGGTCATTGTTTTCGATGATGATACCACGGCGCACAGTCTGGCCGCGCACATCGTGGTATCCGGCGTCCAACCGCATGGTGACGATGGCAACTTTGCCGGGAGGGATCACAGTGGATGTGAAATCGGCAGTGGTGCAGCCGCAGGTGGTGTAGGCGCGGTGGATGGTCAACGGAGCCTCGCCCACGTTGGCGATCACGAAGTCGTGAGTAACCACATCGGTGGGGCCAATGACGCCGAAGTTAAAAAAGTCCTCAGAGACGGCGATTTTGGGTTGCGGCCCATCTTTGGGCAGGAAATTAATTTGATTGACCGTTGAGCCGGTCATCTCGTGGATGGCGTGTAAAGGCTGATCGTAGACGACATCCTCAGGTGAGTAGCTCACCCCGGTTTGCGCCGAACCCGGTGCAGCCACGAAATACCAGGCGATGCCAATAAGCGCCAGCCCCAACCCAACCATCACCAGGGTGGGGATCAACTGTTGCTTACGGCGGCGCTTGCGCGCCCGTTGGCGAATAGCGTTACGTGAATTCGAAGATTTTTTTGCCATAGTTCACTCCTCAAAAACATAATTAAATTGAAAGGTCCATAGATAGTCCACCAGCGCCCAGGTCTGCTCCGGGGTGTAAATCAGACCCCAGGAGGGCATCCCTGTACCCATACCGCCGCGCAGAATCTTACCCTGTAAAAGAGCAGAGCTGGCCCCCAACATTCGAACAGGGTCGGTGAAGTCGGCCGCCGGCTCCAGTTCGTTCCCGGAAGGCCGCTGTCCATCCCTGGCCTGAGTTTCCACAGCGCCAAAGACGCCATCACCGCCTCCACTCGCACCATGACAGGCTGCACAATCGCGCTGGTAAAGCGCCACACCTTCCGCCAGCGCGGCGGGGTTGGTATTCCCCTGCCACTGCCAAGCAATGAGATCCCAGAGATCCTGGTTGCTCAAACCGTCCATGGAGGGATCGGCGCGCAGAGTCTGCCAGAGCTGGTAGGGGCTGTTTTCCCGATACTGGAAATCGCGCAACGAAGCAAGCCGGGCAGCGATCTCCGCACCGCGAGCGGCGGAGGGCAATTCCGCGGGGACATCGGCAGCTTCATGGGGCGCGTCCAGGTCGAGGCCAAGTTGCAGGTAGAGCGGCGGTTCGTGAACCTCGGCGGGGGTTGGCTCGTCATCACCCGTGACGGTGATTGTGCCGCGCATCCGCCAGTGATCGGCGCCGCACCAGCGGGTGCAGTAAAACGTGTACGTCCCCGGCTGGTCAAAGGTCAGGCTGACCTCCACCGGTTGCCCCGGCAACAAATCCACAGGTTCAAAATCCACCTGCCCGATGGCGAAGCCGTGCACGACATCATCGGACACCAGACGGAGAGACAACGGTTCACCCACACGAGCGTTCAGACGATCGGTCAGCCACCCGCCGCGTTGCGGCATGGCGGCGTGGACCTCGACCACCGCGCCGCGCCGAAAAGCCCAGGCGAGCAATGTCCCCAAGGCAATTCCAAAAACAAGTATCAACACAAAGGCGCGGGCCAAAGTTTCTTTTTTCATGCAATCAACATCCACATCAAGAGCAGTGTAATCAGCCCACAAAACAGGATCACCGGCGCGGCGGAGCGCGGCTCCCCTCGATCGGCTGCGATCTTGCGGGCGGTGCTCCCTGCCCAGAGCAAACCGATAAGCAACACGGCCACCTGCAAAACGGAGACCACCGCGTCGCCATAGGGCTGCCAGGTCATCTTCGCCGTGCCCAACAAATCCCACCCCCAGCCGAGCGGGTCGGAAAGCGTCGGCCAGAGATACGAGAGGTTGGCGAAGACGAACGCCAGTGAGAAGGCCACCCAGGCGGACAGGCCTAGGGGGAGCAGCACAGCAGCGTAAGCTGAAAAGGTCTGGCGCGGCGTTTGCAAGCCCGGCGCGAGTCGATTAGCAGCCCGCGTGGTCAGATAAAACAACCCCGGCAAGACTCCCCAGGTGAGCGCCACCAGCGCCAATGCGAAACCTACCCATGGCAACGAGCCAACCCGGTAAGCCGCGTCTTTGAGGAAGCCCCACGGCCCCAGCATGACCGCAGAATAGACCAGCGCAGCCCCCAACATGATAAAGGCCTTGTAGGCTTCATCCAGCTTAAGCCGGTTCTTTGGTTGCAGATCGCTGCCGAAGGCGCGCAGGTTGAGGGCGACGTTGTCATAATCACATGTGCGCAGACACTCCATGCACAAGCCACAATTGGTGTTAACCACCATCCCACCGGGGAAGACGTTCCACGGACAACCATAGCCGTTTTCGTTCCCCTGATAGCAGGATTTGGTGGTGTGCGCCTTGCAGACCTGTGTATCGATGACGCGCAGTTCCAGGGGGGCAAGCTGAGAATACAGGCCGATGAACCCTCCCACGGGGCAGACATAACGGCAAAAGGCGCGCCGTTCATAGAACAGGCTCATCCCCGCCGCCAGCAAGATCATTCCCAACAGCACCCAGGCGGTGACCGAGGGGCGTGTCAGGATGACCGCCGAAAAGAGCGCCAGCAGGGTGAACGCCACGTTTTGTATCCAGATGTTGCGCAGGCGCTTCGGAAAACGCCTCAACCGCGCCGGTTTTCGAGCGTTCTGCCTGGGGCCAAGCAAAGCGCCATTTTGCAGCCACTCCCCCGGCATGGGGATCGGGCACACCGCGCACCAGCCGCGCCCCAGAAAGGGGACGAACACCAGCATCAGCGCTGCCCACCAGGCAATCCACACAGCCACAATGGCAAAGTTATGGTTGCCCACCGGCGTCCCCAACAGCCCGGCAAGAATGGCAAAAACAAAACCGCCCAGCGCGATGGCGCGCAGGATGAGCAGCGACCAGCGGCTGGTAAGAGCCTTGCGGAGCGGGGAAAGGTTCAGGAGGTTGAAATCGGCCATGTTTTTACCCGAACACCGCTCAGGGATCAGTCGTCCGCGAGGGGAGCAGCACCGCTGCGAAAATCGCGATCAACGCCAGCCCCGCGCCGCGCCAGAGCAAGGTGTTCGAGCCCACGCGCAGCTTACCGATCATAAAGGGGTGTAAATCACCGCAGGTCACCGAGCAGCGGAAACGAAAGCTACCCTCCCGGTCAGCGATGAAGGTCAAACGCGCGGTCTGACCAGGGTCAACCTGGACGCTCAGATCGTAGCCATCGAGGTAGAGTCCATGCACCACGTCGGTGGAGGTCAGCTCGATCGTCACCCAATCCCCAGGGTTGACTTCAATCTCGGCAGGCGAGAAAGCGAACTGGCTGGCCTCCATCCGAAAGGTGCGCTCTGAGGGGACTGTTCTTTGGGAGGGCAGCGGCGCAAACGCAACCAGCAGCGCAGCGATCAATAAGCCAGCCAGTACCCAGAAACTACGACGTGATGCACGCGATGAGCGCATAAGTGTTCCTATAGTGTGCAGAAACCAGCCTGGGGCTTAATCACCCGATCAAACCAGCAGGCCAGTGCACGAATGAACCTACGGCATATTCGAAGGCCCGAAAGCGCTGTACGTCTGGTCGATGTAGGCGCGGATTTCCGGGATGGCCTTGCCTTCATCCAGCATGCGCATGGCATCCTGGGTGATATCCACACAGATGGAGCAACCCAGGGCGTGCTCTTCGAACACTAACGAGCCGTCGGGGTTTTCATCGGCCACGTAGCAAGAGTAGTTGGAGGTGTGCCCCATCGCACCGCAACCGCAGTAACAGGGCAACTGGGTGAGCACATCCGGGTTGGCGACGGCGAAGCGATAGGCCTCGCTGACCACATCAGGCGCGGACTGCACTTCGGGAGGCATTTCTTCCATCGGCGCCAGCGTGTACGCTGTAGAGCCAGCTGAACTGCACCCCGCCAGCAGCAAGGCGATCAGTATGACGACCCCGAAAACCACCATCGACTTCTTCTGCATAGCAATTCTCCTCGGAGGGCGAGTGTTTCCCTCATCTTACCGGAAGCCAGACAGTGCGTCATGCGCCAGATCGCTCGTTTGGAGGTAGGCAATATTGCCTATGTCATTCATCCCTCTCCGGCAGGAGGGGAATCATGCTCTTCTGCCATCAACAGCGCTTTCCCACGGCGGATCAGCGTTTCACGTTGCTGCTGATAATCTGCTTCGGAGATCTCGCCTGCCTGGTAAGCATCGTCCAGTGCGGCGATCTCGGCAATCAGATCGCGATATTCGACGGTATCCAGGGCACCCTCCCATTCGTCATCCATCTCATCTTGCGGTCTGCGCCACCACCAAATCCCCGCGGCGACCAAAGCCAGGCCGAGGGCCAACGCGCCCAGGCCAATTTCTCTGCGCGAGGCGGCCAACGAGCGACCAGACGACGCGCCGCTCTCCCCGAGGAGAGGCACTTCATTGGTGGGTCTGCCAGAGATAGCAATTTCAATGCTTTCACCCGCTTGCAAAGAGGGATGTGCATAAACATCGAAAACAAAGCCATCCTGGGTGGTCTGTGTGCGCTCAAACGTCAACCCCTCTCCCTCAAATCGAATCCCCTCATCCTGGGCAATAAGGAACTCCAGCCGCTCTACGCCCATGGGGGGAGCGAAAACAAAGTTCAGCTCGTCGGTATATGGCAAAAAGTAGCGCACCGCCACCTGAGCAGAACCCTGACCAGGCGCCAGGGGGGCAGTATCGGCAAAGCCGCCGGGGAACTGAATATAACGGCCATCATTCTGGCTGTTGAAGGTAACCGCCACGGCTTCCTCTGGCAGGGGGAACTGCAACGTAGCGCTGCGCCCATCTTCCAGGGTGACAGCATCGGCGACGGTGTACTCTCCCGAGTTGGAGAGAATATACATTTCCAACACCTCCAACCCTCCCTGGTCGAAATAAAACAGCACGTGGCTCTGGTCAATGCTCACCGCGGATAGATCAGCCACCGTCTCATAAATGGGCAGTTCAAACTCCAGCGAGGTGGCATCAGGTTTGGGAGACTGGACATCCGAAAAGTAGGTCACACCTTTATAGCTGGCCATCACAGCATAAACCAGATCCGGATCGAACCCCACATCCGAAAACAGAAAACTGCCGTCCGGCAGGGACTGGCCATGCAGCATGCCGATTCCGTTGTAATTCTTGTCCCAGATATGCAGCATCAAGTCCAGTTGTTCAGGGACGGTTCCACCGGGACTTTTGTTGACGATCTGACCGGTGATTTCGCCCGTGGGCGCTGTGAACGCATCCTCCGGCAGCGGCGTGGGCGTTTGCGCGTGCGCTGTGCCCGGCAAGCTGAGCAGGGCGATCGCGAGGAGCAACATCAGAAAACTTTTTGTGCGCATACTTTTCTCCAT
>CAZZFZ010000060.1:0-6288 GCA_964653835.1 uncultured Anaerolineales bacterium
GAGCTGGATGGCGGCGCCGCGCGGCGGGCGGCTGGTTAGTTCGAGTAAACCGGCTGCCAGCAATCCCACCAGGATGCTCACCGCTGCCATCCAGACGGATTTCATAGAGTTTCTCCAGGCGGTTTGTGGAGGCGCAACCCCAGTTGCTGCCGCTGGGGGTCAATGTGCAGGATCTCCACTGCTACGGTTTGTCCCGGCGCGACCAGTTCTTCGGGGCGACTGGGCTGACCGGGCATCTGCGAGATGTGGATCAGGCCGTCCAGCCCCTCTTCCAGGCGGGCAAAGGCTCCATACGGCGCCAGGCAGGTGATTTTTGCGGAGGTGATTTGACCGGGCTGATAGCGTTGGAGCACGCTTTCCCACGGGTTGGGTTTGAGGCGTTTCAGGCTCAGGGCGATGCGGTTGCGCCGTCGGTTGACGTGCAGCACGCATACCTCAACTTCCTCGCCGCAGGAGACTACCTCGCTGGGGTGCGAGACCCGTCCCCAGGAGAGTTCGGAGATGTGCGCCAGCCCTTCCACTCCGCCCAGATCGATAAATACGCCGAAGTCGGTGATCGTGGTCACTCGCCCACGCAGGTGCGCTCCGGCTCGCAGCGTGCGCAGAAGTTCCAGCCGCTTACCCGGCCCGGCCTGGGCGGCGCGCTCGGAGAGCACAACCCGCTCGCCCGATGCGTGGCATTCGATCACCTTGAGCTTTAAGCGCCGTCCCAGATAGGTCCGCAGGCGCTCGGCGCACACCTCGCCGGGAGCCGTTGAGTCGATCGCCGTCAGGTGAGAGAGGGGCACGAACCCCAGAATCCGCTCGCCTTCCACCAGCACGCCGCCGCGATTGTAGCCGGTGACCCGCAATTCGATTACCTGATCTTCGGCGTAGAGCTTTTCGGCCCGGTTCCAATCGGTTTCGCTTGGCGGCGGCGGATCGCTGCCGGCGGGGGCTTCCTCTTCGGAAAGCACCGAAGCCCACCAGTGCTCGTCCGGCGGGGCGTTGGGGGAGTATGCAGAGTCGTTTTCTGAGTGGTTCATTGAGCCTCCGGGAGGGATGCTATTTTTTAGCCGTGCTTTCGCCGCGAGCGTTCTGCTCCATTTCCAGGATGGCCTGGGCGACTGCCTCGATAGCCACGCGCTGCTTGCGGTATAGATCCGCCTCCGACATGGCCAATCGGGCGGCGATATCGCGCACTTTGCGTCCCTCCATGAACTTCATCTCAAGAATATTATACAAGAGCCATTCCGTGGTAAAGCGTCGTTGTCCCTCAGGACGTACCTGCTCAATGGCCCGGCGCAGGATCGCCCGCAAGGCGTTGACTGAGATCCCGTCGTGCTCGTCCAGGGCCTGTTGCACCACCTGCAAGCCCATCAGCGGGCTGCGCGAAAGTTTTGGCCCGCCCCAGTAATGGCTTAACGCCTCCTTCACCCATTTGGAAAAGTCGCCTTTTTCCAGTTCTTCGGGCGAAGAGAGCAAGGCTTCTTTGCCCTCGAAACGCGAGGCGGAGCGCAGGCGTTGAATCCAGTCCACCTGCGGCGTGAGCGATTCCAGCGAGGCGAACACTTTTTGCTGCTGCAGGCGATCTTCCAGGGCGAGGGCGGCGCGATCGGCCAGGGTTTGCAGCGCGGTGCGTTGTTCCTCATCTAGTTGTTCATCGTCGTTGCGCTCCGCGCCCAGCAGGCCGAGGAGAGCAGGGGTGGTTGAGTCCTCCGCGAATTGCGTGGCGAAGAGAGGCAGCAGCCAGTATTTTCCCCAGGTGAAAACACGCCCTGCAGCGTCGGGGCGACGCCCTCCGTTCTGCGCACTGGCCTGGAGCAGTTCGCCGGAGATGGATTCATCGGGCAATTGCTCCACCCGCCCGATGGTGACGATCATCTCCATGCCGCGCGGCGCCATGGCGACCACGAAGGCGTTGTTGATTTGCAGGTGGTCGCACACCGCAGTGAGCAGCGTTTCCAGGAACTGGTGCAGGTCGCCGCTGGTCAGCATGCGTTCTTCCAGGGTTTGCACCAAGGTGAGGTCTCCGCTATCGCCCCCGTAGAAAAGGGCGCGCTCCCACAGCGGAGCGAGCAGGGTGATGGCGTATTGCATCAGCAAGAGCGTGCCGGTCATGGCAATCGGCACGGCGGTGGAATATTCATTGCCGTAGGCTTCCCCGGCGCGGCGCACCAGTGTGGTCACGGCCAATACGGTGGAGGCAGTCACCGGGCCGCGCATCACCCATTTGAACAGGCGGCGCTTGACCACGCGGTCGGGCCAGGAGACGCCATAGAACGCCACGGCGTACGCCATGATGACGATCAATATAGACGTCAGGATGTTGAGCACATCGGCGGAGAACCAGAAGAGAAGGGGGTGCGTGGCGGCGACCTTCCCGCTGAAGGTTTGGTAAGGGAAGGTGCTCAGCGCCGGCGCGGCGGAACCGGCGATCAGGTAACTCATCCTGCGACGGCTGGTGCTGGTGATCGCCCGCCGATAAGCGCGCCAGAAGTTTACCCACACCCAGGACATGCTGACCACGTAGAACGCCAGGAAGAGCCAGGTCAGCCACGTTGGCTGCAGGTAGGGTGCTGGTTCGCCCGTGTAGGCGATCCCCAGCAGGTTGGGGAAGGGCAGCAAGAGGGCGAAGGCAGATGCGATTATGTAAGTCAACTGCACCAACAGACGGCGACGACCACGCGATGGACGTCCGGTTGTGGCCAGGAGAGCGTCGGAAAAGTGCAGATAGGAAGGCGGCAGGAAGATGATCCCCACCCATTGCAGGCGCAGTAAAATGTCGATCCAGTTGGGAGCCTGAATGACGCTGTTGATCGCCTCGCCGGTAAAAACGATCACCACGCTGAAGAAGATCAGCGCCGCCGAGCGCGAGACCCGGTCTTGCAGGTTGAAGGATAGGGTGTAGAGCAGCAGTGAGAAGGCAGTGATGGCGATCCCCGCCGTGAGCAGTTGATTGAGAGTTTGCAGGCTACCGATCAACGAAGGCATGTCTCCCCAATTACGATTAACTTACCTGAGCCATTTAGAAAAGAACAGAGCAATGTCCTGGTTGGCAAAGTAGTGGTCGTGATATCCGCAGAGGGTAAAACCGAGTTTCTTCGCCATCTGGATCGCCGGGAAGTTTTTGGGCTGCATTTCCAGCATCAGGCGGCGGCTGTTGTGCTGCAAAGCCCACTCCTGCGCTGCCAACACCAGCGCGCTGCCGATCTTCTGGCGGCGGAAGCGGCGCGCCACGGCCAGATCGGTAACGCGCGTGGCCTGGAGGTGGGTTTGTAGCTCCAGGCTGATGTACCCCATCGGCGCGCCGTCGTTCACGGCGACAAGTAACCCGTCGCGTTTGGTCCAGTCGTCGGCCAAGGCCCCTGGGGGATGGGGATACTGCACCTGGACGGAGCGCGGCAACTGGATCTCGCGGAAAATCACCTGGATGCTGTTCCCCTCGCGCCGAAAATCCATCTGCCAGACGTGATCGCTGGTGTAACTGTGTTCCAGGGCGATCAGGGCTGGGATATCGCTGGCAATTGCCGGACGGATCTCGATCTCAGGCATGGGTTTTAGGGTTCGCTGGGGACGTCCACGCGCACCTGCACCATGCAGGGGGGCGCGGGCTGTCCCTGGTTATCGGTGACGATCAGCCGCAGGGTGTAGTCGCCCACCGGGAGCAGGGAGGTATCCCAAAATCCCAGGAGGTCTTCCTCCACCGGGGTGTCGCCAGCCTGGATGGTCAGCCAGTTATCATTGTTGGCGGCTGAAATTTCGAACTTATAAAAACCGAAGTTGGGGGTGTTCGCCGAGCCGATGATCTCGACGGCGTCGCGCACGGTCTCGCCGTTCTGTGGAGCGAGGATGTCAATCAGTCCGGGGATGCAGGTCCCCTGCGTGGCGGCCTGCGGGGCGACCGGGGATGCAGCCGCGGGGACGGGAGTGGCCTCCGAGCCTTGTAGCGTGACCGTTGGGGTTGCCAGCAGGTCGAGCGTGGCTGTGGGCAGGGTGCTGACCTCCGGTATGGCGGGCGTGATGAAGGAAACCAGGCTGAACTCAGCCACAGCGAGCAGGAAAACCAGCACCAGGATCGAGGCCGACCAGCTCAACCGCGCCCGCGCGCTTTCCTGCTCCAGGCCAAAGGCGGCGCCGCGCAGATCTTCCCAGGCCAGGGTGAACTTGCGCGCCTGCCAGACGGCAAGGATCCCCAGAAGCAGGTAAATGAAAACTTCGTTGTTCTTGAAAAAGCGCAGAATTTCTGGCATGGTGTTGGGAAGAAAATGCCGCTCAGAGGGGCATGGCGGCCTGGTTAGTCGAGCCGTCGCAGCACACCCCGCACCAGGGTGATTAACTTGGGAGCCATCACCTTCCCGGCTTCCAGCACTTCCTCGTGGGTGGTGATGGTGCTGCCGTCCAAGTTGGCCTTGTTGCTGATGCCGGAGACGCCCATCACGCGCATGCCGCCGTGACGCGCCACGGTGACCTCCGGCACGGTGGACATACCGACGGCGTCCACGCCGATGGCGCGTAGGAAGCGCAGGTCGGCCGGGGTTTCAAAGGACGGCCCCGCCAGGCAGATGTAAACGCCCTCGTGCAGGCGGAAGCCGGCTTCCTGAGCGACCTGGCGGGCGATCTGGCGCAGTTCGGGGTCGTAGGCGCGGCTCATATCGGGGAAGCGCGGCCCGAATTCGTCCAGGTTTGGCCCGCGCAACGGGTTCGGCCCGGCCATGCCAATCAGGTTGAGGTGGTCGCTGAGCAGCATCAGGTCGCCGGGTTCAAAATCGGGGTTGACTGCCCCGGCGGCGTTGGTGACGAATAATGTCTTGATCCCCAGACGCTGCATCACCCGCACCGGCAGGGTCACCTGATCCATGCCATACCCTTCGTAATAGTGTGTGCGTCCCTGCATCACCAGCACTTCCTGGCCTTCCAGTTGCCCTACCACCAGGCGTCCCTGATGCCCGATCACCGTGGAAACCGGCCAGTTGGGGATTTCACCATAGGGGATGATTTCCGGGTTCTCGACGGTATCAGCCAGCGCGCCAAGCCCCGACCCGAGGATGATACCTACCTGGGGCTTCGTGTGAATGCGTTGGCGTACCGCCTGCGTGGTTTGATCGATTTCGGCAAGCGTGAGAAAGGTATCCATGGATGTCTCTCCGTTGGTGATTTACCGCCGTTGCGGGGTCGAAAACAAGGGGGTGGCAGTATTCCAGCCACCCCCTTGCTGAATGATCCGCGTTGAGGGCACGGTACGTGGATTATATCACGACTGGTTCTCCAGTACTTCGGCGAAGGCCCCCACGGCCTGCTGCACGGCGTCGTCATCGATCCAGTAATGGGTCACCAGGCGGAAGCGGCGCTGGCCCACCGCGCCGACGCGCACGCCGCGCGCTGCCAGCTTTTCGACTACCTGCTGCGCGTTGAGGGGGATGCCCTCTTCTAAGGAGAGGTAGACCATGTTAGATGGGGGCGTTTCGCTTTCCACCAGCAGACCGGGGATTTGCGCCAGCCCGCGCGCCAGGGCGGCGGCGCGACGGTGGTCTTCGCCAAGGCGGGGGAGGATTTCTTCCAGGGCGACGATGCCCGCAGCAGCCAGCACGCCAGCCTGGCGCATGCCGCCGCCAAGCTGCTTGCGCACTCGATGGGCGCGGCGGATGAATTCCTTGCTGCCGCACAGCACCGAGCCGACCGGCGCGCACAGCCCTTTGCTCAGGCAGAACGTCACCGAGTCCACCGGCGCGGCCAGTTGACGCGCGGTGACGCCCAGGGCCGCGGCGGCGTTGAAGATGCGCGCCCCATCCAGGTGAACTTTCAACCCGTGGGAGTGCGCCAGCTCAACAACCGCCTGGGTATATTCGACGGAGAGCGCCGCGCCGCCGCAGCGGTTGTGCGTGTTTTCAATTGTGATCAGGCGGGTGATGGGATGGTGGGCGTCATCGGGGCGGATGGCTGCCTGGATGTCCTCAAGTGCCAGCGTGCCATCGGGCTGGTTGGGGATGGGATGAGGCTGCACGCCGCCCAGGGCAGCGATCCCCCCCGCTTCGTAGAGAAAGGTGTGCGCCAGGTTCCCCAGGATCACCTCGTCGCCGCGTTGACAGTGCGCCAGCACCGCTGCCAGGTTGCCCATCGTGCCGGAAGGGACGAACAGCCCGGCTTCCTGGCCAAGTAACTCGGCGGCCATTTCCTGTAACCGGTTGACGGTGGGGTCTTCGCCGTAGACGTCGTCGCCGACGGCGGCGCGCGCCATCGCCTCGCGCATGGCGGGCGTTGGCTGTGTGACGGTATCGGAGCGCAAATCAATGGTTTTCATGGAGTCCA
>CAZZFZ010000060.1:6388-15905 GCA_964653835.1 uncultured Anaerolineales bacterium
GTGATTGGGGTCGCGGCCGATGGGTGCTTCCACGCGGCCACTTGGCGTCGGCGGCCTGCCGTCCACCAGGGCGAGGTAACGCTTTTCCACCTGCCGGTCGTGGAACTGGGTCGCCAGCCAGTGATGGGCGGCATCGTTCAACGCCAGGATCATCACCCCGGAGGTGTCTTTATCCAGCCGGTGCACAACGCCAGGGCGTTTTTCTCCCCCCACTCCCTCGATCTGCGGGACATGGGCCAGCACGGCGTTGACCAGGGTGCCGTGCTCGTGCCCCGCTGCCGGGTGCACCACCATGCCAGCCGGCTTGTTGATGACCAGCACGTCGTCGTTTTCAAAGAGGATATCCAGCGGAATCGGTTGAGGGATCAGCTCGCTTGGCCGGGTGGGAGGGATGGTGATTTCCACGCTGGCACCGCGCATCAGCGCGTAACCGGCTTTTGGGGGGATCTCGCCATCCACGGTCACCTGCCCGGAGGCGATCAACCCTTGCAGGCGCGAGCGCGAAAACTGCGGCAGGCAGCGGGTTAGAAATTTATCCAGCCGTTCGGGTTGATCGTGGGGGAATTCAAAGATAAAGTGTTGCTCACTCACTGTGGAGTTCCAGGTCGCCGGGTGAGGGGGGATCGCCCGCAGCGGGCGCGGCCTCGTTTGAATCAGCTTGCTGGCGTTTTTCTTGTATCCACATCCCGATGAGCAGGACGACCACGCCAATGGAGATGCTGGAATCTGCGATGTTGAACACCGGGAAGCGTCCCACCGAGATGAAATCGGTGACGTATCCCTGGGTGAGGCGGTCGATCAGGTTGCCCAGCGCGCCCCCCAGTTGCAGCCCAAGCGCCATGCGCAGCGGCCAGTCTTGCCGTGGGATTTGTGGGAAATAGATTAAGATCATCGCGATTACCACGATGGCCAGGATGGTGAACGCCAGCCCCAGGTTTTGACCCATCCCAAACGCCGCGCCGGTGTTGTGCCAGTGAACGATGCGGGCGTAGGGCGCCAGCCATTCCCAGGGCATCCAGGAGCCGCCATATTCCAGCGTGGCGCGGATCAGAGATTTGGTCCATTGATCCAGGATGACCACGCCTCCAGCCAATCCAACAAGCAGGCCGTAACGGTCAAAGAGTTTTTGAATCACATTTTTCATGGTGCCCCCTATTGTACCGCTTATAGCCCTGGTCGGAAGGGAATGCGATGGACGAAGGCCTGCAGCGCGGCGGCGACTTCATCCGGATATTCCAGCATCAGCATGTGTCCGGCCTGGGGGAAGATGCGCAGCTCGGCATCGGGCAGGTGATCGGCCAGATATTGGGAGAGACGCGCGGGAGTCATGCGGTCGGCATCGCCGCACAGCACCAGCGCCGGGATGTGGATGGCGCTCAGTTTCCCGGTCAGGTTATAGGCGTTGCAGGCCAGAAAATCGCTGTGGAGCACGGAGGGGCGCGTCTCAGCGATGCGCTGGATAGCCGTTTTTATCAGGCTGGCAGGCGCGGTGGGGCCAAAGGCCCACTTTTTCAGGGTGTCCATCACCAGGGGGAAAGTCTCTGCTCGGCTGGCGTTGTCCAGGATGGCATCGGCGACTTTGAGCTGCGCGCCGGTCGCCATCAGGCCCAGACCGACGACGTATTGTGGGTGTTGAACGGCCAGCGAGAGGGCGATCGCGCCGCCCATCGAGTGCCCGACGATCACCGCTCGCGGCAACTGAATGGCATCCATCCAGGCACGGATGTGGTGGGCGTAGTCGTCAATCGTTTGCAGCCCCCGGCCGTCGGATTTGCCATGCCCTGGCAGATCGGGCGCGTAGACGTGCAGGTTGTCCAGGCGGCGGATCTGCGTCGGCCAGGAGAGGTAGTTTCCCCCCGCTCCGTGGAGCAGGACGACGGATGGCAGTTCGGCGCTTCCGGCGCGATGTTCGAAGTAGTAGAGGCTGGCTGCATGTGGCATGGTGAGTCTTTTTTTACTCCTCTGGAAGCTGGGGTGAACGATGCAGGTGGAGGCCCGCGCCGATCAGCAAACCGCCCAGGATGAACCAGGGGGTCTGCTGGAAGATCGCAAACACTTGATCGAGCGTGAAGTCGGGGACGCCGTGGCCGTGCAGGCCGCTTTTGAAAACGGCCAGCCCGACGGCGAGGGGCGTCACCGCCGCGCCGGCGGCTCCACAAATTAACAGGGGGGATAGGGATGGATGGCGAATGCAGGCGCGGGCTGCCAGCCAGGCGCTGAGTAACAGTCCCAGGGCGAGCGCGGTGTAGATAGCAAGGTCTTCAAAGGGGAGCCAAAACAGGATCAACACCCCTACCCCCAGCCCGGCGAAGCGCAGGCGTAGCATGGCGAGGGGATGGGTCATGGGGTCAGACGCTGTTGCGTAAACGGTCGACGGCTTCTTCTGTCAATGGAATGGCGACCTGGACGCGTGTCCCTTTGCCCGGCGCGGAGTCGATGTGCAGGATGCCGTTAATTAATTCGCTACGCTCGCGCAGGTTGACCATCCCCAGGCTGCCGCGGTGTTCGTAGGAGGCGGTCACCGCCTTGAAGTCAAATCCGACGCCGTCATCGCGGATCTCCAGCAGCGCCAGATCATCCTGGATGGGGCGCAGGCGCACCCAGATGTGTTCCGCCTCGGCGTGCTTGCGGGCGTTGTTGACCGCTTCTTCGACGATATAAAAGATCACCCCTTGTTGATCCATCTCCAGCAGTTCAACCACCTGCGGCGAAATATCCAGCAGCACGTTTTGCTCATAGGTGTCGCGCATCTTTTCCGCCATGGCTTCCAGGGCGGCAACCAGCCCCTGGGTTTCCAGCACCAGCGGGCGCAGGGTGAAGAGCATGTGGCGAATCTCCTGCGAGGTGCGCCGGGCCATGTCTTCCATGTTGGTCAGTTCCTGGAGCACCGCATTGGGGTTGCGCTCCATCAGGCGGCGGGCGTAATTGGCGCGCATGGCGATGGCGGCTATTGTTTGGGTGGGGCCGTCGTGCAGGTCGCGCGCCAGTTTTTTGCGCGCCTCTTCCTGGATCTCCAGCATACGCTCTTTTTCCTGCTCCAATTCCTGGTACAGGCGGGCGTTTTGGATGGAGATGACCGCCTGATGGGCGATCAGGTTAAGCACTTCGCGGTTGGATGAATTGAAAAACTTCTCTTGCGGGTGGGCAAACAGGATCACGCCGTAGGTGTCAATTCCCTGGCGCAGGGGGATGCAATACACCGAGGTGCAACTGTGCAACCCAAAGATGCGCCCCAGCTCCGGGTCTTGCGCCGGGTTGCTTGCCAGCATGGGGCCGCCCTCGTCTACCACCTCGCGCAGCAGGCCCTTGGCGGCCGGGAAGGTTTGCTGCAAATCGGGTGGGGTGAAGCGGCGGGCGGCGGCCACGTAGAGGTCGCTCACGCCTTCATCCGTCTGGCTGAACAGCAAAACCGCCCCTGCTATCTGGCTGTCAGGTTCGCCTGGCGGCGAAACGGCCTGGATGCCGGTGTCCAGCGCCAGTTCCAGCACCCGTTGGTAGTTCAGCGTGGCGGTCAGGTTGGTGAGGAGTTGATAAATCTCGCGAATGCGCCCCAGGCCAATCGGCTGGGTTAGCGGGCGCGGTTGCGTGGTGCGCCTCGTCGGCTGGGCCTTTTTCCTTTTTCTAGTGGTAAACAACCCCTGAGTTCGTAAGAGGAATATCCCCACGGCTAGCCCGATCAGCAAGAGGGCGAACCCGCCGATCAACACGAAAAGGTAGTTCTGGGGCAGAAATTGGGGCATGGGTATTTGCTATCCAGTGGGTCTGTCATTGGCGAGCCGCGCGCCAGAAATGTCGCGTCTAATCATACCCCAAAAGCGACTGGATGGCAAAGTGTAGTACCGTGGTTCTATAACAAAAAACACCGCCGCCGATAGAGACCCCGGCGGCGGTGTGCAAGGTTTTCTTTACAGCTCAGTCATCCATGTGTTGGATGATGGCATCGCCGAATTCGGAGCATTTGAGCAGGGTGGCTCCATCCATCAGGCGGTGGAAGTCGTAGGTCACTGTCTTGGCCTTGACCGCGCCGGAGATGCCTTTCCAGATCAGGTCCGCGACTTCATGCCAGCCGAGGTAGCGGAACATCATCTCGCCAGAGAGGATCACCGAACCGGGGTTGACTTTGTCGAGGTCGGCATACTTGGGGGCTGTGCCGTGGGTGGCTTCAAAGATGGCGTGCCCGGTCTCGTAGTTGATGTTGGCGCCGGGGGCGATACCCATGCCGCCGATCTGAGCGGCCAGCGCGTCGGAGAGGTAATCGCCGTTCAGGTTCATGGTGGCGATCACGTCGAACTCTCTGGCGCGGGTAATGGTTTGCTGGAAGACGATATCGGCGATGGTGTCTTTGATGAGCAGTTTCGATTTCCATTTGCCTTCGCCGTGGGTTGGCCAGAGTGCCAGCGCGTCCCGAACTTCCTGGATGACTTCCTGTTGTTTATCGGGGGCGAGCATTTCGAAGCCAGGCTCGATCATGCGAGCGTTTTCCTCGTCGCTCAGCTCGGGGTTGGCTTCTTTGTTGCCCAGAATCCACGACTCGCGCTCGGTCACAATCTGGTTGCGGAACTCGCGCTTGGCCAGTTCGTAACCCCAGTTGCGGAAGGCGCCCTCGGTGAATTTCATGATGTTGCCTTTGTGCACCAGGCTGAGGCGCTTGCGCCCGTTGGCCAGCGCCCATTTGATCGCCGCCCGCACCAGGCGCTCGGTGCCCTCTTTGGAAACCGGCTTGAGGCCGATGCCGGCGGTGTCGGGGAAGCGCATTTTGGCGAATTCTTCGGGGAAGTGTTCTTTGAAGATGGCTTTGAACTGTTCGTTGGCTTCGCTGCCGTGCTCGAATTCGATGCCGGCGTAGATGTCTTCCGTGTTCTCGCGGAAGATGACCATGTCGACGTATTCGGGGTGCTTGACCGGGGAGGGGATACCATCCACGTATTTGACCGGGCGCTGGCAGACGTACAGGTCGAGGTATTTGCGCAGGGCGACGTTCAGCGAGCGGATGCCGCCGCCGATCGGCGTGGTCAGCGGGCCTTTGATGCCTACCAGGAACTCGCGAAACGCTTTGACGGTCTCTTCGGGCAGCCAGTCGCCGAATTTGTGAAATGCCTTCTCACCCGCGTAGACCTCCATCCAGTGAATCTTGCGCTTGCCGCCGTAGGCCTTCTCCACCGCGGCGTTGAACACGCGCACTGAGGCGCGCCAGATATCACGCCCGGTGCCGTCGCCCTCAATAAAGGGCAGGATCGGCTGGTCGGGGACGCGCAACTCCCCGCCTTGGATGGTGATTTTCTCACCGCTCTTGGGTACTTCAATGATCGTGTAGCTCATGTGGATGTCTCCTTGTGTTGTCCATTGAAAAAAGTGTTCGTTTTTGCCTGCAGGAGACCGCAAAGAAGAAGTATTCCCCTTCGCTCGCGCGCCTCCCTGGAAGGCGAGTTGGTGAACTGGTCGCTCTTGGAGCAGGACGTTTCCATAAATATGCGTCTCTCCAGGAGGCGGGCAGATTATAGCATCCCCCCTGTGATCGGAAAAGTGACATTCTGCCCAAATTCCGTGTTGGCTCTCGCGGTATAATCCGGGACGACGATTTTGATCGACTTTCCCAAGGAGTTTTTATGAGCATATCCCCCGAGCCGTCCGTGCCGCGTGAGGATGTCCGCTGGCACACGTTGAGCCCTGCGGAGACGCTGGAGCGACTCGATGTTTCTCCAGAAACTGGCCTGACGGACGAGCAGGCCGCCGCCCGGCTGGAGCGCTACGGTCTCAACAAGCTGCGCGAGGCGCCGCCCACCACAATATGGCAGTTGTTGTGGGCGCAGTTCGACGATTTTGTGGTTCTGCTCTTGATCGCTGCGGCGGTGATTTCGGCTTTGCTAGGCGACTGGGTGGAAGCGGCAGCGATCATGGCGATTGTGGTGTTGAACGCCGCCTTGGGGGTGCTTCAGGAGCGGCGGGCGGAGGAAGCGCTGGCTGCTTTGCAGGAACTTGCTGCTCCCGAAGCGCATGTGCTGCGAGATGGTCGCCGGATCAGCATCCCGGGGCGGGAGGTCGTTCCGGGGGATATTGTCTATCTCGAGGCGGGGAACTTCGTCCCCGCGGATGTGCGCCTGCTCGAAGCGGTCAACCTGCGGGTGGATGAAGCCTCACTGACGGGCGAATCGTTCTCAGTGCGCAAAGAAGCGCAGGCCATCTTCCCTGCGGATACGCCTCTAGGAGATCGCAAGAACGTTGCTTTTATGGGCACGCTGGTTGCTTATGGCCGTGGGATGGGGGTTGTGGTTGCCACCGGCATGCAAACGCAAATCGGGCACATCGCTGAGATGTTGCAATCGGTGGAGCGGGAGCCGACTCCGTTGCAAAAGCGCCTCGATCAGTTAGGGCGCACGCTGGGTTGGGCCGCGTTGGCTGTGAGCGGCCTGGTGTTTGTGCTGGGCTGGCTGCGCGGCACCCCCCCGCTGGAGATGTTCATCATCGCGGTCAGTTTGGCGATCGCGGCTGTTCCGGAAGGACTGCCCGCGGTGGTGACCATCAGCCTGGCGCTGGGGATGCGCGAGATGATTAAGCGCCATGCGCTGATCCGTCGCCTCTCCTCGGTGGAGACTCTCGGCTCGGCGACGGTGATCTGCTCCGATAAGACTGGCACGCTGACGCAGAACGAGATGACCGTCACCCGCGTGGCTGCTGATGGGGAATTCATTGAAGTCACTGGCAGCGGCTATACGCCGCGAGGCGAGTTCCTGCGCGACGGTCGCCCGGTGGATCTTAACGACTACCCCGCTATTCTGACGACTTTGTGGATCGGCGCTTTGAACAACGATGCCGTGCTGGAAGCGCGAGAGGATGAGAACGGCGAGACGGTCTATCGAGTGGTCGGCGACCCCACTGAGGGAGCGTTGTTGGTGGCAGCCGCCAAGGCGGGTGCGATGCCTGCACCGCTTAATCAGGCTTATCCTCGCGTGCGGGAGATCCCCTTCGATTCAGAGCGCAAACGCATGGTCACGGTGCACTCTGTTCGCACCCCGCGCCCGGATGACATATCTCCCTTCTACGATGACAAACAGCATCAGTGGTACGTGGTTGCTGAGAAGGGCGCGCCCGATGTGGTGCTTCAGCGCTGCACGTATTATCAGAATCGCGAAGACAAAGCCGTCCCGCTGGATGACGAGCAGCGGCGACGCATTCTGGCGGCCAACGACTTGATGACCAAAGACGCTTTGCGCGTGCTGGGGGTGGCCTACCGCGTGATGCCGCGGCTGGAAGAGGGCGATGATGGCCGTTCGCTGGATGAGACCCTGGAGCAGGATTTGATCTTCGTTGGGTTGATCGGTATGATCGACCCGCCGCGCCCCGAAGTACCGCCGGCATTGGCGACCGCTCGAAAGGCGGGCATTCGCACCGTGATGATTACCGGAGACTATCCCAACACTGCCCAGGCTATCGCGGCTGAGATCGGCCTGTTGCAGGAGGGGCATCAGGTACTCACCGGGGCGGAACTAGAGAAAATGGATGATGCTGTTTTGCAGCGCGAGGTGGGGCGCACCGATGTGTTCGCCCGCGTCTCGCCGCAGCACAAGATGCGCATTGTGCAGGCGCTGCGCGCCAACGGTGAGGTGGTTGCCATGACGGGGGATGGCGTCAACGACGCCCCCTCGATCAAGCAGGCGGATATCGGCGTGGCTATGGGGATCACCGGAACCGACGTAACCAAAGAAGCCGCCGACATGGTGCTCACCGATGACAACTATGCCAGCATTGTGGCCGCGGTGGAGCAGGGGCGGGTGATTTACAGCAACATCCGCAAGTTTGTGTATTACCTGCTCTCGTGCAACCTGGCTGAGATCGCCATCATTTTCCTGGCGACCTTGATGGGGCTGCCCTCCCCGTTGACGGCCATTCAACTGTTATGGCTCAACCTGATCACTGACGGCGCGCCGGCGCTGGCGCTGGGTGTGGAGAAAGGTGATCCGGATATCATGGAACGCCCGCCGCGTCCCCCCTCTGAACCGATTATCAACCGCTTGATGCGGGTGGGCATCATCGTGCAAACGCTGGCGATCACCACGGTTACGTTGATCGCTTATCGCCTGGGGTTGCGGATGTACCCTGGTCAGCCGGAGGTGGCCGAGACGATGGCTTTTGTGACGCTTTCGTTCTCCGAGTTGCTGCGCGCCTTCACAGCGCGTTCGGAGCTTTACCCTATCCTGAAGATTGGCCTGTTTTCCAACCGCAGCATGAACTGGGCGGTGACTTCTTCGATGTTGCTGTTGCTTGCGGTGGTGTATCTCCCCTTCCTGCAGCCGGTGTTTGACACGGCCTCCCTGGGCTGGGTACAGTGGCGAATTCTGCTGCCGCTGTTGATCGTCCCGGCTTTGGCGGCTGAGGTCACCAAGGTTGTGGTAGCGCGACGAAGGGCGGCGGCGTAGGATGTGTGGACCGCCGACGATGGATCGTGGCTTGTCGTCGGTCGGTGTCTTAATCTTGCCCCCGTCCGCGCTGAATGCGCTTGATGAACGTCGGGCTGTGCAGGCTGCTTTCCAGTAAATACGTCAGGTAGTAGTGCATCAGGTTCTCAACTTCGGCCAGGGTGGAGGCGGTGAACTTCGCCCTGGCCGCATCGCGATAATTGCTGCGCTGGAAGTGGCGCAGATATTTGAGCGCCTGCATGGAGATAGCACGCACCTCGGGTTCGGTTTCCACGCAGCGGGGGCAGATGGCGCTCCCCTGATGAGCTGAGAAAAACTGGTTTTCTGGTTGCAGGGGGCGCCCGCACACCCCACAGGTTTGGAGTTGGGGGCGGAATCCCGCCTGATCGAGCAGGCGCATTTCAAAATAATGCACCACGCCTTCCGGCGGATCGCCGCGCTCCAGCCGGGTGAGTGTGTTCTGCAGCAGGCGGTAGAGGGTGGGGTTGTGCTCTTCGTCAAAGGTGAAGCGATCAAGCAATTCGGCGACGTAGGAAGCGTAGCCCAGCAGGAGCAAATCTTCGCGCAGGAGGATGTGGGGTGTGATGGTTTCGGCCTGGGTGAGGATAAAGAAGCTACGGCCGCGCGCCAGCAGCAGGCTGGCGCGGATGAAAGGCTCCAGGTGACCGGCCTTGCGCGAGCGCGGTTTGCGCGCCCCCTTGGCGATGGCCTGCACTTTGCCCAGTTCGCGGGTGAAAATCGTCAGCAGGCGGTCGGCTTCCCCCCAATCCTTGTGCCGCAGGATGATCCCCTCGACGCGCAGGGAGCGCGATCTCTCTTTCATTATAGCTAACGCAGGTAAATCGGGTTGGAGAAAATCCACCCGCGACGTTTCCCCAGGAAGGGCCGGTAGACTTCCACCCGGTAGACCCCTGACTGGTTGGTGATGTGGGTGCAGGTTTCGCGGTCTTCCCAGGTTTGGATCACTTCGCCGTCTTTGAGCAGGCGGCATTCTGCCTTTTGGGGCAGGCGAATTTGCAGGGTCACGCCGCCTTCGGTGGAGATTTCATCGCCTATCCAGGCCATCTGACCCAGCCCACGGGCAGTGACTTCTTCCCCTCCTG
>CAZZFZ010000061.1:0-15563 GCA_964653835.1 uncultured Anaerolineales bacterium
TGATCGTTGAGACTCATCAGGCCCGCGCCGCGCTGATGGGGCTGCTCGAAATCACCAATCAGCTCGATGCCCGCCTGACCTCGCTGGAGATCCTCGAGCCGAACCTGGAGACCGTCTTCCTCACCATCACCGGCAAACGCCTGCGGGATTGACCCTTGTCTCCCAATTCCCCAATTACCTGATATCTGAAATTCAAGGAATGCCAACCATGCTACACCAAATCCTTGCCCTCACCATCAAAGACCTGAAAATCCTCTTTAAAGACCGCGGCGGTATGATCTCCCTCTTCGCCATGCCGATGATGTTCATCCTGGTGATGAGCGTTGCTCTGCAAAGCGCCTTCTCTGTCGGCGGCGATGACAACCCGGTGGAAGTGCTGGTGGTGGACCTCGACCAGCCTGCTACCTATATTGACGGCGAACCCACCCGCTTGGCCGGGGACGTGCTCGCCGCGATTGAGGAGGTGGACGGCCTGCGCCTGATCGCTGAGTGGGACGGCGCGCCCCTGAGCCGCGCCCAGGCCGAACGCTTGATCGCCGACGGTGAGTACCAGATGGCGATCATCTTTCCCGAAGATTTCTCCGCCAGCATCATCAATGCCATCGGCGACCCCGATGCGGATGCGGCCAGGATCATCTTTGTCGTAGACCCGACCGCGGGGCAGCAGGTCGTTGCTCCGGTGCAGGCCGCCATCAACGCCTATGCCAACCGTACCGCTGCCTACGCCCAGGCTCCCTATCGCATTGAGACCGCCCTCCACCAGGCAGCGGCGAACTTTCCCCCAGAGCAGGCATCCTTCGTCGCCCAGGTGGGCGAGGCACTTACCGGCGAGCTTCTTGCCACCTACGATCTCGGCGAGATCGGCGGCCAATCCGAAATTCATGTGGAGCAAGCTGTGCCTGCTGAGTTTAACATCACCGAGTTCCCCAACGCGGTGGAACAAAACGTGCCTGGCTACACCATCTTCGGGGTGTTCTTCATCGTGCAGGTGCTGGCGACCAGTTTGCTGCGCGAGAAGCAGGATGGTACCTTCCGGCGGCTGCTGGTCGCGCCGCTGCCCAAAGCGGCCCTGCTGATCGGCAAACTGCTGCCTTATTACCTGGTCAATTTGATTCAGGTGGCGTTGATGTTCGCCGTCGGCGCGCTGGTGTTCGAGATGAACCTGGGCAGCGCCCCGCTGGCGCTGGTTGTGGTCACGCTGGCGACCGCGGCCGCGGCCACCGGCATGGGGCTGTTGGTGGCTTCCCTGGGTAAAACCCCGGAGCAGATCGGCGGCCTCTCCACGTTGTTGGCGCTCACGCTGGCAGCCATCGGCGGCATGATGGTTCCAACCTTTGTGATGCCGCCCTTCATGCAGACCCTCTCCAAAATCTCGCCCCATGCCTGGGCGCTCAGCGGCTATCAGGATGTGATTGTGCGCGGCCTGGGGACGGCGGCCGTGCTGCCCGAAGTCGGCGTGCTGTTGGGCTTCGCGGTGGCCTTTTTCGGTGTGGCGGTGTGGCGCTTCCGCTTCGATTAGTTGGTTTATCCAACGTTATCCCACAATATCCCACAGATTTCCCACATGAATGAAAATTCGATCAACTTTCCAGGAGGTGAAGAGATGCAGAATCAGGAGAAAACTCCCGGTCGTTCCTTTCCAATCAGCGGAATTTTCCTCATCCTGCTCGGCCTGTTCCTGTTGCTCAAGCAGTTTGTGGAGATTAACATCCCCGGCGGTGCGGTGCTGGCATCTCTGGGGTTGTTCTTCATCCTGTGGGGTGCGCTTGAACATATCGCCGGGCTGCTGATCCCTGGCGGGATTCTCATCGGCCTGAGCGTGGGCGTCTTCCTGAGCGAAACGGAAGGGCTGATCGAGCCGTATATGGAAGGCGGAGCGGTGCTGATTTCCCTGGGTGCGGGCTTCGCCCTCATCTCTCTGCTTAGCCGCCTCTTTACCGTGTCGAAAAACAACTGGGCGCTGATTGTCGCTGCTGTCTTGCTGCTCTTTGGCCTGGGCGCGATCGTGACCGAATCGCCAACCGATAGCCCCTTCAAAACGATCGTTGCTGCTGTGATGAATTCACTCAACTACCTCTGGCCGCTGCTGTTGATTGGCCTGGGTGCCAAGATCGTCCTCTCGCGACGAGGTAGATCGGTGTGAGGTACAATCCAAATATGCCCGCGAAACGTTTCCGCTGCTCGGATGAAGCCTTTATCCAGGCAGTTGGTTACTTTACCATCATCGCTGTTGCCTTGTTGGGGTTCAACATCACCCCGCCAGGGCTGCAGCGCCTTGTTACGCTGAGCCTGTTGCTCGTCTTTGGCCTGCTCTTCGCCCTGGCAGCGCAGGGAACCTCTTCGCGGTGGCGAAAGCACGCCTATTTTGCCATCCAGACGTTGATTGTCGGCGCGTTGATCGCATCGCATACGCTGTGGGGAGTTTTCCCCATTCTGTTTTTCGTCCTCAGCGCTCATGCGATGGGGGTATTCCCGGAGCGCACTGGCTTTCTGTGGGTGGGGATTTTTACCTTGGTCACCGCGGTGATCTACATCAGCATGGATGAACTTTCCAGCGCGCTGCTGACGCTGTTGCCCTTCGCGGCCGGGTACTGGTTCTTTGCCGCCTTCGCCCGCGCCATGACCTCGGCAGAACGGGCGCGCGCCGAAACCCAACGCCTGTTGAGCGAGCTGCAACGCGCTCATCAGCAATTGCAGGATTACACCAGCCGCCTCGAAGAGTTGACCATCGCCGAGGAGCGCAACCGCCTGGCGCGCGAGATGCACGACACCCTCGGTCACCGGCTGACGGTGGCCGCGGTGCAACTGGAGGGGGCGCAGCGTCTGATCACCGCTGATCCGCAACGGGCGGAGGGGATGATCGCCACCGTTCGGGGGCAGGTGCGCGAGGCGCTGGCTGAACTGCGTCACACCGTCGCCACGCTGCGCCAGCCGTTGCAGACTGATCTGGTCTTGCCGCATGCCCTCCAGCGCCTGGCATCCTCTTTTGAACAGGCCACCGGCGTTCGGGTTCATTTGACCCTCCCTCCGGGGGATCTCGCCCTGCCGGATCCGCACCGTCTAACGCTCTATCGCGCTGCCCAGGAAGCGCTCACCAACATCCAGAAACACGCCCAGGCCAAACAGGCCTGGATGGATTTGCGATCTGAGAATGGGTGCGTTTCCCTGGAAGTGCGCGATGACGGCATCGGTCTGCCGGAAGATGCGTCCTCCTCCGGGTTTGGCCTGCGTGGCCTGCACGAGCGGGTCGCCCAACTCAATGGTAAGGTGATTTTCGAGGACGCCCCTGAAGGCGGCGCTCATCTCTCCATCATCCTCCCCGCCCCAACCAATGCAACCAATGCAACCAATTCGCCTTCTTCTCGTTGACGACCAGCGCCTGATGCGCGACGGCCTGCGTGTCATCCTGGAGCTTGAACCGGACTTGAAAGTGGTCGGTGAAGCCGGTGATGGCGAGACCGCCCTGCAACTTTTTGATAAATTGCACCCCGATGTCGTGCTGATGGACATCCGCATGCCCGGCATGGACGGCGTGGAGGCCACCCGCCGTATGATGACGCGCTGGCCTGAGGCGCGCGTCATCATACTGACCACCTTCGATGATGATGAGTTTGTCTTTGAGGGGCTGCGCGCCGGCGCGCTGGGTTACCTGCTAAAAGATGTCTCCGGCGGTGAGCTGGCCGAGGCGATTCGCAAGGTGGCAGCCGGGGGAGCGCTGATTGAGCCATCCGTGGCGCGCAAAGTGATCGCTGAATTCGCCCGCCTGGAGCCACCGACTCGCCCCGTCAACCAGGGGCTGCCCGAACCGCTCTCCGAGCGCGAAGTCGAGGTACTGCAGTTGCTCGCTCAGGGGATGACCAACAAAGAGATCGCCTCCCGCCTCTTCCTGGCGGAAGGCACGGTGAAAAACTACGTCAGCCGTATCCTGGATAAGCTGGGGGTCAGCGATCGCACCCAGGCAGCCTTGCGGGCGCGCGAGCTGGGGGTGATTTAGAGCGGGATATGGTACACTCAACCCGCTCATGGACGAGAAGACCTTACGCACACTGGAATACGATAAGATTTTGGATCGGCTGGCCGGACATTGTAGTTTTTTCCTCTCGGCCGAGGCGGCGCGCGCCCTGCTCCCGGCCAAGCATCGATCTGAGGCGCTGAAGCGCCTGGCGGAGACGAGCGAGGCGCGCCAGCTCCTTGAGGTCAACCCGACAGTCAGCATCGGCGGGGCGCGTGACCTGCGGGAGATCTTAAACGCCGCCGCCCGTCAGATTCCCCTGGAACCACATCAACTGCTGGATGTTAAATACACGCTGGTGGCCGCCCGCCGCCTGGGACGGCTGTTTGAGCGCGAAAGGGAGTCTTATCCCCATCTGGCTGAACTGGCGTTGGGCCTGCCGCCCTCCTTGGGGTTGATTGACGCCATCAGCAGCGCACTCTCCGAGCGCGGGGAAATCCTCGATAGCGCCTCCCCCCAACTGGCTGCTGTTCGCCGTGATCTGAAGATCGCGCGTGACCGTTTGCTTTCGCAGTTGGAGCGCATGGTCAGCAGTTCGCAGATCAGCCCCTATTTGCAGGATGCCCTGATCACCCAGCGCGATGGCCGCTACGTGCTGCCGGTGCGCGCCGATTTCAAGGGGAAGGTAAAGGGTATCATCCACGATCAATCGGCCTCCGGGGCGACGGTCTTCATCGAGCCGCTGGGCATCGTCGAGAAGAACAACCGTCTGCGGGAGCTGCAACTGGCGGAGGAGGAAGAAGAGCGCCGCGTGCTGGCCGCGCTGACCGCCCAGGTGGCCAAACACCACTCCGCGTTGGAGACCATGCTCGAAGCGTTGGCTGCGCTCGACTTGGCTTTTGCGCGCGCCCGCTACGCCGAGGCGTTGATGGCTGTCGAGCCGAAGTTAGTGCCAATGACCGAAGGCAGGGGACGGAAGACCGAGACCCGTCCTCCGTCCCCCGTCCTCCGTCTGTATCAGGCTCGACACCCTTTACTCGACCCAGAGACCGTGGTGCCCATTGACGTGGACCTTCCCCCGGAGACGCGCGCCCTGGTGATCACCGGCCCGAACACCGGCGGCAAGACCGTCACTCTCAAGACGGTTGGCCTGCTGACGCTGATGGCGCAGAGTGGGTTGCACATCCCCGCCGCGCCGGGCAGCGAGATCAGCTTCTTTGATGCGGTTTACGCCGACATCGGCGATGAACAATCCATCGAGCAGTCGCTTTCCACCTTTTCCGGGCATGTCACCAACATCAAGCGCATCCTGGCGAGCGCCGATTCCCGCTCGCTGGTGATCCTGGATGAGTTGGGCGCGGGTACCGATCCCCAGGAGGGTGCGGCACTGGCGCGGGCGTTGCTCACCTATCTGGTGGAGCGTGGCATCACCACGCTGGTGACCACCCATCACCCGGAGCTGAAAGCCTACGCCCACGCCACCCCGGGGGTGGTCAACGCCAGCGTGGAGTTCGACCTGGAAACACTACGCCCGACTTATCATCTGATCATCGGCTTGCCAGGGCGCTCCAACGCGCTGGCGATCGCCGAGCGCCTGGGGCTGCCGCAGGAGGTCATTGCCGCCGCCCGCAAGGAGATTGACCCCGCCGACCTGCGCGCCGACGATCTGCTGGATGAGATCTACCGCCAGCGGGATGCAGCGCGCCAGGCCCGGGAGCTGGCCGAGGTTGCCCGCCGCGAGGCCGAGGCGCTGCGCGCTGAACTGGCCGAACGACTTGCCGCTATTGAAGATGAACGCCGCCAGGTCCTGGAGGACGCCCGTCAGGAAGCCGAGGCCAAACTTAAGGCCCTGCGGAAGGAGATCAAAGCGTTGCGTGCTGAGCTGCGTCGCGCCCGTCAGCCGCTGGACGTCATCCAGCAGGTGGAAAAGACTGTGGACGCGCTGGTTGAGGAGGTCGCCGCGCCGGTGGAGCGCCAGCAGACGGAATTCGCCCCCGTGGGAGGCGAGATCCGCCTGGGGTCAAAGGTGCTGGTGCGCAGCCTGGGGAAAGAAGGCGTCGTCCGGGCGTTGGATGGGGAACGCGCCGAGGTGCAGATCGGCAACCTGCGCGTGCGTGCGCGCCTGTCGGAACTGGTAATAAAAGGGAACGCTACGACGCTGCAGACCGAGGACAGCAGGCATCTGACATTGGTCCCTCGTCTGCCGTCATCGGTCGTCTCTCCTGGCGTTGAGCTTGACCTGCGCGGCCAGCGCGCCGATGAGGCCCTGGAGATGCTCGACCGCTATCTCGACAGGGCTTATCTGGCGCGACTGCCCTGGGTGCGTATCATCCACGGCAAGGGGACGGGGAAGCTGCGTCAAGTGGTGCGGCAGGCGCTGGCCCGTCATCCGCATGTGCAGGGCTTTGAATCCGGCGCGCCGGGCGAAGGCGGTGAGGGCGTCACCGTGGCGACGCTGGAAACTTAAGCGTTCCCCTCGGAGTCAAGGATGTGCTCGGTGTGCACCAGCCGCCGGGTTCCGGTTTCGCAGCGCAGAATCCAGGAAAAGGTTTCCGCGCGCGTGCCGCGGTAGCGGACGCCGGGGAAGAGCGATCCATCGGTAATGCCGGTGGCGGCGAAATAGATGTTGCACCCCTGCACCATTTCTTCACAGGTGAGGATGCGTTGGGTATCCAGACCGGCTTGCTTGATGGCTTCTCGCTCCTGGGTGGATTGCGGGGCCAGGCGGCCGAGCATCGCCCCGCGCAGGGATTTGACGCCACAGGCGGCAATTACTCCCTCTGAGATGCCGCCAATGCCCATGAGGATATCGATGTTGGAGTGGTCGCTGGCGGCCAGCAAGGCGCCGGCGATGTCACCGTGTTTGCGGGTCATGATGCGCGCGCCGGTGGCCTGAATCTCGTCGATCAAGTCGTGATGCCGCGGCCGATCGAGCACAAAGACGACCAGATCGCGGACCGGCTTTCCCTTGGCTCGCGCCACCAGCGCCAACGTCCAGGCTGCTGGCGCGTCCATGCACTCCGGGACGAGGACATCGGCGGCTTCGGCGCCGACCACGATCTTTTCCATGTACACCGCGGGAGTGGGTGACCACATTACCCCGCGCGGGGCGATGGCTGCCACCGAAATCGCTCCCGGACGGCCGCGCACCAGCAGGTTGGTGCCGTCGATCGGGTCGGCGACCACGTCGAGGATTTCGCCGCCCCCTAGCCCAACATGTTTGCCGCTGTTCAGGGGGGAGGAGATTCCCAGGCGGCCTTCCTCGCCGATCACGATGCGCCCGTCGATATCCAGGCTGTTGAACGCTGTGGCCATCGCTTCGGTGGCGTCCTGGTTGGCGCGGTAGGCATCCCCGCGGCCCATCCAGCGCCCGGCGGCCAGGGCGGCAGCCTCGGTGACGCGCACCAGGCTTAATCCCAGGTTGGGAGAGAGAGGGGTGGTCATGATGAAGTCTCCTCAAATTCAACCGCTTCGAGCAATCCGGCTGCTTCCCAGGCAAGCATCCCGCCGCGCAATATGAGCACTTGGCGGTAGCCTTGTTGCGCGAAATAGTCGGCGGCGCGAGTGCTGCGCCGTCCCCCACGGCATACAAAGACGACCGTCTCATGCGGGTCGATCCGGTCGGCCTCTTGAAGCAGTTGAAACAATGGCAGCGATTGTGCCTGGGGGATGTGGTGTTGCTTGAACTCGCGCGGCTCGCGCACATCGATCACACGCGGGGGGCTGGGGGAGTGAAGGGCGTCCCACAATTCTCGTGGCGAGATGGAGGCAATCTGCTGTCGCGGAACGGGAGTGTGAATCGGCGTGGGGAAGTCGTTATCCAGCTTTTTGGGCAGATTCTGGCATTCTAGGAACACGCGGTGTGGGCATTCATAGATGCAAATCGCCGGGTCAAGGACGTGGTGGAAGAGATAGCCGATGGCCTGGTCGTAGTCCAGGATGTGGTTTTCTCCCAGCGTTGCCAAGTAGCCCGTGGAGCGCATGCGGGCGAGCACCGGGGGTGTGACCTTCATGAAATAAACATCGCCGCCGCGCTCGCGCATGAAATTGGTGATGCTCTCCAGGGTGTGAATCCCGCTGATGTCGCTGTGATGGACGCTGGTCATCCGCAGGAGCAGGTAACGTTGCTCCGGATGTTCGTCCAGGTAAGCGCGGATGGTTTCTTCAATGTGGCTGACCGCCCCAAAGTACAGGTCGCCCAGAATATCAAAGATCGCCAACTGAGGGCAGGGGTCTTTCTCTGGTTGATAGGAAAAGTGGTGGTAGTTTTTCGCTGGCAGCACCGGTACAACCCTGGGAACGCTGGTTCGCAGGATGTATAGTCCCAGCGAGGTGAGCACCCCGGCCAGGACGGCGAATTGTAGCGGCAGCAACAGCATGGCGATGAACGTGATCACCATGATGACGGTGTCGCCGCGCGTGCCGTGCCAGATGCGCACAATCTCTTTGCGGTTAATCATGCCATAGGATGTGACCATCAACACCCCCGCCAGAGCAGCGCGCGGGATGTAGGCCGCAAGCGGCCCCAGGATGAGCAGCGCAGCGAGTACAAAAAGCCCGGCGAACACGCTGGCAAAGGGCGTGCGGCCTCCGCTTTCGTAGTTGATCGCCGAGCGTGAGAAAGAGGATGATGCCACATACCCCGAAAATAAGCTGCATGCGATGCTGGCCAGCCCCTGCCCGACGAACTCCTGGTTGCTGTCCAATCGCTGGCCGGAGCGGCTGGCGATGGAGCGGGCGATCGCCATGGTTTGCACAAGGCCGATCATTCCCAAAGCCAGCGCGCCGGTGGAAAGCTCGCCGATGCGATGCAAGTTGAGATCTGGCAGGGTGAGCGGTGGTAACCCGCGCGGCAGTTCGCCGATTACCTGCACGCCCTGCGAGGGGAGATCCAACAAAGCGACGGCGGCAGCCGCCAGACTCATGGCGATCAATGGCGCTGGAGCCTTGGGTTGCCAGCGCCGCAGCAACGCCACAATCAGCAGGACAGACATCCCTAGCGCTGCGGTGATCCAGTGCGTCTGGCGGATGTGGCGCGCCAGCGCGTTGACGGTGAGGATCAGCGAGGGATCGCTGGCGATGTCCAGGCGCAGGAAATGGCGCATCTGATTGACGGCGATCAACACTCCGGCCCCGGCCGTGAAGCCGATGACCACTGAGTCGGAGATGAAATTGAACAGGATGCCCATCCGCGCCAGGCCGATCGTCAGGTTGAACACGCCAACCATCAGCGTCAGCAGGGCGGCAGCCGAAAGATAAGCAGATGTCCCCGGTTCGGCGATCGGCAGCAGGACGGCCAGCACGAGGAGTGAGGAGCTGTTTGTCGGCCCGGTGACCAAATGATGGGATGATCCCCACAACGCGCCCACGATGGATCCCACCACGGCAGTGTACAACCCGACCGCCGGGGGGAGTTCCGCGATCATGGCAAAGGCGATCGCCTGCGGCAGCATAACGATGGCCACCGTCAACCCGGCGAGGAGATCCTGGCGCAGGTTCTCGCGCTGATAGCTTTTGGTCAGCAAGATAGGGCGCTCGAAAAAACGCAGCGTAGTTTGCCAAAATGTTTGTAGCGAAGCTGGCCGGGCGTGGCTGAGGGCATTCATAGATTGACGCGCGGATTGGCCTCCTGATGATTGCATGGGGTGGGGGTTTATCTCTATCATGATAACGCATCCGCTATGCCTCGTAAAGCGCCCCTCCCCGAATTCAAGTTACTTTACTTGCTGGTAAGATATAGGGGGTAGATTTCTTTGAAAATCTGGGGTTGAGTTCGTTTGGGAGGTGCAAATGGCGCACTTTATTGCCCGGCGGGGGGTTCGGGGTTTGATCGCGCTGCTGGTGTTTCAGACGGGGCTGTTTATCCTGATGCAGGCGCTGCCTTACGATATTTCTACCTTCCTTGCTGTCAGCCCGGCAGATCGCACTTTACTACAGCATATTTTTGGGTTGAACCAGCCGCTGTGGAAGCAGTATTTGCTCTGGATGAAAGGTTTTTTTTCGTTTGATCTTGGTCGCTCGTTTCTGGCCTGGCCGATGCCGGTTAGCGAGATCCTTTTGGAGCGCGCTCCGCGCACCCTGGTGTTGTTTCTGACTGCGCTGGTGCTCGCTTATTTGTTAGGGATGTGGTTGGGAAAGACGATCGCCTGGCGACGGGGCGGCCTGTTGGAGGGCGGCGTCACTTTGTTCGGTGTGGCCAGCTATACATCGTTTGCTCCTTTCCTGGCTTTTGTGTTGATTAATGTGTTTGCCCGCACCCTGAGGTGGTTGCCTTATCAACGCCTGGCCGATCCCATGGTATGGCTCAGCGCGCCAGTGACTATCAACTGGGTGCTCGCCCGACTGGTGGTCACCGGCTTGGTAATTTTGCTGCTGGTGGCGGTGCTTGTTCGGGCGACGCGCTCCGTGAAAAATCACGCCCTGCGTTTGATATATCGCATATTTGGTAGCCTGCTGGTGCTGGCAGCCGCGGTTTGGGGCTGGCACTTCAGCGGGTATGCTCACCTGGCCAGGGATGCTCTCGTCCATATGACGTTGCCGCTCGGTTCGGTTATTTTGCTTTCCTTTGGAGAGACCATGTTGCTGATGCGCACATCCATGCTGGAATACATCGGAGATGATCACGTGCTGATGGCCCGCGCCAAGGGGTTGCCTGAACATGTGATCCGCGATCGGCATGTGGCCCGCAACGCTTTTTTCCCCGTGCTGACGCGGTTGCTCCTTAACCTGCCGCTGGTGTTGACGGGAAGCCTGGCGATTGAATTGGTCTTTCGCTGGCAGGCGATGGGACAACTCATCTTTCTGGCGATCGATTACCAGGATATCCCTCTGCTGTTAGGGATTCTCTCCTTTGTGGGTGTGCTTACCCTGATTGGGCACGTGGTTCTGGATATCGCTTACATTTTCCTTGACCCGCGCCTGAGGTATGTGGAGGCGATGTAGCATGGCGGTTGGTGAATTTAGGAAGTCTTTCGCCGATCAGATGGAGCATTCTTGGCAACTCTGGCGTGCCCGCTGGCGGCGGTTTTCAGCTGCCTGGCAGGAGTTCCGGCGCAAACCGTTAGGGATGTTGGGGCTGGCTCTGATTGCCTGCTTTGCCCTGATGGTGGTAGCGCACCCGATCTTGATGCGCACAGTCTGGCGAGCGGTGATTTACGATCCCTACCTGGGGTTTGATTCCAATGTACTGCAAAACCCTTCGCCGCCCTCCAGGGTGCATTGGTTTGGCACGGATGGGATGGGGCGTGATGTGTTCAGTCAGTTGCTGTTTGGCGCGCGCATGTCTTTCAGCGTTGGTCTGACAGCGGCGTTGATTGCGGTCACTCTCTCAACTATCTTTGGCGGCTTGGCGGGATACTTTGGGGGCGGTATGGATTTGCTGCTTATGGGGATATCGGATGTTTTTGTGTTGATGCCTGCATTGGTGATTCTGTTGATTGTTGGCATGTTGGTGAAACTGGACTGGTTCTTGATCGCTTTGATTTACGGCGTACTAACTGGTCTGGGGGGACAAGCGGTGGTGGTTAAGGCACATGCGCTCAACCTGCGTGGCAAGGCCTACCTGGATGTGGCGCGACTCGCTGGTGGCGGGCACGGGCACATTCTTTTGCGTCACATCCTCCCCGGCCTGATGCCACTGGTCCTGGTGCACGCATTGATGACCGTGGTGGGCGCGGTTTTGACCGAGTCGTTGCTCTCGTTTTTCAGCCGCACACATGATTACATGACCTGGGGGTCAATGATCTGGCTGGGACAGCATACCTTTCGTTGGTTTAGTTTGAGCGGGCAGTGGAATGCCCTGGTCCCCCCAGCACTGGCGATCATGCTGTTTTGTAGCGCCTTCTATTTAGTCGGGCGGGCGTTGGAAGATCTGATCAACCCGCGCCTGCAAAAACGCTAAGCGGAACGGAAACGAGTGCTCTCTCACAGAGAATTTCTCGCGGAGAAGTTGTTAATCTGTGCTATGATTAGGGAACTTTGCTGTTGGATGGCACATCCTGGCAGGTTGTATGCAAACACTGATAATCTCTGATATCCATGCCAACCTGACAGCGTTGGAAGCAGTGCTCTCGGACGCTGGAGAGTTCGACCAGGTCTGGTTTTTGGGCGACCTTGTGGGATATGGCCCTGACCCCAACGAATGTATTGTACGTGTGCGTGCGCTCCCGCACCTGGTGGCGTTGATGGGGAACCACGACGCCGCGGCGTTAGGCCATCTGAATTTGGCGGCGTTTAACGCCACCGCGCGGCAGGCCGTTTACTGGACGCAGAAGAACACAACCGCGGAGAACCTGGCTTACCTTGAGAGCCTGCCTGCGATGACGATCGCCAGCGACGATGTCACCCTGGCGCATGGCAGCCCACGCCAACCCGTGTGGGAATACATTCTGGATGCGCGCACCGCCTGGGAGAACTTCCAGGTTTTGAATACAGATTATTGCTTTGTGGGGCACTCGCATCTTCCCAGCATGTTTTATCTACCCGATAGGGAGAGGCGTATTGAACTGGTCGTCCCGGAACCCAACACCAGTTACGAATTATCGCCGCGCATGATTATCAATCCCGGCTCGGTGGGGCAGCCGCGCGATCGCGATCCGCGCGCCGCTTACGCCTTGCTGGATACCGATCATCTGGTGGTGGAGTTCCGCCGCGTGGATTACGATATCCTCGCGGTGCAGGAACGCATGCAGGCTGCGGGGCTTCCTGAGCGTCATATCGTCCGCTTGAAAGATGGGTGGTAAGGGGATTTCCAGCCGCCGGTCACAAGAGTTTCAGTTTCCAGCGGGAACTTTTTGCCAGGGGATAACGTCTTGGGGGTGTTGGTCTGGAAAATTGCTGTACCAGATAAGGAGATATGTGAGATGAAGAGATGGTTTATTCCCCTGTTGGTGATCTTTGCCTCGTTCCTGGCAGCCTGCGCCAGCGCGCAGTCGGCGCTCCCTGCTGAGAAGGCGTATGGCGGCGGGTATGTGGAGAGCGAGACGATCGCGCTGGAAGCGCCGGTTGCTGAATTCGCCAGCGCGCCTGCTGAGGCAGATTTCGCCCGCGAGTCGCTGCCGACGACGGAGCGCTTGGTGATCAAAAACGCCTCGCTGTCCATCGTTGTGGCCGACCCGGCGCGCACCCTTGATGAGATTGTCTCTATGGCGGAGGAGATGGGTGGTTTCGTGGTTTCCTCGCAATTGTGGCAAACCACACTGCGCAACGGCGCCACAGTGGATCAGGCCTCCATTACCATGCGCGTGCCCGTGGAAAAGCTGGATGAGGCCTTGCGGCAGATCAAAGCCGGAGCGGGCGAGGTGCGCTCGGAGAACATCACCGGGGAGGATGTCACCAGTCAATATACCGATTTGCAGTCACGCCTGCGCAACCTGGAAGTGGCCGAAGCCCAGTTGGTTCAGATCATGGAGGATGCCCGCAAGACCGAGGACGTGCTTCAGGTCTACAATCAACTGGTCAGCGTGCGGGAGCAGATCGAAGTCATCAAAGGGCAGATGCAATACTTCGAACAGTCGGCGGCGTTCTCGGCGATCAGCGTGGATATCATGGCCGATGAGGCGAACAAGCCGTTGCAGATTGGCGGCTGGCAGCCTGTGGGAGTTGCCAAGGATGCGGTGGAAGCCCTGATTAACACTTTGCAAGGGCTGGGCAACTTTGTTATCTGGCTGGTGATTTACATCCTGCCGGTGGGGACGTTGATTGGCCTGCCGCTGTTCTACCTGGGACGGAGTCTGGTTCGCTGGCGGCGGCGCAAGCAGGCGCGCCAATCCGAGGCAAACTGAGCCACCCTGGAGCGCCACCACATCGGTGGCGCTTTTTTGTTTCACCAAAGCCCCTCTCAGGTATAATCACAGCGATGGAGAAACTGGCGAGCGAACTTAAAAAGCTGACCGGGCTGACCCTGACGCCCCGGCAGCAGGCTGCTCTGGAGGTTTACGCCAGGGAACTGGCGCTCTGGAATCAGCGTTTTAACCTCACCGCGGTGGATGAACCCGAACTGGTGCAGGTGAAGCACTTTCTGGATTCGTTCAGCGCCTATCTGGCGATGCAAAACACCCCTATGACGCGGGTGGTTGACGTGGGCACCGGCGCGGGGTTTCCCGGCTTGCCGTTGAAGATCATCTTCCCTCAGATTCAGTTGACGTTGGTCGAATCTGTGGGGAAGAAGGCTCGCTTTTGCGAGCACATGGTGGAACAATTGGGACTGGAGGATGTTGAGGTGATCTGCGAACGGGCGGAAGCCGTGGGGAAGCTCGCGGAGCACCGCGAGCAATATGACTGGGCGGTGGCCCGCGCCGTGGCGCGAATGCCCATTGTGATGGAGTATCTGCTGCCGCTGGTGCGCCTGGGTGGCAAGGCGCTGGCGATGAAGGGGGAAAGCGCCCCGGCAGAAGCCCATGCCGCCCAACAGGGGATGGCGTTGCTCGGCGGGCGCTTGCAGCGCCTGATCCCCGTCACGCTGCCGGGCGTGGTGGAACAGCGTTATCTGGTGGTGGTGGATAAAGTGGCCGCCACCCCGAAGCAGTATCCCCGCCGGGTGGGCGTTCCCGCCAAGCGGCCGCTGGCCTGAGCGCTTTCAGCGTTCCAGGCGCCCGCCGGTGATTTTCCAGATTGTGCCTGAAGCAATGAACTCGGGGGAGAAGAGCGACAGATCGGTCGTTGTCAGCAGGGCCTGGCGGATGGCGGAGAGCCGCTGCAGCAGATCGGCTCGCCGCTGATTATCCAGTTCGGCGAGCACTTCATCCAGCAGTACAACAGGCCAGAAATTGGTGTGCTTTTTCAGCCAGGAGATTTCGGCGATTTTCAACGCCAGCAGTGTGGTGCGCACCTGCCCGCGCGAGCCATATGCACCCAGGTTAACGCCGTTGCTCAGGAAGTGCAGGTCATCGCGGTGAGGACCGAGGGTGGTCATGCCGCGGGCAATTTCCTCGCGCCGCGCCGTCCGCAATGCCTCTTGCAACCCTTCGGCGATGTCATCCTCGCTGTAGCCGCTGCGATCCACCGGCGCATCGATGGGCAGGTTGAGCTGGTTGGCCGGGCCGGTGTAGGGGTCGTAAGCCGGGCGGTAGATCAGGCGCAGGCGTTCCGCACCGCGCGTGAGTTCGCTGTGTGCGATGGCGGCGAGGTCTTCAAGTTCCTGCAATGCCTGAATGCGCGCCGCGATGATGATCGCCCCGTTTTGCGCGATCAGCTCATCCCAGTAATCGAGTTGGTTGGGGTCGCCGCCACGCTCGTTGATTTGCTTGAGCAGGGCGTTGCGTTGGCTGAGCGCCTTGTTGTAGGCGGTCAGCGCGGCGGTGTAGCGGGGATCAATCTGGGCGATGGTCAGGTTGAGGTACTGACGCCGCTCGGCAGGCGCGCCAGCGATGATGCTGAACATGCGCGGCAGGAAGAGCACGGCGTTGAAATGGCCGATCACCTCGCTGCCTTTGCGCTTCAGGCGGTCGAGCAATACCTCCCGGCGGAGGCGGACGCCCCCGTTGCCGTTCGGCTCCTGGATGATGCGCACTTCCAGGTGGTGAGCCCGCTCCCCGCGGTGGTATTCGGCCTCGATGCGGGCAACCGCCAGCGGTTCGCGCGCCGCCAGGAAGTTGATTAACTCGCGTTGCTG
>CAZZFZ010000062.1:0-15457 GCA_964653835.1 uncultured Anaerolineales bacterium
CTCAATCCACTCCAGACCCAGTTCGGCCAGCTTCTCACGCGTGGGCACACCGTTCTCGTCCCAGCCTGCCATCTGATAATACACATCCTTGGCAGTCTCGATCTCTTCCTCGGTCAGGGCCACGCCGTCGGTTTTGCCGCCCTTGAGGGGCTGGAACATCTTCTTCGGCAGGCGGTCATCCTCGCGGGTGAAGCCCTCGCGGGCGTTGAAGGCGCGCAGCATGTTCAACCGCCGCTCGCCGACGGTCATCAATTCATCCAGATCAACATCCCAACCGGTGACCAGCCGTACCGCCTCGACCAGTTGCTCCACATCATAAAGATGCCAGGAGGGGCCAAAGACGAACTGACAGATGCTATAGGTATCCAGCGCCGAGTAGAGAATCTCGGTGCGCAATGCGAAACGAACTTTCTCCTCGTTGAGCACATCGTTTGGTTGCGGGTTGGTCAACCCAATCTGCGCCATGCGCTCCGGATACCAGTTGTAGGAGGGATCGTGTTCACTGGACTGGTGATCGGCCCCAAAGGGGTTGACGGCGTAAATCAGCCCCAGGGAGCGCTTGACCTGCGGCATGTGCGCGGGCAGCTCCTGGCGCTTGACGGCCACGACCAGCTCCTCGGTTCCGCGGCCGATCTTCTGGGCGGCGCGCGCCGAACCCTCGGCCAGCAGGTCGCCGAAGCCCTCGCGGCGGGCGATCTTCTCCACCATCGCCACCATCGCCTCGGCGCTCCCAAAACGGAGCACCAGCCCATCGGTGTCCATGGTCGTCAACAGGCCGCGCTCAAAGCAGTCCATCGCCCAGGCGATCGTCGCCCCGCAGGAGATGGTATCCAGCCCGTACATGGCGCACAACTGATTGGCGTAGGCCACCGCTTCAAGGTCATCCACGCCGCAGTACGAACCAAAGGTGGAGACGGTCTCGTATTCCGGGCCGCCAAAGCGCGGATCAATGTGATAGCGGCCCTCGGCCTCCACCACCCGCTTGCAGCGAACCGTGCAGGCATAACAGGTATCGCGCTCCTTGAGGATGGTATCGGCCATCGTCTTGCCGTCGAGGGCCAGCGCGCCCTCAAACGTGCCGCTCGACCAGTTGCGCGTCGGCAGGCCGCCGCCCTCATCCTGCGATTTGACGATCTCCGCCGTGCCGTACAGCCCCATCCCCCAGATATCGGAATCAGGAAAGTTCTTGGCCCCCCAGCGGGCATGCTGGTTCAGGCCCTTGGGGTCGGCGATTTTGGGGCGCATCTTGCCGCGCACCGCCACGGCCTTGAGGTTCTTGGCAGCCATCACCGCGCCCATGCCGGTGCGTCCGTTGGCGCGATTCGCCATGCTGATCAGCGCGGCGTAGCGCACACCATTCTCCCCGGCGATGCCGGTTTGCAGGATGTGCACCTTCGGATCGCCCAGTTCTTCCTTAATCAGGTCTTCAACCTCATCGGTGGTCTTCCCCCACAGATGCGCGGCGTCGCGCAGTTCGGGCTGACCGTCCTTGATCCACAAATACACCGGTTTAGGCGCTTTGCCATGCAGCACAATCGCCTCAAACCCGGCGAACTTCATCTCCGCGGGGAAAAAGCCCCCCGATTGCGCGTCGCCGATGCCCTCCGTCTGTGGAGATTTGGCCGTGGCCGTTAGGCGGCTCTGCCCGGAGAATGGCGCGCCGGTGAGCACCGAGATCGAGAGCGTCAGGGTGTTCTCTGGCCCGAGGGGATCGGCGTGCGGGGGCGTGTGCTTGAGCAGATAATACGCCCCCAGCGCGCTGCCGCCGACGTACTTGCGGAAAAACGACTCCGGCGGCTCCTCGATTTCCCAGCGCATTTCATTCAGGTATACGTGTAAGATTTTGCCATGATATCCGTAAGGCATAGGACACTCCTTGTTACCTGCTACCTGATTACCCAGTTACCTTTTAGCCGCCTTAACCGCCTCATTGAAGGCGTCCAGCGTGTAGGCCACATCCTCTTCGCTGAGGGCGGCGCACAGGAACCAGGGTTCGCGCCCGTCGGAATCGGGCTGCACGCCGCGGGCGATCAACTCGGTAGCGATTGCCTCGTAGAGATCGGCGTCGCCCTGGATGTAATCGCGGAATTCGTGCGGCTCTTCTTCGATTCCGAGCAGGATGCTCAGCATCGAGGGCACGCCGGTGACCACGTGCGGGATACCTTGTTCGGTGAGGATTTCGTCAATCCCCTGCATGAGCGCCGTGCCGCGGGCGTTGATCGTCTCGATGACCGGTTCGTTTTCCAGAATCTCCAGGGTGGCATCCGCTGCTGCCACACCGACCACGTTGCCGGAGTAGGTGCCGCCATGCGCCATCTTGCCGGGCTGGATGGTCATCATCACATCTTCCCTGCCGCCGATGGCCGCGATGGGGAAGCCGTTGCCCAGCGATTTGGCGTAAGTCACCAGATCGGCCCGGATGCCGAAATACTCCTGCGCCCCGCCGTTGGCGATGCGGAAGCCGGTTTTGACCTCGTCAAAGACCAGCACGGCGCCGTATTGATCGCACAGCTCGCGGATTTTCTCCAGGAAGCCGGGCTTGGGCAGGATGCCGGCGGCGTTGCCCAGAATCGGCTCAACGAACACCGCGGCGATCTCCTCGCCCTGTTTCGCCATCGTCGCTTCGAGAATCTCGAAATCGTTGAAGGGCAAGTTAAGCACATAATCGCCAATCCCCTCGGGGATGCCGAGGCTCATCGGCGCGGTGCGGGGGTCGTCCCGCGGGCCGAGGCGCTCTTCGTTCGCGGAAGCGGTCCCAAACATGAAATAATCAATCATGCCGTGATACTGCCCCTCAAACTTGATGAACTTCTCGCGTCCGGTGTAAGCGCGGGCGATGCGCAAAGCGTGGAAGGTGGCCTCCGTGCCGGTGTTGGTCAGGCGAACTTTGTCCACGCCGGTCAGTCGGCAGATGCGCTCAGCGACGCTGATCTCCAGCGGCGTCGTCCAGGCGAACAGCGTGCCGCTCTCAATGGCCTGCTGCACCCGCTGCGTCACACGCGGCTCGGCGTGACCCAGAATGATGGGGCCAAACGCAAGCCGGTAATCAATGTAGCGCTTGCCGTCCATATCCCAGATATACGCTCCCTGGCCGCGCTCAATCACCAGGGTTTCGTCATCCCCCCAGTAGCGAAAATTGGAGTTCACCCCGTGGGGAATATAGCGTTTGGCTTTTGCGAACAACTCATGGGTTTTGGGGCCTTGTGTCATAACATCGCTCCAGTCGGGTATAAGAGTATCCGATAGATAAAAGTCTCCAGTCAATTCAGCGGTCAGCCAGTGCTCCTGGCCAATGCCGTCTCGAAGATTGCTACAACTTCCTCAATCTGCTCCGCCGTCACCACCAGCGGGGGGATCCAGCGGATGACGTTTTCATATGTGCCGCAGGTCAGCAAGAGCAGGTTCTGCTCCAGGCAGGCCCGCTGGATGGCTTTGGCCGCAGCCTTATCGGCGAACTCGGTCGCCACCATCAGGCCGAGGCCGCGCACATCACCGACGAGGTCAGGATAGCGCTCCTGCAAAGCCTGCAGGGCGCGCAGCAACTGGTCGCCGCGAGCGGCGGCGTTCTCTACCAGGTTTTCCTCCTCAATGACCTGTAGAGTCGCCAGCGCAGCCGCGGAGGCAATAGCCGCGCCGCCGCCATAGGTGCCGCCATGCGAGCCGGGCGTCCACTTCTCCATCAACTCGCGGGAGGCCGCGATCCCCGAAATCGGCACGCCGCTGCCCAGCCCTTTCGCCATCACAATAATATCGGGAACGATCCCGGCGTGCTCAAAGGCGAAGAACTTCCCCGTGCGCCCGAAGCCGGATTGCACTTCATCCAGGATGAGCAGGATTCCGTTTTGGGTGCAGACCCCGCGCAAAGCTTGCAAGAACTCCAACGGGGCCGGGACGTAGCCCCCCTCCCCGAGAACAGGTTCAATAATCACCGCGGCGGTCTCCCTGGGGTCGGTCTGCCCGTGCAGCAGGGCATCCAGTTGTTTGAGGCAGAATTCGGTTGTGGTCTCCTCATCCCATCCATAAAAATACGCATACGGGTACGGCGCCACAAACACCCCGCTGGGCAAGGGCTGGTAATTATAGCGATAGATGTACTTTGAAGTGGTCATCGCCATGGTCTGGGCGGTGCGGCCGTGAAAGCTACCCTGGAAGACGATGATGTTACGCTTGCCGGTGGCCTGGCGCGCCAGCTTGACGCTGGCCTCCACCGCCTCGGCGCCGGAGTTGGAGAAGAAGAAACAATCCAGCCCCGGGGGCGTGCGCTGCCGGAGCGTCTCCGCCAGCGCCACGGTGGCAGGCGGGATCACGATGTTCATCTGCCCAAAGATCAGCTTCTCCGCCTGGGTCTGAACAGCCGCCACCACCCGCGGGTGGCAGTGACCGGTGTTGACCACGCCAATGCCCGAGGTGAAATCCATATAGCGCTGGCCTTCAGCATCATAAAGGTAAATGCCCTCGGCGCGCGCCGGTTGGATTTCGGTCAGGTGCGTCCAAACGGGGGAGAGGGAGGGGAAAGTGTGAGTCATGGGTATCAGGTGTCAGGTGTTTCAGTGTCAGGTATCAAGTGTCACGTGTCAAGAGAGGTAGTCACGCAGGCGGTAGTATTGGACCACCAGCGGAAGGAACCAGGGATGATTGCGATAGAAGAAATAACGCGGGTGGCGAATCTCGGCAAAGGGGCTGCTGGCTTTCTCACCCGTCAAAAGCTGGGCCACCTCGCGCCCGGTATATAGCGCCATGTGCAGGCCATGACCGCCAAAGCCTAATGCGTAATGCACACCATTCAACCGTCCGATATGGGGCATCAGGTCAAAGGTCAGGCCGAGCCGCCCGCTCCACGTGTGCGTGACGGCGACATCGCCCAACTGTGGGAAGGCGCGCACCATCTGGGCGCGCAGGGTGCGGTAACTGGCATCCAGGTCAAGATGAGTGCTCAGGTTGTTGCGCCCGCCCCATAACAAACGCCCGTCGGGGGTCAGGCGGAAGTAATTGAGGAACCACTTGGAATCCCAAAAGACGCGGCCGCGCGGGCTGATCTGTGCCTGGAGTTCGGACGAAAGCGGCTCGGTGACGATGCTGTAGCTGCCCACGGGGATCACGCCAGGGCGCAGGCCGGGGATGGCACCATCGGTGTAGCCATTGGTGGTGGCGATCACCTCTCCGGCTTTGAGCACCCCGCGCGTTGTATGGACTTCAAAACCCGAGGAGGTGCGGCTGACGAAACGCACAGTCACATGTTCCACCAGCTGCGCGCCGTAACGGGCAGCCACCGCCGCCAACCCAAAGACCAGCTTGGCAGGGTGCAACCCCGCGCCATGCGGGTCCACAATCCCGCCGAAATAGGCTGGGCTGCCGATCTCCTCCTGCAACGCCTCCGGCGGGATCAACTGCAATTCATGGTCGAGGTGCTTTTTGTGCCACGCGGCGCGCTCCTTGAAACCCTCATAATGAGAGGGCTTGTAAGCCACGCACAGATCCCCTTGCTGGCGGAAATCGCAATCCACATCCTCCTCGTCCACCAGCTCGCGGATCAAGTCCAGCGCGTCCAGCGACGCCTGCCAGAACTGACGGGCGAGGGCCTCGCCATAGCGACGGATCACCGTTGGCATCCCGGCTTTCAGGCCGCAGCCGGTGATGCCGCCGTTGCGCGAGGAGGCGCCCCAGCCAATCGTCTCGCGCTCCAGCACCGCCACCGATGCGCCGCTCTTCGCCAGTGTGCGCGCCGCGCTCAGACCGGTATACCCACCGCCGATGATGGTGACATCCACATCGGAGGGAAGCTCCGAAACGACGGGGAGATCGGCGGGGCGAGAAAAATCGTCAGGCCAGAACGGTGTTCGTTCCAAGTTGCAAGCCTCCAGCTTCAAATGCGCTGTCATCGCTAATACGGATACCAATACTCTTTCACGCCGCCCTCCACATCCCAATGCACGTGCTTGACTTCCAGATACTCATCCAGCCCTTCCTGTCCAAGCTCGCGCCCCAGGCCGCTCATCTTCATACCGCCGAACGGCCCGGCGAAGTTGTCGGTCAGCGGATCGTTGATCCAGATGGTGCCAGCGCGCACCTCTTCAAAGAAGCGTTTGACCAGACGAGCGTCGCTGGTCATCAGGGACGCGCCCAGGCCATAGGGACAATCGTTCGCCAGCGCGATGGCCTCGTCAAAATCTTTGTAGGACATCAGGGGAATGACTGGCCCAAAGGTCTCCTCGCGCATCAGGCGCATCCCGTGATCCACGCCGACGACCACCGCGGGAGAGAGGAAAAAGCCGCGCGCAAATTGGGGCGGTCGTTCGCCGCCGATGAGGACGCGCGCTCCCGCGGCCTGGGCCTCCGCAAGTTGAGCCTCGACGTTCTCCCGGAAACGATCGCGGATCATTGGCCCGATATCGGTGCCCTCGTCCAGGCCGTTCCCCAGGCGCAGCGACCCGACGAAATCAGTCAGCGCCTCGGTGAACTGTCCGAACATGCTCTCGTGAACGTAGACGCGCTCGGTGCTGGTGCACACCTGCCCGGCGTTGAGCAACGCGGCGTAGGCCAGGGCGCGCACGGACACATCCAGCTCGGCATCGGGGGCGATCACCATCGGGTCTTTGCCACCCAGTTCAAGGTGCAGTTTCTTCATCATCGGCGCGGCCAGGCGGGCGATATGCTGCCCCACAGCCAGCGAACCAGTGAAGGCGATCACTGGCACATCGGGGTGCATCACCAGCGGCTCTCCCACCTCCGCGCCGTAGCCGGTCACCACGTTGACCACTCCCTGCGGCAGGTGGTCGCAGGCCACCTCGACCAGTTTGAGGGTGGAGAGCGGTGTCAACTCGGAGGGCTTAATCACCACCGTATTACCCGCCGCCAGCGCGGGGGCCAGCTTCCAGGCCATCAGCAGCAGAGGATAATTCCACGGCACGATGCAGCCCACCACGCCATAAGGCTCCTTGAGCACGAAGTTGAACTGCCCGGCCTCCCCAGAGGGGATCACCCGGCCGCGTTCATGGCGCGCCAGCTCGGCGTAGTAATCGAAGGTTTCTTCCACCCACCAGAGTTCCTCGTCGTTCTCCGGCAGGGGTTTGCCCTCCTCCTCGGTCAACAGGCGGACGAGATCATCGTGATGCTGGCGGATTTTAGCCGCCATGGCGTGCAGGGCTGTGGCGCGCTCGTTGGCCGGAGTGCGCCGCCAATCAGAAAAAGCCGCCGAGGCCGCCTCCACCGCGGCGCACACGTCTTCCGCCGTGCCGCGCGGCGCGCTGCCCAGCATCTCTCCGGTAGCCGGATTGACGACCTCAATTTCATCGGCAGCGTTACCGCCGGTGAACTGCCCGTTGATGAACATATCCGCTTCTCAAAAACTCAGCCCAGAGACACGGAGAACACAGGAGAAATTCCAGTTCTTCGAGTCTTCTCCGTGAACTCCGTGTCTCCGTGTTTGTCAGTCATATATTAGGGTGCAGCCGATTTGACCTCGTCCCACAACCGTTGGTAGAGCGATTCGGCCTCGCCCACCGGGTGGATGAATTGCAGCTTATCAAGCACTTCGGCAGGCGGATAGACCGTGGGGTCCTCGAGGAACTCAGCGTCGAAGTTGGCTTCAGCCGCGGCGTTGGGGCTGGCATAGTAGTTGTAGTCCGAAAGCATGGCCCCGATATCCGGACGCAGGATGAAATCAATGAACATCTCAGCCGCCAATTTCTCCTCCGGGGTGGCGCTGGCCGGGATGCACATGTTATCCACCCAGATCACACCGCCCTCTTCGGGGATGGTGTAGGCGATGTTCTCGTTCTCTTCCTGTGCCACCAGGAAGTCGCCGTTCCAGCCGTGGGCCATCAGGTTTTCACCGGAGGCCAGCAGGTCTTCATAGGTGTCGGAGTCATACCCCGCCAACCCGGCCTTGGCCTGGATGAGCAGGTCTTTGGCTTCCTGAAGCTGGGCTTCGTCGGTGGTGTTGATGTCGTAGCCCAGGTAAACCAGCGCGGCGGCAAAGGCCTCGCGGGCGTCATCCAGCATAGTAGTGCGGCCATAGGCAGGATGATTGGGATCAGGGTTGAACAACACCGCCCAGCTGGTGGGTTCCTCCACCTCGCCGTCAATGTAGCCGATGCCGGTCGTGCCCCACTGGTACGGAGCGCAGTACTTGTTGCCGGGATCGTAGTAGGTGTTCTTGAATTGCTCGCTGAGGTTGGCGAGGTTGGGGATGTTGGCCTGATCCAGCTCGGCCAGCATGCCCTCTTCGATCATGATGCTGACGGTGTAATCCGAAGGCACGATGACCGCGTAGCCCGTGGCGCCGCCCTGCAGCTTGGCGAGCATCTCCTCGTTGCTGGAGAAGTTATCTTCCACAACCTTGATGCCGGTCTCCTCCTCGAACAGGGTGTAGATCTCCGGATCAATGTACTCCGACCAGTTGTAGAAAACGATCTCCTTGGCGGGTTCAACCGCCGCGGGGGCGGCCTGTTCTTCCGCGGGGGCAGCCTGCTCTTCAGGGACTGGCTGCTCCTCCGCGGGGGTAGCCGACGGGCCGCAGGCGGCCAGGAGCAGCGCCAGCAGGGTAAGAGCGGTAATCAGCCAAAATGTTTTTCGCTTCATCTTCATGTCTCCTCTTTTGGATCTCCAGGATCATTATTAACCAAGGGGGTCAATCAAAGGGAAATGTCAATAGACGATTCGGAATCACCTCCTTTGCTTAGGGTTAATGAAATGCCCACTAACAACAACGAAAACAACAACATCAAGGTGGAAACCGCGTTGATCTTCGGCGTGACGCCTTTCTTAATCATGCTGAAGACGCGCACCGGCAGCGTGTTGAACCCCGCGCCGCTGGTGAAAAAGGTAATCACAAAATCATCCAACGAGAGGGTGAAGGCCATCAACGCCCCGCCTAGGATACCGGGGAGCATCATCGGGAACGTCACCCGCCAGAACGTCCGCCAGGGATCGGCGTACAGGTCGCCAGCGGCCTCCTCCAGGGTCATATCCATCTGCGCCAGCCGGGCGCGGACGATCACGGCCACGAAAGAAATGTTAAAGGCTACGTGGCCGATGATGACCGAATAAGGGACTTTGAGCCGCACCCCAAAGAAGAACACCTCCCAGGGCTTAAAGCCGATGCCGCTCAGGTTGAAGAAAATCAACAGCATGATCGCCATGGCGATATCCGGGATGATGATCGGCAGGTAGAGCACCGCGTCCATCATCAGCTTTCCCGAAAAGCGGTAGCGCTCCATCGCCATCGCTGCCATCGTGCCAATCACGGTTGAGATGGCGGTCGAGACCAGCGCCACGAACAGGCTGTTCCAGAGAGAGAGGATCACCTGCCTGTCCTGGACCATCTCCACATACCAGCGGGTGGTGAACCCGGCCCATTGGGCGGTGGAGCGCGAGTCATTGAACGAGAAAATCACCAGGACGACGATCGGCAGGTAGAGGAAGAGATACCCGCCAATGCCATAGGCCGAAAACAGCGTTTGCGCCACACGCTTCTTCAGCCAGGCCATCTGACTGCGCCGCGACAGGCGCACCGAATTCACGCTCATAACTGCCTCCGCTCCTTCCCCGAGGTGGACCGGAAATAAATCATGGTGGCCCCCAACATCACCGCCATCATCACAAAGGAGAGCGCCGAGCCGAAGGGCCAGTCGTGCGCCGCCAGGAACTGGTTGCTGATGATGTTGCCGATCATCAGGGATTTTCCGCCCCCCAGGATGGCGGGGGTGACGAACGCCCCCAGCGAGGGGATGAAGACCAGCATCGAACCGGCCACCACCCCCGGCAAGGAGAGCGGCCAGATGACGCGCCAGAAAACTTTCGGCTCCGAGGCGTACAAATCGCGCGCCGCTTCCTTCAGCGCCGGGTCGAGGCGGTCGAGCGCGGCGAAAATCGGCAGCACCATATCCGGTAGCCAGCCGTACACCAACCCCAGGATGATGGCGAAGTCGTTGCCGAACAACGGCAGCGGCTCTTTAATCAGCCCCAGCGAGAGCAGTGTGACGTTAATCAGGCCGGTGTTGGTGCGCAGCAGAGTCAGCCAGGCGTAAGTGCGGATCAGGAAGTTGGTCCAGAAAGGGATCATCAAGGCGAGCAACAGCGTCCCTCGCCGCGCCGCGGGACGGGTGGCGATATAAGAGGCCAACGGGAAGCCGAGAATCAACGTGATCAGCGTGGTGACGGCAGCGATGTAGAAAGAGCGCAAAAAGGTGTTGAAATACAGCGGGTCAAACACGCGCTGGAAGTTCTCCGGGGTATAGTTCCACACCACGCCCCCATATGTGCCGCGCTCCAAAAAGCTGTAAGCCATCACGATGAACAACGGCGCGATGAAGAAGACGAACAACCACAACGCCGCCGGCAGCAACAGCAGCCAGGCCCGCAAGGAGGTGTGCTTACCTAAGAAACGATACATCCCTACACCACATCCATCACCCGTCCGTGCTGCGGGTTCCAGGTCAGCTCCACCGCATCGCCGATGCGGAAGAAATGCCCCGCGGAGGAGACGTTTTGCATGCGCACGATCACATCCACATCATTGGCTATGCGCACAACGTAGCGAGTGTCAGTGCCCAAATACATCAGGTTGACTACGCGCCCGGAGATACGCGCCTGGGCGTCCCTCTTCCCGCCGCTCCCCGTTTTCGCGAGGGCGATCTTTTCGGGACGGATGGAAAGAACGGCGCTCCGCCCCACCGGCAGCGAGTCTTTGGCCCACACGGCGCGAACAGTCTCCGCGCCGATGGTCACAACCGGCGCACCCCCGTCTCCCTTCACCTCCACAGGGATGAAATTCGTCTCGCCGATAAAATCGGCCACAAAGCGGTTGGTGGGGTTTTCGTAAATCTCCTCCGGAGTCCCAAGCTGCAGCACGCGCCCCTGGTTCATCACCGCGATTTTATCCGACATAGTCAGCGCTTCTCCCTGATCGTGGGTGACGTAAATGAAGGTGATGCCCACCTGCTCCTGGAGCGCCTTGAGTTCAAGCTGCATGGTCTGTCGGAGCTTCAAATCCAATGCGCCCAACGGCTCATCCAGCAGCAGCACCTTGGGGCGGTTGACCAGCGCCCGCGCTAGAGCGACGCGCTGCTGCTGACCACCGGAAAGTTGCGTCGGGCGGCGCTTCTCCATGCCGGTGAGGTGCACCAGCGCCAGCATCTCATCCACCCGGCGACGGATCTCACCTCGGGGGACTTTACGCATCTCCAGCCCGAAGGCGATGTTTTGGGCCACCGTCATGTGGGGGAACAAAGCATAATTCTGAAAAACGGTGTTGACCGGCCGTTGATGGGGCGGCAAATGCCCCTGCACTTCGCCGCCGATCACCACCTCGCCCTCTGTGGGCATCTCAAAACCGGCGATCATGCGCAGAGTGGTCGTTTTGCCGCAACCGCTGGGGCCAAGCAACGAATAGAACTCACCCTGCCGGATAGCCAGCGTGACATCATCCACGGCGACGACCGATCCAAACCGCTTGGTCACGCTACGCAGTTCCACTGCGTACTCATGCGACATACGCTCTCCTTCTACCTCCTCGGGGTCTCACAACCTCATTCCGGCATCTTGAGCGGATCCGCATGCCCCCAGCGATAGGACAACTTGTGCATCTTCAAAATCAAAAAGGATTGCGTACGTTCCACGCCGGGGATTTTTTGCAGCCGCTCGTTCAAAAACGAGACAAAGTGATCGCGATCTTCGCAGAACACCTCCGCGAACAAATCAAACTCCCCCGCCGCCTGGAAAAGATATGAAACCTCCGGCAACTGAGCGATCTCATCAGCAACCTCACGGATGCGGTTGGCCTGCACCGTGATGCCGATCATCCCCGCCTCGTAAAGGCCCAGCTCGTGAGGCTCCACCACTGCGACGATCTGCATCACGCCTTTATCCAGCAGATTCTTGACCCGACGGCGCACCGCGCCCTCTGTCACCCCCAGGGCCTCGGCGATTTTCGTATACGGCGCGCGGCCATCATACTGCAAAATGGAAACAATGGCGCGATCCAGTTCGTCAAGCATGGGAACATTTTAACCGCAATTCGTACGAAAGTCAAGTTTTTCCGCCTGATTTCGTACAACTTCCACACCAGACATACGTTTTCCTGCTGCAATCATAAATAAAAGGCCCCACCCGACCAGAGTCAGATGGGGCGCGAAATTTTTATCGTGCAACGCTCTATTTCACATAATACTCCGCGCGTTCCTTGTCTTCAATGACTCAAGAACCCGGAAACGTAAAAGTGTATCAGGGCTTCTCCTCCACAATCACCCAATCGCTGCCGCTGCGGCCAAAGACCTCCGGCGAGTACATCTCCTCGGCCCTGGCAGGCGGAGCGATGAACGTCCCCGGCGTGGTGGCGCGGGCGATGTAAGTATATTCATATACACCATCCCAGAGCAGCGTGGCGAAAGCTTCGGCGCGCTCGTCGCGCAGATTCTGGTGCTCGTACCACGGCCCCCCCCACCACCAGCCGTACTCAAAATCGGGGCTGCCGGGATCGGGGGGCAGGCTGCCGGAGACGGCCAGCGCGGGGTTGACCGCCTCAAGCCCAGCGGGCAGATAATCCACCAGGGCGACGTGGTAGCGGCGGCTGTCGGCCACCATCGTCAGGCGGACGCGCACCCGCGCCCCTGCCCTCACGTGCCAGACGCCCTCTTCATCCCGCCAGAGGTCCTCCGGGTCATCCACGGACTCGTACTCCCGCAGCACCACAAAGCCCATATCCAGCGGCTCCAGGTTCAGGTCGGTGGGGGCGTAGCGCAGCCCCAGACGGTAGTACAACCGCCCCTCCCCCTCCTTGCTGAGGATCAAATCCTGCGCATCCTCTGTGGAGAGCAGGTAATCCATCGGGATGGTGGTGGTATGCCGCTCGGTGGTGTAGCCGCGGTATTCATGCGCCCCGGCATAGGTCTCACCCAGCCAGATGCGGGCGACGAAGTCCGGCGTCTGCGCCTCGAAGGTGTTGAAGTAGCGATCCAACGCCAGCAGCACAAAGACGTTCTCCTGCGTGTTGCCCCAGCGCCCGCGGGTGCGGTGCGCCAGCAAACCGTTGACCAGCTTGGGGATCAGGTCGCTCGCCGGGTCGTCGCCCATCAGCGCGTCGAGCAGCACCGCGTCGGCGCGGCGATTGGAACTCAAGGTGAGGTAGCTCTGCTCATCAAAGCTGGTGATAAAGTTGGCCGCCCCGGCGGCTTCCACCACGCGGTTGCTGATATACACCCGGATGGCCTCGACCTCGGCGGTGTAAGCCGGGTCGTCACGTAGCACCGGCCACAGCCAGCCAATGGCCTCCAGCGTGAGGTTCTCCAGCCCGGCCTCGTTCAGCAGCGCGTGCGCCTTGAAGGGATCGCTATCGCCCATCAACCGGCGCACATAAAGGGCATAGGCACTGATCGTCCAGCGCGCGGAGGTGCCGTACCAGGACGGGTAGTGGGCCTCGATGTTCGCCAGATAGGTGAGCAGCGGCGGGAGCACCGCCTCGGGGACCTCAAAGCCCTTTTCGGCGGCGCGCTGCAAAGCGTGGGCCACATGCACGGTGTTGAAGGGGCTGGATTCCTGGCCGCGCCGCCAGTAGGGAAAGCCACCATCGTAGTTTTGCAACCCCTGCAGGGTGGCGATATCCCGCTGCACGGCGGATTCCATTTCCTCAGGGCCAGGCAGCCCCTCGGCATCGAAGGCACTGAGCACATCGCGCAACGCAGCCACCGCCAGGATGCGCGAGGCCAGTTGCTCGGAACATTCGTAGGGATACGAAACCAGATAGAGCACGGCGTCGGTGAGCGCCTGCAAAGCGGTGGCGGAGGTCTGCACTTCCAGCCCGCCGAACTGGGGGAAGACATCGGCAGGCGGCAACACCGGCTGAGCGATTACGCCCTCATCCACCACGCCGTAGACAGCAAAGGCTTCGGTGGTCGCCGGGGTGTAGACCGGTAACTCGCCGTAAGCTGCGTCGGCGTAGCCGCCGGAGACGGCGGCCACCTGGAAGCTGGCCGTCCCCGCCATTTCGGCCGCGGCGGGGAAGCGCACTTCCACTCGGTCGTTGGCCGGGACGGTGACGCGCAGCCCAGCGGCGTCAGCGACCGTCAGGTTGGCGGCGCGCAGGACGACATCCACCTCCAGCGGCTCATCAGTCTGGTTCTGCAAAACGACGGGGAACTCGAAAACATCCCCAAAGTTGAGGAAGCGCGGCGCAGAAGGTCGCGCCATCAACGGCAGGCGGGCGGTCAGGCTGGCCTCGCCGGAGCCAAATTGCTGGCCCTCGGGATCCACTGCCACGGCCATGATGCGGTAACGGGTGAGGTTATCGGGTAACTGCACCTTGACGACGGTGCGCCCCTGGGCATCGGTGCGCACCGAGGGGACGAAGGTCGCCAGGGGGTTGAAATCAGTGCGCACGGCGATCGGCGCCGCCTGCCCCCCGTCTTCGGCCTCCGCAGCGGCGGGCGCTTCCGGCGCGACCATCGCCGCCATGCCCTCCTCGAGGGCGAGGGATTTTTCCACTGCCTGGGTGGGGAGCGGCATCTCCGACCCGCCACCGCGCCCCTCAGCGGCGACCAGCGTGAGCGGATCCACCAGAACGATGCTGGCGCGCCCATATACACCGCTCACCCCGGCCTGGCGCGTGGAGTAAAAGATGGAAAGCGGATCGGCGAGCTGATAGCCGGTCAGCGCCAGGATGGATTCATCCACCACAACCACGGCGACCTCGGCATCGGCCACCGACTCCCCGGCCGCGTCGGTGACAACGACCGTCAGCGCGGTGCTGCCGCCGGGTTCCAGCCGGGTCTCCTCGGGCTGCAACATCACCGTCAGGGTGCGCTGCGCGGGCGGGATGGAGAGATTCAGCGATGCGCCTGCATAGGCCGGGCGCGGCGGCGCTTCGGCCACCGGTTCGCCCTGGTCATCCAGCCGAGGCGCAGAACCGACGATCTCCACCTGAACGTGAATGTTCGGTGTGTAGCCTTCCTTGATGGGAATACGCAGGGTGGCCGACCCCTCCGGCAGGCTGAAGCGCTCGGTATACAGGATGCCGCTACGGGCGACGGTGAGCAATCCCTCGGCGGGGTAGAACGGCGACTGCACCAGCACCTCGGCTACATCGCCGGGGGCGTAGCTCTCTTTATCGGGGATCAGGGTGGCCTCCTCGCGCTCCACCTGGCGCGAGGGGATCAGCTCACCGCCGCTCACCCAGCGGGTGATGCGGGTGAGGTTTCCCCGCCCCTGGTCATCGCGCACCACCGCGGTGATCTCGTAGCGGCCGCCCAAAGGCGTCTCAAAGGTGCAGGTCACTGTCTCCTCCGCCGAGGCAAGCGTGCAGGTTTGCTCATCGGCGGCTTCCAGCACCCAACGGCCCTCACGGAACTTCGACACCATGCGCGCCGAGGTGACCTCCACCAGGCGTCCGGCGACCGGTTTGCCCTCCAGGTCGGTGACGATGAGGTCCACATCCAGGGGCGCGCCGCGCTCCACAAAATAGCGC
>CAZZFZ010000063.1:0-11689 GCA_964653835.1 uncultured Anaerolineales bacterium
CAATCGTTGTTGTTGCGCCCCATGGTGCGACGCTTTGGCGAGGCGGCGCTGGTTTTTGGCGGCAACGCCCTGCGGGTGGTGGGGATGATCCTCTTCGCCGTCGCCGTTCGACCGTGGATTGGATTTCTGGGTTCGATCGTTTTTCCCTTCGGCATTGGGGTAATGATGCCTTCGCTGCAATCGCTGGCGACGCGCACGGTGGGGGACGAATTGCGCGGCGGCGTGTTGGGGTTGTACCAGTCTTCGATTAGCCTTTCGGTGATCTTTGGAACGGCGCTGGGCGGCGCGCTTTTTGCCCTGGCTCCGGCGACTCCCTTTTGGGTGGGTGCGGCCCTGGGAGGGCTGGCGCTGCTCCCGGCGCTGGTTCTGCTACGCGACGCCCGCGAGTAACGCTGCGACCTGGAAGCCGCAGGCCTCGGCGGCAGCTTCCCAGGCAGCAATCTGCTCTTGCGCCGCGGCGAATTGCTTGCGCTTGGTCGCCCTGTGACGGCGCGGGGCGGCGAAGACCCCAATCGCTGCCGCCGCCAGCGCCCAGCGCAGCAGACTCTGGAACGATTCCTTGTGGAAGTAGCGCACGCCGCGGTAGGTGTTCACGCCGAGCAGGCGTTGCACAGCCGGATCGCTGAACCAGGCTGTCAGGGCGGCCTGCGGCTGCACCCACCATTCGGGCGCAGCGAGCAAGGCGGCCAGCGCCAGGCGCGCCTGCTCAATCTGCGCTGGGGGTGCGGTGGGGGCGAGCGCCTCGGCGAACGCTTTGCCGAGCAGCCATTCATCCAGCAGGCGGCGTGGTGTGATGGAGACCACGCTTTCCAGCGGGGCGGTGAACAGCCAGCCGAGCAACGCCTCCCAGAAGGCGGGGTCTTCTTCGGGGGTGGGGAGCGAACCCGCGAGGGAGTCAAATTCCCCCGCGAGTGGGAGTAGATCCCACAGGGCGTTGAGTCCCTGTAAGGCGGCTTTCACCGCGGAGGCGGGGTCGTGTTCCACTTGCGTGAGCGCCGCGGCGGCCTCCAGCAGGCGGGTCAGCTTTTGATGAATCTCCTGGCGGTAGAGGCGGCGTTCGGCGGGAGGGCAGGTGAGCAGTTGGGTGAACAGCTCAGCGTCCACCAGCTCGCGCCAGGGCGTCAGCACCGCTTCCAGCAGGCGTTCCTGCAGGGCCTCTGCCAGGCTGGGGACGCCGCGCCCGTCCAGTTCGGCGCACAGTTGGGCGTAGGGGCCGTTGGGGGCTTCCTGTACTTCGCGGAAGTCGAGGAAGACGTAGAGGGTGTAAGCGCCGAGTTCTAGGTACAGGCCGCGCTGGTGTAGCTCGGCGTTGTTGCGGATGTATTCCAGCCCGCTGATGTGATCGCGGAATAGGGTGTAGTGGTCGGCGCGGTCGCTCAGGCCGAGGGCCGCGGCCAGGGTGGTTTGCTGTAAGGGTTCGTCGGCGGCAGGGCGGTAGGCCGCCGAGAGGCGGATCCAGCCGCGCGTGTTGGCCCAGCGGTTGTGATAGGCCACCAGCGAGCGCTGCCCGTCCACGTTGTTGGAGTAGGCGATCACGTTCTCGTCCACCCTGCCGCTGGCGGTGAAGAAATCGAACAGGCGGAAGTTTCCAACCTCGGCGAACTGGCGGCGGCGGCGCAGCAGGGGGAAGATTTCGCGCTCGTGCCGAGAGACCAGCCGCGGGTCGGGGTATTCTTCCCATTGGGGGCGGCGGTATTCCATGCCGTATTTCTCGCGGTAGCCCTCAATTTGTCCATGACCGAACATCGGCAGGCCGGGCAGGGTCGCCATCAGGGCGCACACGCCGAAGTATTTGCCGCCGTCGCCGAATTGCTCGATGGCGGTCTCTTCATCGGGGTTGTTCATGAAGTTGACGTAGCGCTTGAGAATCTGGGGGTCGAATTCGAGCGTCTCTTTGAGCAGTTTGCGGAAGCGGGCGTTTTTCTCGTCGCGCAGCATGTGCATGAAGGCGCTGTTATACACCCGGTGCATCCCCAGCGTGCGCACAAAGTAACCCTCCATCATCCAGAAGGCCTCCGCCAGCAGCAGGGTGTCAGGGACTTCCTGGGCAACGCGGTCCACCACTTCGCGCCAGAACTCTTTGGGCATGGCCTGGTCGAATTGTTCGCGGGTCAAGCTGAAGCGGGCGCGCGAGGGGATCGCGCCGCCGGTCCCCGGCTGCGGGAACCACAGGCGCTGGTAGTGCTTTTTGGCCAGCGTCATGGCGGCGTCGAAGCGGATGATGGGGAACTGGCGCGCTACGTGCAGGATGGTTTGGATGACGGCCTCGCGCACCTCAGGCTTGAGGAAGTTCAGTTGCGCGGTGTCGTTCCAGGGCATGGCCGTGCCGTCGTTGCCGTGGTAGATGTAGGTGGTCTGGTTGGTCTGGTGGTCGGTTCGTCGGAAGACCACGGCGGCGTCGCTCTGGTCGTAGTAGTGGTCTTCCAAGTAGATGCCGACGCGCGGGTCGTGGGAGAGGTTTTCGCCGTTGAAGGTGTATTGCGGGTAGGGTGGCTCGTCCAGAGAGATGAACCAGTCGGGGTGTTCGATCACCCAGCGGGAATAAATCCCCATGTGGTTGGGGACCATATCGGCGGCCAGGCGGATGCCGCGCTGAGCGGCGCGCTGACGCAGGTTCCGCAGGGCAGCCTCGCCTCCCAGGTCGGCGGCGATGACGTAGTCGTAGAGCGAATAGGCCGAAGCGCCGGCGTCGGGGTTGCCGCACAGTTGCTTGATGCGCTGCGAGGCCGGGCTGCGCTCCCACAGACCGATCAGCCACAGGCCGTTGAACCCCCAGCGGACGAGTTTGTCCAGCTCTTCATCGGGGATCTGATCGAGCCGTTGGATTTTGCGCCCGTATTCGCGCCCCAACTGGTGCAGCCACACGTAGATGTTCTTCGCCAGCAGCACCAGGCCGGGCATCCATTCGTGATCGGGGCTGAAGCGCACCTCGGTTTCCCAATCCGCGGCGGTGTATTGTGGCGCGAGGATCGGCCCTGGCCCCGGACGGAAGGAAGGTTTGTGCTCCTCGCGGAGGAAATCCAGCGATTGCAGCAGGCGATCCAGCCAGTCGCCCAGCAGCGAAGCCCAGTGCTGACGGATGAAGGCCAGTTGCTCTTCGAGGGTGTCGGCGGCCAGGGCAGGGGCGCGCAGAACCTGGAAGAGCGGCTGCTTCTGCGGCCCGAAGGGGGGCTGAGTCTCGAAGAAGGCTTCCAGTTGGGCGATGATTTCCCGGTAGGCGCTGCCTTCCGATAGGCTGCGGTCGTCGAAGAGTTCGTCGTATGGCGCGAAGGCGGGGTTAGCGTTCGCTAGCCAGAGCATGAGCATCTCTTCGAGGGCGATCTGGCGGTTGGGCAGGCCGTCGGAGCGGGCGGCCAGGTAGGCGTCAACGCCGATTTCGCCGTGGTAGACGGCCATAGGGGGAAACTCGGCGCAGAACTGGCGCAGGGTGCGCTCGACGTTCTCCGCCCCCAGGCGTTCATCCAGCCAGGCCAGGGCTTTCTCCAGCGCCCAGGGGTTGACCTGCATGCGGTACAGGCGGGCGACGCGGTGCAGAACCTCGTCAATCAACCCCATGGCATAGATTTCCCCGGCGCGGGCGGGGCGTCCCTCGGCGCTCATCTTGTGGGCGAATCGCTGGGCGGCGCTGAAATCGGCGAACAGCACGTTGCCGTTTGTGGCGAAGATCGTCTCGTCGAAGTGATAGCGCTGGCGGGCGGCGCGGGCGATGTGAAATTCAAAGGTTGGTCGCACTGGTTGCATTGGTTGCAGTGGTTGGGTTGGTTTGGTCAGTTGGTCTGTTAGTCTAATTGGTCTGTCTGTCGGAGAGGTTATACCATGTTTTTTAGGGCGTGGGCGGGAGACCACGGGACGCGAATTTATCCATACAGTAAAATAGGTTCGTCTTTCTGGAGGTGCCTTTGCGAATCACAAGCTGGAACGTCAATGGGTTGCGCGCCGCGTTGAAGAAAGGCGTGGCCGCATGGTGGGAAGCGGAAGCGCCGGATGTGCTTTGCCTGCAGGAGGTGCGCGCCTTTCCGGAGCAGATCCCCGCTGGCGTGCGCCGGGCGTTGGATGCCCATCATGCGACATGGTATCCGGCGGAGCGCCCCGGTTACAGTGGGGTGGCGACTTTTTCTCGCCTGGAGCCGCTGGATGTGGTCAAGGGGCTGGGCGAGCCGCGCTTTGACATTGAAGGCCGGGTGATCGAAACGCGCTTCCCGGATTTCACGCTCTTTAACGTCTATTTTCCCAATGGAGGGCGCGATCACAGCCGGGTACCCTATAAGCTGGATTTTTTCGCCCGTTTGCTGGAAATTTGTGATGCCAGGCTCGCCAGAGGTGAGCCGGTGATTGTTTGCGGAGATTTTAACATCGCCCATCGGGAGATTGACCTGGCCAACCCTCGCGAGAACGTCAACACGACCGGATTTCTGCCCGAAGAGCGCGTCTGGATTGACCGCTATCTGGAACATGGTTTTGTGGACGCTTTCCGGGCGTTGTATCCGGAACGGGTGCAATACACCTGGTGGACGTACCGCTTCCGGGCGCGCGAGCGGAACATCGGCTGGCGCATTGATTATTTCCTGGTCAGCGAGGGGCTGCTGCCGCATGTGCGGGATGTGATCGTCCATCAGGATGTGTTTGGCTCCGATCATTGTCCGGTGACGCTGGAGATCGCCGTGGAGCACATGTGAGGGCGAGAAAAAGTAAAGGAATGTAACAAAATCTACCGTTTTGAGTTAACTGGAGGTGAAATGCCCGACCGTTCAGGCCTGGGCGATGCCTTGCTGGTGGAGCAAGCCAAACAAGGCGATGCTGATGCTTTTGGTGAGTTGCACGATCGTTATGCATTGCGGGTTTTTCGCTTTGTATATGGTCGTGTAGGGAACCGTCAGGATGCGGAAGATCTGACCAGCGAGGTGTTCTTGCGGGCATGGCGATCGCTTCATCGCTATCGCTCGCGCGGATACCCGTTTTCGGCATATCTCTTTCGGATTGCTCGCAATTTGCTGGTGGATCATTATCGCCGAGACAAAAAATGTGAGCAAGAGGTCAGGCAAGCTGGGAACGGATTGCGTGGCATGGTGAGCAATCTGGATGATGTGATGATTCTAAAACAAGAGTACGACTCCCTGCATGCTGCGCTGGAGCAGATGCGGGAAGATTATCGAGACGTGTTGTTGTTGCGTTTTGTGAGTGGGCTTTCCTCGGAAGAGACAGCCAAGGTGATGGGGCGTTCCTCGGGGGCAGTGCGCGTTTTGCAGCACCGCGCCCTGAAGGCGTTGCGAAATCAGTTGGGTAGTGATGAGTAGACGGCACGCTGCCAAAGCAGTGATTTTACAGACCTGCCTGCATTTAATGCTTGAGGTGGGGTTGAGCCTGGATGAAGTTCTGGCGCGTTATCCGCGGGAGGCAGACTGGTTGCGAGGTGAGCTGGAGACTGCGCGCTGGCTCGCTCACCAGGGGACAGCAATGCGCCCGTCAGAGGATTTTCTGGCGGAATCACGGCGACGTTTGCAGCGTGAAATTACCCGTCAGGCACATTCGCGGGTTGCCCGGCAGCGTTTTGAGTTGGCTCCCAGCTTTTCTGCGTTGCGAGTTGCTGTCACTTTGCTTTCGGTTTTTGGTTTAGTGTTGATGAGCACGGGAGTTGCGGCAGCCGCGGCGCTCCCAGGCGATCCGATTTACCCCCTCAAGCTGGAAATCGAGGAAGCGCGCTTGCTGTTTGCGCCGGAGGCGGCGCAGCAGACACAGTTGCGCCTGCACTTCGCGCGTGAGCGCCTGGAGGAAATTGATGCGCTTGCCGCAGAGGAACGTTACGATTCAATACCAGTTGCCCTTGAGAACTATCACTATCAGATTCGTAATGCCGAAATTTTATTATCTCAAGTGGCTGATGAGAATCAGCAACAGGCGCGGCTGCTGGCGAAGTCGATGGTTCTTACTTTCCAGGCGGCGGAGCGCGTCCTCGTCGATCTGCCACCGACGCTACCCTCAGATGTGGACGCTGCGGTGACGCGCAGCCTGCGGATTGTTGCTGAAGAGATGGATGACACGTTGAATGGGTTTCGGCTCGGCGCGGAGGATGTTGTGGAGCCTTTGCCTGTGGGGGGAGCCGATCGTGGGGATGCGGTGGCTCCCGACTTAACCCCTACGGAGGAGGGCGTTTTCACCAGGGCGGGCGATACGCCCTCCCCCGAATTAACCGATACCCCTGAGCCGACTCACACCCCGGAAGCAACGCCCACCTCGCGGGCTTCGAATACACCTAAGCCGACGAAAACGCCCAGGCCGACAAATACCCCGCGCCCATCCAATACTCCCAAGCCTTCCAAAACGCCAAAGCTGACAAAGACTCCCAAGCCTGCGCCAGTGAATCCAGGGCAGGGGCAAGGCAACAACAATGGGAGTGGCAAAGATAACGGCAGGGGAAAAGGACAGGGGCCGGACAAATGATGAAAATGTCACTTTTGGGTTGAGCCTGTAAATCCGTTGAATGCAAAGAGAGCGCTTGTGCGAACAGGCGCTTTTTTATTGTGGAACTGCCTGAAGGATATCGTTGTTTGGTTGATGCAGGTGTAACAATTGCCCGTTTGCTTCGTTTTCATTTCGGAGCCTTTGCCTCGCCTTCCTGATTCAGGATGGACGAAATGTTTCTGTGAGTGGAGGATGGATTATTTCGATGAGTTTTGAGCCGCAGGTGAACCACCCGCAGGACGAGAGAAAAGCCCAGGGAATGCTGGAGTTTGCCCTGATTCTGCCGGTGTTGCTATTGGTGGTTATGGGGATGGTGGAATTTGGGCGGATGTTGTTGATTTATTCCTCAGTTGCCACCGCCAGCCGCGAAGCGGTGCGCTATGGCTCTGCTGCGGGGAACATCCCCGCAGGAACGCCGCGATATCTCGATTGTGCCGGTATGCGCGCTGCAGCCAAGCGAATGGGATCATTGGTTGGGATTCAGGATAGTGATATCGTCATTCAGTACGATCATGGACCAGGAACTTCGGTGTTTGCCTCTTGTCCGGCTTCGTCGCCCGATGACATCACTGGTGGGGTTGATCGCGTGGTGGTACAGGTCTCGGTGGTGTATGCGCCGCTTGTCCCTCTGGCACCTATTCCGACCTTTACGATCGCTTCGCAGAGCGCACGCACGGTGATTAAGAGTATTCAGGTTGCAGGAAACACGGCTACGCCGGGCGGTGGCGGGGGAGGCAACGGCGCGACCAGTACCGCGACGGTGACACAGAACCCGACGGCGACTGCAACGATAACGGCTCCGCCGACGGCAACGGCAACGGCGACGACTACCACACAATTGTCCACCCTGACCCCCACCAACACCCTGGCTCCTCCCCCTGGAGCGCCAGTGTTTGACGCGGTCAACTGGACGAAGAATGGCAACAAATGCCAGAGCATCACCTTCACCTGGTCGCCTAATGCGACCTGGTCGAGCTATCCGGGCTCCAGCCCGGCGCAGTACCAGGTGTATAAAAATGGGGTCTCCCGAGGGATGATTGACCCTGAAGACCCCAATCCCACGACATGGAACACCGGAGTCAGCCTGAACAACAATGGCACGGTGACGCTGGCAGCCCAGGCTGTATTCAGTGGAGGGTTGGGCTCAGATATCCTTTCGAAGACTTACGAATGCAGCAAAGGGAATCTGGTGGAGAAATGATGATGAGCAACGAAGCCAGGCTGGAGAGCGGAAGGTCCCTCTCGAGCGAGCGCGGCCAAAGCCTGGCGGAATTGGCATTGACGCTGGTGATTGTGCTCACCATGTTAGCCGGACTGGTAGATATTGGGCGCGCCTTCTTTACGTTTATGGCGTTGCGTGATGCGGCGCAGGAAGGGGCTGTTTTCGGCGCGCTTGACCCGACCAATACCGCAGGCATTGAGCAGCGAGTACGCACTAGTTCGCAGCAGCCGGTGAATCTGTCGGATGCTTCTGAAGTGCAGGTAAGCATCAGTTACACAGGGAGCGCTTGCGCCAGTGCGGATGGGTTTAACGGGATTACGGTGACGGTGAAATATAACAACTTTGTCCTGACCACACCTTTTCTTGGGGCGATCCTGGGGCAGCAATCTTTCACCATTCAGGCCAGCGCGACGGATACAATCTTGCGTCCGCCTTGCTGGTAGGGCAACTGGGAGATGCAGACGATGAAGTCGAAAGCGAATGAACGAGGACAGGCGATTGTCCTCCTGGCCGTTGGGTTTGTGATGTTGTTGGGGTTCACGGCGTTGGCGATTGATGGCGGTATGGTCTACGCCGACCGACGCCAGGCGCAAAACGCGGCTGATTCGGCTGCCCTGGCAGCGGCGCTGGCGATCGTCAATGGCCAGGATTGGTCAGCCGCGGCGCTAAACCGCGCCAGCAGTAACGGTTACGATAATAACGGGGTGACGAATACTGTCCAGGTGTTTCACCCACCGGCCAGTGGCCAATACGCTGGCGATGCCGAATATGTACAGGTGATTATCACCGCCGATGTGGATACTGCTTTGATCCATTTTGTTTACAGCGGACCGGTGAAAAATACTGTGGAGGCGGTTGCGCGCGCCAAACCGGGTTCTGTGGGGCCGTTGTTTAATGGAGATGCAATTGTGGGGTTGAAGCCGGATGGCTGTTCCGTGGTGTGGAAGCACGGGTACGGCACGATCGTTGTCGATGGAGGGGGAATCTGGACGAATTCGAGTGATCCAGATTGTGCATTTAACTACAACGGCGCGGCAGGCGATTTGACGGTTCAGGATCCGTATACCATCAACGTGGTCGGCGGAGCTGATTACAGCGGGGGTATGCCCAACGCAACCGTTGTCGAGGGCGCCCCCCAGTTTCCTTACCCGCCTCTAGCGGATATCCCCGTCCCGACTTGTGCGACGGATGCCTCCTGGGATGCCGGGACGAACACGCTCAGCCCCGGCAACTGGACTGGGAATTTTCCTCCTGACCGGAACACCAACCTGGAGCCAGGGATCTATTGCATTACCGATACCTCATTTCGTCTGAACGCTGGTGATACACTGACGGGCGACGATGTGTTGATTTATATGGCTGCAGGGGGCAATATCCAATGGAGTGGCGAGGCCAGCATAGCCCTTACGGGAAGAGCTTCAGGTGAGTACGCTGGTTTGCTGATTTACGTCGCTCATCAGGATTATGCCAACCCGGGTAATTGTAGGGTGACCATCAATGGTTCGGTGGATTCGATCTTTGTGGGCACGATCTACGCTCCCACGTGTGATGTTTCCCTCTTGGGCGGCGCGGAAAACACCGGCCTTCGCAGCCAGCTTGTGGGGTACACGGTGGAAATGGGCGGCAACACCGATCTGGATATTTTCTACAGTGAGGCCGATAATTACGAGGCCAACCTTCCGCCTGAAATTGAGCTGACAAAATAATATCGATCCCTGCTGGGAAAGATATGGGCGCGCGGCTGCCGCGCGCCTTTTTGTTTTGCTTTACACTTTTGTTAGGTTGGGAGGATTGGTACTTTGGTAAAATGACAATGAAGGAGGTTATGGTATAAACTACGGTTAACGCTTTGGCGTTAGCCGTGTTACACTTTCCCCAAGACCCTGTAATTCTGGAGACTGAATGATAGCCCGCAAAAAGAGCAACCTCCAACAGGCGCAGACGATCGTTGAGTTTGCCTTAATGTTCCCGATCATCCTGTTGATCCTTTACGGGACGATGGAGTTTTCGCGTTACATGCAGGCTTATCTGACCGTGCAGCATGCGGCACGCGAGGGGGCACGCTACGCCGTGACCGGGCGTTCGATCACTGGTGATCCTGACGACCGCCCCGCTTCGATTGTGGCGAAGGCGCGGGCCGCAGCCAGTGGCCTGCGCATTGCTCCGCGTGCGGATACACCAGCCTATGAGGCTAATCCAAATCTGCCCAATGACCTGGACGTTTGGTTGAATCCTGAAGATGCCGTAGATCCGGATACCCGCCCCAAGCCGTTTACACCGGAACCAATTACTGTCACGGTGACGTATAATTTTGAGCCCCTGTTCCCCATCCATATTCCCACGGTGGGAGGGGATATCACGATTCTCCCTAATTTATTGACTGTTGTCGGGCAGGCAACGATGATTGTGGAGCGCATTGATCGCGTCACGCCGGAGGCGGAAGGGACCCTGCCGCCATCAGCCACGGCTGGGCCTACCTCGACGTCTGCACCCACGCCAACCACCGGGCCGACGTTCACACCTGGCCCCACTTCCACGTCCGGGCCGACGGCGACCTCGGCCCCCACCGCTACGGCTACGAATACGCCGCTGCCCACGGCCACAGGCTCGTGCGACGTCACCGTCTCAACATCGCTGTATGTTGCCAGTGCGGATAAGCTGCGCATGGGTATCACCAACAACAGCACCCAGAGCGCGGAAATCACCAGTATTTCGATCACCTGGCCCACGAGCGGGAACAACAAGAAGTTGAAGGATATCAAACTGGGTGGGACGAAGATATGGGATGCTGGCAGCACGTCCTCGCCCACCAATATCTCTGGCGGGTGGAAAGGTTCAGTGGCCGACCGCACCCTCGCCAGCGGGGGGACGTATACCCTGGAGATCAAGTTTGATCGTTATGACAAGAACAGCAATATTGATGCCGGGCCTTATCAGGTTACGGTGACTTTCAACTTGGGGTGTTCGGTGTCGAGTTCAATCAGCACGCCACCCACGGCGACGATGACGCCCACGCCGGTGTGCAGCGTCAGTGGTGGGGGCATAACCGTGAATGGCAAAAAGTTGAAATGGACTCTGACGAACGCCACAAGCAGCACGGAGGTCATCAGCAGCATCAGCATCGACTGGCCCGATAACCCTTCCTCTCAAAAGCTGAAGAAGGTCAAATTCGGCGGCAAGACGATTTGGGATCAGGGGGATACCCAGCCACCGACGACGATTGCTGGAAGCTGGAAGGGCAGTACCAACGATCGATCGTTGCCGGGTTCCTCCAGTCGTGAGGCCCAGTTTGAATTTGAAAAGGATTTGCCAGGCACGGGCTTTTTAATCACGATCACCTTTGAGAGCGGATGTTCAGTCAGCGGGAGTCAATGATGATGTTTGAGGTGCGTCGCCGCGAGCGCGGCCAATCTATGGTCGAAACGGCGATTTTCTTCTCGATGTTGCTGATTTTGCTGGTGGGCGTGATTGAGGTCGCCGTGGCCGTCAACGCCTATCTGGTGGTGGTCAACGCGGCACGGGAGGGCGCTCGTTACGCCGTCAGCGATTTTAATCGTACAAATCAGGAGATTGCCGCGTTTACGAAGGGTAATGCCACGGCGTTGAACCTGAACTCTTCGAACTCCACCATCATCGTCACGCGGGTGAACACCACAACGGACGGAAGCGGAAATATCACCCTGACGGCGTATACGGCCACCTATGAACCCACATTGGGGACAGATGCCTCGCGCTTCAATCAAACTAATGTCCTCAGTCGCTTGAGCAATGTGTCCACAAAGGTCGCGGGGGATGATGAGTTTGTGATTGTGGAGTTTTTCTATTCGTATCCGTTTTTCCTGGCTCAGGTATCTATCCCAATGTATTCCTACACGGCGATGCGCGTGGTTGGGAATTAACAGTCTTTAATGTTAAGAGGTTTGATCAAATGAATAAGCGCAGAACCGAAGCGGGACAGGCGATTGTTTTCTTGTCCATCTTTTTTATGGGGTTGTTAGCGTTAATTGG
>CAZZFZ010000063.1:11789-15155 GCA_964653835.1 uncultured Anaerolineales bacterium
GACAGGCGATTGTTTTCTTGTCCATCTTTTTTATGGGGTTGTTAGCGTTAATTGGGCTGGCGACGGACATTGCCTTGATTTACTGGAATCGAGCCGACCTTGCCAGCCGGGCAGATGCGGCAGCTCTGGCGGGGGGCGCGGAGCTGACCAATACTATCAATGCCCAGGCGAAAGCTGAACAGTATTTGGCGTTGCACAATATCACTTCGGCAAACCACACCATCAACATCACATTCAAAAAATTGATTGTTAACAATGATGTGATTCGCGTGGAGCTTGCCCGCCCGGTTTCGATGACGTTCATGCGTCTGTTTGGTTTCGATACGGTCACGGTCACCGCCGAGGCGGAAGTGCACGCCACCTCCTGGGCGGGGGATCAAAGCTGGTCGATGTTCCGCGGCAACGCGGCGCGCACTGGCTATCAGACCTGCAATGGTCTGGACGCGGGGGTCAGTACGGTGCAGTATGCTTTTGGCCATCGCTGGGAAGTGAACGACGGGGCGAACCATCGCTCTACGCCGGCGGCTTATACCGATCAGCGCACGAACAATCCGATTAACAATGGAAATACCTTCATCGTTGTAGGATCAAACCAGAATAATGGAGGCGGCAATGGCGACCCGATGATTGCTGGCCCCAAAGTGTACGCTTTTGACGCGGTCAGCGGCAACACGCTGTGGACGACTGATCTGGGTACCAAGGTTCGTTCTTCTCCCCTGATTGCTGTTGTCCCCGGGTTTAACAATGATGATCCGGTAGTTTACCTCAATGGACACAACGGACGCACCTATGCGCTGAGCGCCCGTACCGGCGCTGTGTTATGGACTTCGCCGAACAATAACGATGAATTTGAGAGTGATGGTTTATATCGCTCATCGCCCGCGTTGGTAGATGGCTATATTTACATGGCGACATCTCGCGGCAATGTGTACAAACTCAACGCCACCACTGGCGCGATTGTGTGGCGATCAACACCGTTTCCGGGGTCATATCCTTATCCCAACGCCAATGTTCCGCAGAACTGGGTGACAACTGGATGGGGAGCGGCTCCTGGCAATATACAGGATTACTGGGGATATACCCAGATCTTTGCCACGCCTAACGTGGTCGATATACCAGGAGTTGGCAAGGTCGTCTTTTTGATTGCCCATGGCAAAGAAGAATGGCCTTGGAGTGGGGCCACGTTTGCCGTGCATTTGTTCGCCATCAATGCGGATACTGGGGAGCGTTTGTGGGCCAGCGATGCCATGGGCGGGAATAACCGCGATAGCTCCGTAGTGGGCAAGATTGACACCAACTATGATGGCACGCCGGACACCTGGCGGGTTTTTGTCACGCCGACGGATGGTTACCTTTACGCGTTTGATATCGTGAACGCGATCAGCAGTGGGAACGGCGCCTGGACCTGGATGAAGTACACTGGTTCCAAGCATCACCGGGCGGACGCGGCGCTCTATTGCGATGTGGTTTTTGGTGGCAACGAGACGGGCGCCTGGGCGCTTACCGCAGCCGCGGGATACTCTATCTGGGATAACACCGATAGCGACGGCGCGGGGCCGGATCAGGTTAATCCGGAGTACGGTTTGATAAACTACACTTCCGCAGGGGAGCGCAAGATCCCTGGAGGCATTAAATCCGCCCCCGCGGTTGTGGACGGTATCATGCTGATTGGGGCGAACAAGACCAGCACCGGCGGTACTGGCGGTTCGATGTGGGCGCTGGATACCCGTACCGGTAAAGACCTGGGTCACTGGGATACCACGGATTACAACCCCAGCCTGGGGATCGGGCTTGGTCCTGCAGGGCCGCCTAGCGGGAATAATGGTGACGTGCGATCGGGGGTGGTTGTGGCCGATGATTTCAACGCCTATTTCGGCTCAAACGACACCGGTATCTATCAGGTGTATATTACCGCTCTGTTGATCCTGATTAAATAGCCCTGCACGTCTTCCCTTTTTCCCCCGCATAGTGGGAAACAACAGCGTTCCGCTCTCTCAGGGAATGGTACAATGTCGAGGGCCGCAATGCATCCAGTCAAGGCGAAGGTTTTATGAACCGAGGCGCTCGAATCCGCAGAATTCTGCTTCTTCTCTTTATAATCCTCCTTGTGGGAGGAGGATATTTCGCGTTGATGCGTTCTGGTTTTACCCCTGCGCTTTCGTTACAATCAACGCCTACCCCGACAGCGACGGTTGTTCCTCGCGCCTTTATCGTGGTCGCGAAAGTGGATATCCCTGAGGGCAGCACCATTTCCCCGGCACTGGTGGAGACCCGCCCCTGGCCGAAAGATAGCATTCCGGAAGGAGCGCTTATTGACCCGACGCGCGCCTTTGACAAGGTTGCACTCTACGATCTGGCTGCAGGACAACCGATTGTCGCGTCGGCGCTGGTCGACGCGGACGAATACGTTCCACCAACTCCCACGCCTGTCATTCTGCCGGGATCGCTGGTTGGGAAACTTCTGGAGCCAGGGCGTGTGGCGCTGGCTTTCCCCATAGATCGCTACAGCGGTGTGGCTTATGCCTTGCGCCCAGGTGATCATGTGGACGTGCTCATGTCCCTTTTGCTGCTCGACGTGGATCAGGAGTTTCAGGCACGCTTGCCCAATAGCGGGCAGATCCTCGTCTTGACGCAAGATGAAGTCACCGAAGAATATCATTTTGTTCCGCTCAACACCATGTTCCCGGTTGGGGAAGCTGTTGCGGATGACGTCCTGGATCAACTGGTGTATGTAGTGCCGTCTGAAGATCAACGCCCGCGCCTGGTGACGCAATTGACTATTCAAAACGCGCGTGTGCTGGGGGTTGGCCCCTGGCCGCTGGGTGAGGATACAACCCTGGCGGGGATGCCTACTTCCACGCCCACGCCGCAGGGCGCGGCCACCCCCGCCGGCCCGGCTCCGACACCAGCGCCGCCTGATATGATGACGCTTTCCGTTTTGCCTCAAGAAGCGGTCGCTTTAGAGTTTATGCTCTCCATGGGCGCGCAGGTTACGTTTGTGTTGCGCGGACAGGGGGATGACACTGTCTATCAGACCGAGCCGATCACCTTGAACTTCATCATGGAGCATTACGGCATCCCCGTGCCCCCAAAACTGCCGGTTGTGATCGATTACAAAACGCCTGGCCCTCCGACGCCTACGCCTTCCCCTATACCGCCGGAAGACTGAGTTGAAAGCCCTTACTATCGATCCCGACGCTCCTGTCGGGATTTTTTGTCTTTTGTAATTACAAAGAGGTGACATTCTTCCTGACCATCCTTTCAAATGTGTCAGGTCAATTGACATTGCCCATGTTCAGATGTAGGCTTGTGATATAAACATCAATCGGTTTGGGCCTCTCGCGAGGATGAGTCCTGTTGTGTACG
>CAZZFZ010000064.1:0-14811 GCA_964653835.1 uncultured Anaerolineales bacterium
CCTCGCGCCCAACCCCGGCCTGCTGCAAGGCGCGCTCCACCGAAATGCGCGCCGCGCGGAACGTCAGTGGATCGGGGCGGTCGTGCAGCGCCAGCGTGTCGGTCACCGCGCCCGAACCGGCGATGCGCACCGGGGCGTGGGGCAAATCCGGCGGCAGCAGGTCAGCGCGCGTCAACAACACCGCCGCGGCGCCGTCGGCATCGGGGGCAGCGTCAAACATATTCAACGGTGCGCTCACCATACCGGCACGCTCGTAGAGCGCGGGTATGATCGCCTTGCGGAACATAGCATTGGGATTGCTCGCGCCGTTGGCATGCGCCGTAAGCGGGAAACCCGCCAGCGCGAAATCCGGGGGATTGAATTCGTGGAAGTAGCGCCGCATCAGCAACGCCGCTTGCGCCAGGGGAGTGACTCCCTGCACAGCCTCATAATCCGCGTCCAGGCTGGTAGAGAGGGCGTTATCAACTTCCGGGCCGACTTTATCAGTGAGCTTTTCCACGCCGACGACCAGCGCAGCCCCCACCTCGCCAGATGCGACGGCCCGATAAGCCGCCCGCAAGGCCGCGCCGCCCGAAGCGCCAGCAGCTTCAATCGTGCAGGCTTCCACATCGCGCAGCCCAGCGAAATCGGTCAACAAAGCGCCCAAATGCGCCTGACCGGAAAGCTGCGCCCCCAGCACATTGCTGACGTATAACGCCTGCGGCCGCAGGTCACCGGCGTCCCGGAGCGCTGCCTGTATGGCATGGTAAGCAATCTCCCGCAGCGAGAGATCCCAGTGCTCACCGACAGGGGTTTGTCCAATTCCTGCGATAATGACGTCCATCATGCTCATTCTCCCTATTTCATCACCAGCTTGCCCCGCCAACGGGCGTAGGTTGCATAATCAATTTCCGTCCGACGGGCGATATACGCCTGAGTCGCCGGGGCGCGGTCGCGCCGCTGCGGCAGGCGCTCGGTCACGCGGATGCCAAATGCATCCGAACCCGCACCGGAGCCAAAGGAAACCATCAAAATGCGGTCACCCGGCTGCGCCACGTCCAGGATGGCGGTCAGGCCGATGATCGCCGCGCCGGAATAGGTGTTGCCGATCACCGGCACAAGCAATCCGGGGGTGATCTGTTCCTTGGTGAAACCCAGGCTGGCCGCCACCCGTGTAGGGAATTTGGTATTCGGTTGATGGAAGACGGCGTACTGATAATCTTCCGGGCCGGTGCCGCTGGCTTCAAAATAAGCCCGCGCCGCCGAGGTGATGTGCTTGAAATACGCCGGTTCGCCGGTGAAGCGCTGCCCGTGTTCCGGGTATTTCTGATAAGCGCGCCGCCAGAAGTCGGGCGTATCGGTGACGTAGGAGAGGCTGCTCTCGATCACCGCCAGCGCCTCCTCCGCGGGGCCGATCAGATAGGCTGCGCCGCCCGCGGCGGCGGTGTACTCCAGCGCGTCGCCAGGGCGCCCCTGAGCGGTATCCATGCCAATCGCCAGGACGTAATTGGCCATGCCGGAACCGACAAACCCCATCGCGGCGACGATGGCCTCCGTGCCCGCCTTGCAGGCAAACTCCCAATCGCCTGCCTGGGTGTAGGGCACAACGCCCAACGCCTCAGCGACGATCGTCGAAGTCGGTTTGACGGCGTAGGGGTGCGATTCCGAACCCACCCACACAGCGCGGATGGCTGCGGGGTCAATCCCGGCGCGCGCCAGGGCGTTGCGCGCCGCCTCGATGGACATCGTCGCTGTATCCTCATCCGGGCCAGGCACGGATTTTTCCTGAATGGGTGTGCCGCCCATGCCGTCCGTCCACACACGGGCGATCTCCTTCGCCGGAATCCGATAACGAGGGACATAAGCCCCGTAGCCCACAATTCCGACGGGGCGAGAAGGTTTCAACAGTTCGGGTTTGGCTGCATTTTCATTCATCATTGTGTTCTCTCTCAATCGAGTTCATCCCTCCCGTGGGAGGGCAACCGAAAGACGATTATTTGCCCTGCTTCCACTCCTGCAGAAGCTGACGGGCGCGATCAATGCGCACGGTTTTCTCGGCCACCAGTTGAGCGGCCAGGCGGGAGATGGTTTCGCCCTGCGCCCCAGCAGCGATGGCGACCTGTCGGGCGTGCAGGCTCATGTGGCCACGCTGAATCCCCTCAGTCGCCAGGGCGCGCAGGGCCGCCAGGTTTTGCGCCAGCCCCACCGAGACGATGATCTCGGCCAGTTGCGCCGCGGAGGTCACGCCCATAATCTTGAGTGCCAGTTGCGCCGCAGGATGCACGCGCGTCGCTCCGCCCACCGTCCCCACCGCCAGCGGCATTTCCAGAGTTCCCACCAGGTTGCCGCTGGCATCCTGACCCCAGGTGCTCAGCGAGGTATAGCGCCCGCTGCGGGCGGCGTAGGCATGCGCCCCGGCTTCAATAGCGCGCCAGTCGTTGCCGGTGGCTACCACCACGGCGTCCACACCGTTCATGATGCCCTTGTTGTGGGTGGCGGCGCGGTAAGGGTCCGCGGCAGCAAAGGCCCAGGCGGCGATGATGCCATCGCGCACCTCTTCGGCGCGGTAATCACCGAAGGCGAGTTCGTCCAGCGGGATGGTACAGCGCGCCCGCGCCAGACGGCGGTCGGCCAGGTTGGAGAGGATGCGCAAATGCACGCGCCCGCCGGTGAGCGCTTCGATTTGCGGGGCGAGGCGCTCGCAGGCGGTGTTGATGGCGTTCGCCCCCATGGCATCGCGGGTATCATAAATCAGATGGACAACGAGAAAGGGGCCAATGGGCGAATCCTCGATCAGGCGCACTTCCAGATCGCGCGGGCCGCCGCCCAACTCTTTGAGCACGGGGTCAATTTCCGCCGCCGCGGCCAGCAGGGCAGCCTTGTTCTCCAGCAACGTCAGGCGCGCCGCGGCCAAGTCGGGCACGTTCAACAACTGCATCTGACCGATCATTTCCGGAGCGGTGGTGTGCGCCTGGAACCCCCCGCCCGCGCGGGCCAGCTTAGCCATGAAGGACGCCCCGGCGACAATGGAAGGCTCTTCCACCACCATGGGGACGATCACCTCACGCCCGTTTACCACAAAGTTCAACCCCAACCCGATGGGCAAAGCATAGCGCCCCACCACATTCTCAATCATGTGCTGCGCCTGCTCCAGGGTGAGGCCGACATCTCCCCGGAGAACAGCTTCATCCTCGGGGGTCAGGATTCCCAACGAGGTCAGACGGGCGTAACGTTCCTCCAGCGAAAGATTGTAAAATCCAGGAATTCGCGAGCTTGCGGTCGATTGATCCATCCAACACCTCTTTTGGCAAGTCCGCTTTAATTCTAGGGAGGGAAGCTGGCAAAAGCTATCAGGTTTACACAAAACGAGCCGAGCCGCTGCGACCAGCGCTCACAAGTGTAAATTCGACGAAATGCGGTAAAATAGACCTTGGTGAGGCCATATTTATGACCATATTAGCGCGAGAGAAGCTGGAAGAGCGGTTGGCGGCGCTGCACCGCGCCAGCCTGGAACTGGTGAGCGACCTATCGCGCAACAATGTTTTGGAGCGCATCGCCCACCTGGCGCGCGAGCAAGCCGAAGCGCGCTATGCTGCTATTGGCATCATCAACGCCGAGGGGGAACTGGAGAAGTTTATCCCCATCGGCATGGACGACGAGGAAGTCGCCAGGATTGACCATCCTCCGCGGGGGTTGGGGCTGATTGGCGCTATTCACAAGGAAAAACGCGCCATCCGCGTCCCGGAGATCAGCAACGACCCGCGCAGCGCGGGCTTCCCTCCTCATCACCCCCCCATGCACTCATTCCTGGGCGTGCCGATCATGTCGGCGGGGAAACTGTTGGGCCAGATCTACCTGACGGACAAGATCGGCGAGCCGGAGTTCACCGAAGAAGATGAACGCGTGATCGAAATCCTGGCCGCCTACGCCGCCGTGGCGATCGAAAACTCCCGCCTGTACGAAAGCGTGGTCTCACGCGACCAGACACTGACACAGCAATACACTGATCTGGCGCTGCTCTATCAGCTCGCTCATTCCGCCGCCCAGGCTGCTGACATGGAAACGCAAATCCGGGAGACTCTGCCGCCGGTCACGCAACATTTCGCTTTCGCGGCCAGCGCCATCTACGTGCGAGAGGATGAAAACGACCGCTTCAATTTAAGCATGCACGCGGGGGAAGCCGGCGCGTTGTTCGCTAAATTCAATCGCTTCCAGCTCGGCGAAGGCTTTTTCGGGGAAGCGGCGAGAGGGGACTACCCAAAGGAATGCAGCCTGGCAGAGATCAACGCCCCCGAACTCCGCGCCAGGCTTCAGGAAGCGGGACTGGAACGGATCGCCTGTACGCCGCTGCGCGCCAGCAACCGCGTGGTTGGCCTGCTGGTCGCAGCGCGAAAATCCACCCTCCCCCTTTCACGGCGCGAGGAAGACCTTTTAGGGACGATCTCCACCCTGGCGGGCACGGCTATTGAAAGCATCCGCCTGAAGGAACACAGCCGCCGCATTGCCATCCTAGAGGAGCGCGAGCGCATCGGCATGGATTTGCACGACGGAGTGATCCAGTCCATCTACAGCGTCGGGCTAGCACTGGATTACGCCCGCCTGGTGTTGGAAGAAGACCCCAAAGCCGCTCGGCAGAAGATCAACGAAGCGATTGACGGCCTGAACAGCACGATTCAGGATATCCGCGCCTACATCCTGGATTTGCGCCCGCGCCAATTGCGAGGCGGGGAAACCCTGACGCGCGGCCTGCAACGTCTGCTGGATGAGTTCCGCCGCAACGTCAAAGCGAAAACGCGGCTGGCTACCAGCGAAGACGGCTTCCTGGATCTTCCACGGCGGAACGCCCTCGCCATCTTCCACATCTGCCAGGAATCGCTGGCGAACGCCGCCAAGCACGCCCAGGCCAATCTGGTAGAGGTGCAGCTCTGGGCGACCGACAACCGGGTGTATCTGAAAGTCAGCGACGATGGCTGCGGGTTTGAGATTGACAAGACAACCGCGGCGATAGGCCACGGGCTTTCCAACATGGAACGGCGCGTGCGCAAAGTGGGCGGGGAGGTGAGCATCACCTCAAAACCCAACCAGGGGACGACCGTGATCGCCTGGGTACCGCGCACCTCTGCGGAAAAACAAAACAGCGCCTGAGCAAGCTCAGGCGCTGTCCACATGTGCCCCCAGGGAGATTCGAACTCCCGTTTTGGCCTTGAAAGGGCCACGTCCTAGTCCCCTAGACGATGGGGGCAAAGCCATCCGCCCGCAGGCGAACGGGGGACATTCTACCAAACCTCGAAGGGGCGGTCAAGCATCTTCCAACGAGGAAGGCGGAGAGAGATCTTCAAAAGGCGGTGCGCCTTTGCGGCGACGGCGGCCTCGCCGTCCGGTATGGGGGTCCAGAATCACGCTCAACCAGGATAGGGCGCGCTGATCGTATTCGCAGCGACCGCACACATCACACACCCAGGCGGGGAACTCCGGCACGGCGATGAAATCGCTGCCCAGACGGGTGAAGTAGGTCAGGTGCTTCAACCTTAGTCGCCCTGCCTGGCATTCCGGGCAGGTGTATTGTATGGCGGAAGCGTTGGTTTCAGTCTCCATGGCATTTTCTTTCAATTATGGGGTAGCCCCCTGGCCTGTTAACGCCTCCATCAGTCACAAATCATGGTGAGGCCAACACAGGGGTCGGCTGATCCACCAGCCCAAGCGAGGCAAGCGGCCAGTACACAAACACCGCCTTGCCGATAATATACTCCATGGGCACCGGCCCCCAACTGTGCGAATCGGACGAGTTATTGCGGTTATCGCCCAGGACGAAGAGGGTGCCCTCCGGCACAAACCAGGTGCCGGTATAGCGGGTCTTGTCGTCCAGATAAGGTTCTTCCAACGGTTGGCTATCGACAAACACTGTGCCGTCGCGAATATCGACGGTTTCTCCTGGCAGGCCGATGACCCGCTTGATGTAATCCTGCGAGGGGTCGCGCGGCAGGTGGAAGACCACCACGTCGCCGCGTTGCGGCTCGCCAAATTTATAAGCCAGCTTGGATACGATGATAAATTCTCCGCTGTTGAAGGTGGGCGCCATGCTGTGGCCGTCCACGCGCACGCGGGCCGTGACGGCGTTGATGCCCAAAAACAACACCAGAGAAATCAGAATAGTTTCAACAATATCAACGATAAAACGAAAACAACCCGCTAAAGGGGAAGGTTTTTGTTCCTCGCTCGCAGGGGAAAATGACTGCTCCAACGGTTCCACAAATGCCTCCAGGACATCGCACCTCCTCAGGGATGCCGATGCCGCGTGTTAATTTTTCAAGCGTGAGGGGGATTATAAAGCGGGAGGGAAACCCCGGCAAGAGGCGAATCCCCGCGAGGGACAAATTATTCACCACAGAGTACGCGGAGAGCGCAGAGTTTTTTTAATTCTTCTTTGCGGACTCTGCGCCTCCGCGGTGAAAAATATGTCGGCTGCGTTATCCCGAATTCAGGTTATATTACGCAATTATTCCAGCGAGGGTAAATGAATCGAATCTACAACCCCCACAATCACGGAAATGATACAGCCATCCGGCAAATTGAGCGCCTGACGAGCGCCGTTGCCCTCGCGGTTGACCAGCACGGTATCCCCCACACCGGCCTGGGTGTGATCCACCGCGATAAAATCCCCTGCCGGTGGCTCGCCGGGGAGGGTCAACGGCTGCACAACCAGCAGGCGGCGGTTATCATAATGCGGGTGACTGATCGTGGTCACCACGGTGCCAACCACTTTGCCAAGGATCATCTCAGGTATAGTGCCGATATCCCTCTTTGAGGGTGAAATCAAATTCGCCGTCGGGACGGACTTTCAACTCATCCACAATGCCGACCAGCGCCAGGTCCACCGGGACGAAGGTATGTTCGCGCAGCGCCAGAGCTGCCTCGCGCGAGCGCACCATAACGCAGAGATCGCCCGGCCCAGCCTGCACCACATCCACGGCCACCTGCAACGGGCCGGTGGGCTGAAGATGCCGATCCAGCGGCTCCACCACCAGCAGTTTCATCCCCTTCATATCAGGGTATTTGATGGTGCACACGGCGGTGCCGCGCACGCGTCCAAAAAGCATAAATCCGCCTATCCGGTTTTGATGTTCTGCAAAACGCGGTCAATGATCGCATCGAGCAGTTTGGGGTCCACCGCATTCCCCAGGCGCGCCATCACCGCTTTGCGCACGCGCGCGTGCAGCTCCCGCTGCGTGGGTGGTGCGGCCGCGGCGGGCTTTTCGGCCGCGCTGGGCGAGGGTATCTTGGCGATATACGGGCGCTCCGGCGCGGCGGGCGGCTTATCGTGCGGCTGCACAAGCTCCATGCCCAACCGCCGGGCGCGCTCGCGCGCCAGATCGGTGAGCACCACATCATCATCTACCTCCAGCGCGGTGACGCCCTGCCGGAAGAGGTCCTCGATATCGCGCTCGGTATAGAACGTCTTTGGCATACGATCCTCCTGCGAGAATCATCACGGCCATCCAGGGATGGCTCTAGTACTTGCTGACCACGCCCTCCAGGCTTTCCAACGCCTGAATGGCCGCATCGCGTGCGGTTTTGGCCTCGGCCTCGGTGCCAGAGAGCCACATGCGGCCATAGCGCCCCACCGAGCTGACGTGCACAACGTTGATGGTGGCGCTCTTTTCCGCTTCGTTGCAGGCCAGGTTGATGTAGGCCGCCGGGTAACACTCCACCACCAGCAGCGTCTGACCGGGGACGAGCATACTGCCGCGCCGCCAGCGGTTGAGCAACTGCGCCTGATAAGGGTCCACATTGGTGATTAACTGCGTGGAGGCGATCTGCGGCTTGATGCGGTCTTCAATCCGCAGTCCCAGGCGATCAAGCACAATCCGCCCAGATTCGAGCACATCGGCCTGGTTGAGGGAGTGAATCTCGAACATGCCGAATTCGCGCTCCACCACCTGCGCGCCCGGTTTGGCCTCGGTGGCCTTGACGGCGATATCCACCGTGCGGAAGACCTCGTTGCCAGGGGCCATTTCAATATACAGGGAGGCCATGCCTTCTACCGGCAGGTCGCCCTGGGTGATGGTTCCCACAAAGGCCGCGTACTGCGGCTGCATGCGATCCAGGTAACAGTAACAACGCAAAGAAAATTCACTTGCCATAGATACACTCTTTCAGATAGTCGCCTCATCGTGAAGCGCAAACCCCAAGGGGGTGACGAAAGCCGGATGGAGCGGTACCATCGCGGGGATGCCAGTATACTGCTCAACCACTTGCGCCATGCCAGGGTAAGCGCACGCGCCGCCCACCAGGGTGAGGGATTCCACCCGAACCTGACTGGCGCGCACATGCCGGGCCGTGATGCTGGCGACTTTCTCCATCACCGGTCGCACCAGGGGGAAGAGGCGGGATTGCTCATCTGGATTGGTTTTCAACGCCTCAGCCTCCTCAAAGGGGATATCGTGCGCCCCAGCAATCACCAGGGAGAAATGCGTTCCGCCAGTGGGTTCATCGGCAGTGTAGACCACCTCGCCATCCTGAAAGACGGCGATGCCCGTCGTCCCGCCGCCGACATCCACAATGGCGCCAGTCTGCACGCCCAGCAAGGCGTTGGCTGCGGTGGGTTCATCCACCAGAGTGGTACAGCGCAGTCCGGCGGATTCTAGCACGTTGGCGACGGCGCGCACCTCCGGAAGCGGCACGCCCGGCGGATACCCGCTGGCCGCGTGCGTGAGTTCACGCCCCAGGCGCCGTTCCACGCGATCCTTCATCCCGCGCAGACGATCCACCGCGCCGATGAAGTCCACCACCAGGCCATCGCGCACCACCTGGGCGAACTGGTATTCCCCAGCCAACGGCTGACCGTCTTCATCCAGCACCACCAACACCAGGTAGGCGGTGCCCAGGTCCACACCAACCCGCAAGCGCCCCGCAGGGAGGTCTTCCAGCGGCGGAGGCTCGGGATCCGGGAGCCAGCGGATGACTTGCGCGGCGCGCTGCAGCGTGTGGACGACCTCAGACGTGGCGAGGCTGTCCAGCACGGTTATTTCTTATCCCCGCCGCTGCGACCGCCAAAGCCGCCTTTGGTGTTCTGCGGCAGGATCATCTCGACGTGCTCGTGCGGGCGCGGGATGACGTGCACGGAGACCAGTTCACCGACGCGCTTGGCCGCCGCGGCACCGGCATCGGTGGCCGCTTTGACCGCGCCGACGTCGCCGCGCACCATCACGGTGACGAAACCGCCGCCGACGTATTCCGAGCCGATCAAAACGACGTTCGCCGCCTTGACCATCGCATCGGCAGCCTCGATGGCGCCGATCAGCCCCCGGGTTTCAACCATTCCCAGAGCAATCAGAGCAGGATTTTGAGCCATAGTTCTCTCCTATCAATGTGTTGATTCGGTTTGGGCTTACGCCCGCAGTATTTCTTGCACAACTTCACGAATAATGCTTTCCAGTTCCTCCGGCGCGGGGCCGTACACCTTCCCGGCAGGGACTCGACCGGGCTGCAAGGCCTCCGGCGGAGGCGCCGAAGTTTCAAACGCTAGGCGCTTGACGTTGTAGAGGTGATGCACGGTGATGTTATCGCCGGTGATCGCCCCGCCGATGCCGCCGGGGCCGAGAGTCAGCGAGGGCATGATGCTGGTGGTCATCCCGATGGCCCCCAGCGTCCCCATGGTGTTGACGCCGATGCGAAAGACCGGCTTTTCCAGGCCGAAGGCCATAATCACCTTCTCATCGGTGGCGTGGAGGATCAGGCTGTGGCCGCGCCCGCCAAACTGGATCAGCTCAATGCAGCGTTCACAGCCCGCTTCCCAGCCATTGGCCTCGTACCACCCCAACACCGTGGTCAGCTTCTCGCGCGAGAGCGGTTCCTCGCGCCCGACGCGGGAGAGCGGCGCCACCAGGATGCGCGCCTTCCCTGGCACGCGGATGCCCGCCATCGCCGCAAGATACTGCGGCGACTTTCCCACCGTGGCGGCGTTGATCGCCCCATTGGGCTTGAAAAGAATCCGTCGCAACGCCTCGGCCTGACGTTCATCCACAAAATATGCACCCTCGGCCTCCATCAACTGACGCAGCCGGGCGGCGATGGGCTTATCGGCGACCACGGCCTGCTCGGTGGCGCAGATAACGGAATAATCGAACGCTTTGCTGCCCACAATGTAGCGGGCGGCCTTCTCCAGGTCGGCGCTGCGATCCACATACACCGGCACGTTGCCCGGCCCGACACCATAAGCCGGTTTGCCCTGCGAGTGCGCCACGCGCACCATCTCCGAACCGCCAGTCGCCAGGATGAGCGCCACGCGCTTGTGGGAGAGCAGCGCCTGCGTCCCCGGCAGGCTGATCTGCGTCAGGCAGCTGATCAACCCCTTCGGCGCGCCAGCCCCCTCAGCGGCGGTGATCATCACCTGCGCCGCGGCCAGGGAGCACTTCGCCGCGCTGGGATGCGGCGCGATCACAATTCCGTCGCGGGCCTTGACCGCCATCAGCACTTTGTTCATCACCGTCGAGGTCGGGTTGGTGCTGGGCACGAGCGCGGCGATCACGCCCATCGGCCAGGCGATTTCGATCACCCCGCTCTCGCGGCTGCCGCGGATCACGCCCACGGTTTTAACGTCTTTGATACTTTCCCAGATGTATTTAGAGCCGAATTGGTTCTTGAGCTTTTTATGCTCCGGCACACCGTAACCGGTCTCTTCGGCGGCCATGCGTCCCAGGCGCTCCGAGGCCAGGTAAGCGGCCTCAGCCATCGCCGCGCACACGCGGTCCACCAGTTGCTGGTCAGCGTGCGCCCAAATCTGCTGCGCCCGATAGGCGCGCTCAGCCAGGTCGCGCGCTTCCTGAATGGAGAGCAAATCCTTATCCAGAGTCATGGCGTCCTCCACGGCTCTTTCTGATAGACCACCTCGCCCTCAACAACCATGTGATCAATCACCGCCATGATGACGGCGTCCACCGGGCTGTTGCGGGTGATGTCCGTCTGCCGCCCACTGGAGCCGTGCGCGGTCAACACCAGGTCGCCGATCCCGGCGTCCAGCGTATCCACCGCCACATAGGGCTTACCAAACGGCTGCCCGCTCTCATCCGTCTGACGCAGGATCAGCAGCTTGCGCCCCTGCAGGGCGGGGTCTTTGATGGTCGAGATGGTCGTACCAACAACTTTAGCAATCAGCATTCGTTCACCTGCACATCTCAGGTTTTGCGGAAGACGATTTCGCCGTCCACTTCGAGGTGGTCAATCACCGCGTTGACGACCGCGTCCACGGGCGTATCCTTGGTGATGTGCGTCTGCCGGGCCGCCGAACCATGCCCGGTGAGCACCAGATCACCCACTCCGGCGTCCACCAGGTCCACAGCGACGTAGGGTTTGCCGATCGGTTTGCCGGTATGATCCGTCTGACGGCAAATCAACAGCTTGGCCCCGCGAACGCGTTCGCTCTTGACCGTGGAGATTGTTTCGCCGATCACGCGTGCAATTAACATAAACCACTAATATGCCGTGGAGACAGCCGCGGGGACGCCTTCGCGCGCCCCGCGCTTTTCGCCCTGAACAATCTTCACGCCTGCGCTGGCGCCGATGCGCGTCGCCCCGGCCTTGACCATACTGACGGCGTCTTCATACGTGCGCACACCGCCGGAGGCTTTGACGCCGATCTCCGGGCCAACCACGCGGCGCATCAGAGCGATATCTTCCACCGTCGCCCCGCCGCCGGAGAACCCGGTAGAGGTCTTGACGTAATCCGCGCCCGCTTCCTTCGCCAGCAGGCAGGCGGTGACTTTCTCATCGTGGGTGAGCAGCGCGGTCTCGATAATCACTTTGACCAGCGCCCCGGCGGCGTGCGCCACCTGCACAACGCCGCTGATATCGCGCGCCACCAGGTCAAAATCCTTAGCCTTGAGCGCGCCGATGTTAATCACCATGTCAATTTCAGTCGCCCCATCGCGGATGGCCTGCTCGGCCTCGTAGGCTTTGACTTCCGGCGAGGTGGCCCCCAGCGGGAAGCCGATCACCGTGCAGACCTTGACAGGGCTGCCGCGCAGCAACTCGGCGCACAGTTTGACGAAAGCCGGGTTGACACAAACGGAAGCGAACTCGTATTTACGCGCCTCGTAGCACAACTGCGCGATCTGGTCGTGGGTGGCATCCGGCTTCAACAGCGTGTGGTCAATCATGCTGGCGATGCTGGGGTCTTCGGGGATGCCACCCAGGGAGGAGGTCAACCGCGTCGCCCCGGCGCTGACGGCGCGCCCGACGCGGTCGTAACAGGTGCGCACGCAGATGCCCTCAGCGCACTCCTCGGAGCAGTGATCACCTTCAGGATGGGCCTGAAGGTGTTCCTGCTCCGAGAGGGCGATCAACACCTCGCGGGTGATGATCTCAACTAGCTCTTCAACAAATTTCTGATCCGGTGCCATAGTCTCACACTCACAGCGCTTGCCGTTCAATCGCCATAATCTTATTCACACGGCGGGCGTGCCGCCCACCGCCAAACTCCGTCGTCAGCCAGGTATCCACAATCTGCCGCGCCAGGTTGGGGCCGATCAGCCCCGCGCCCAGGGTGAGCACGTTGGCGTCGTTGTGTTCGCGGCTGTTGACCGCGGTGGCGTGGTCGTAACACATCGCCGCGCGCACGCCGCGCACCTTGTTGGCAGCCATACAACTGCCGATGCCCGCACCATCAATGATGATGCCCCGCCAGGCCTCGCCGCGCCCCACCATGCGGGCGACGGCGTAGGCAAAATCGGGGTAATCCACCGATGCCGGGCTGTACGTGCCGCAATCTTCCACGCGGTAGCCCTGTTGTTGCAGGTAAGCGATCAACTCACCCTTCAGAGCATAGCCGCCGTGATCCGCCCCGATGGCGATCAGGCCGCCGTGGGGTGGGGGGACCTCCTCAAGCACGGAAACCGGAGTCGCCGAGGAAGCAGAGGGAGCAGGCGTCGCCGCGGGCAGAGAAGCTCCCCCGGCCATCATCTGCTCAACCACGCGGTGCACAATTTCATGCAATTCGGCGTCCGATGGAATCGTCATCGTGCGACAACCTTCTCCTATGCGAGATTAATCTTCGGCTCCGGCGTCAAACAATACCGGCAGGCGGCGAAAGGCAGATTCTTCCAGCCGCTCACCCAGGCTGAGATGGGCGAGGAAGCGGAAGCGGTCGGCACGCAGCTCGGAATCCACATATTCGATCACCTGCCCGTTGGCGAGCCGCGTCTCACGGTGAAAGACGAAGACCACCGCCGGAGGCGTGAGGTCCAGCAGCCGGGCTACTTCTTCAGTCGCCAGCGCGGCCTCGATGACCTGTTCAGCGTGATCGGGCCGCCGCCCGTATTCCGTCGCCAGCACGTGGTAAAGCGACTGCCGGGAAAAATCGTACTGCAAAATCCCTGGGCAGAGGGCGTGCGGCAGATAAGCCCGCTCGATGGCCGCCGGTTCGCCGTCCACCTGGCGCACTCGGTAGAGAAAGACCACTTCCGCGCCGAGCTGAATTTGCAGCCGCCGCGCCAGGAAGGGATCGGCGCTGATCAGGCTGGCTTCCAGCACCCGGCTGGAAACCTGACGCTGGTGCAACTGCATCTCATCGGTGAAGCCGTAGAGCACGTGGGCGGTTTTGTCCACGCGCGCATCCACCACGAAGGTGCCCACACCGGGGACAGTCTTGACCACGCCGCGCTGATTCAGCTCCTGAAGCGCCCGCCGGACAGTGTTGCGTCCCACCGAGTGAATGCGGCACAGCTCGCCTTCCGAGGGTAGGCGCTGATTAGGCTGCAATTCGCCCATACGCACCTGCTCCAGGATAGCCTCAACGAGCACTTGATAGAGCGGCCTGGCCTGATTTTCGCCTTCCATGCTTTGCGGCCTCACTCACCGCGCCGAACCTGTACCAACATGTTCCATACTTGTAGACTGATTATAGCACCCGCGCGGCGCGCCAGTCAAGCCGCATCCACAGCGAGCGAGTGAGCGAAAAGAGGAAACACACTTTCTTCAAACCACAAAGGGCACAAAGTCTCACAAGGAAATTTCCCCTGGTTGCCAGAAGTCAGTCTTTAGGAAAAGCCTGACTTCTACATCACCATCGCCGAAGGATCATCCCAATTTGTTTGAGCAACAAAGGAACTTCGTTTTGAATCACATCCCACACGATTTCGTCACTCACCCCAAAATACTCATGCGCGACAATATCCCGAAACCCGGCGATTTTTCGCCACTTGACATTCGGGTGCTGCGCCCTTGTCTCTTCCGAAATATGCTTGATGGCATCACCGATGATTTTCAGGTTGCGCAAAGTCGCGTGGTAGGTGCGGTCGTCTTGAACAAATTCCTGAAAGTTCATCCCCCGGGTAAATTTGGCGACCAACTGGCAGGCGTTCTGAATGTCCTCAAGATACAGCCGTTCATCGCGTGACATAGATCAAATCCCGCATAATATAGGGCTTAAGGCGCGGTCGAACAGCCTGCGGCATAACCAGGTCCACGCGAACGCCCAACAAGTCTTCCAAGAAGAATTTGGTATCCATAAAACGGTCGAAGGTGATTTTCCCCTCGAACTCAACCAGGATATCTACATCGCTGGCAGCGGTTACTTCACCGCGCGCCACCGATCCGAACACAGCCAGCGATTTGACCCCCAGCTGCGCCAGATGAGTCCGGTGCTCACGTAGCAAAGTGATAATCTCATCGCTTTTCATCATTCTTATTATACCTGAACGTCTTTCAGGAAAATCTGCTGATCTCAGTTGCAGATAATAAAATTCACAACAGACAAACACAGATGCAAAGGATAGAAGATGCGAAACTCCGATTGCTGCGCCCTTCGCACTCCTCGCCAGAAGTCAGGCTTTTGGA
>CAZZFZ010000065.1:0-1810 GCA_964653835.1 uncultured Anaerolineales bacterium
ATCCTCCACCGCAGTCGTCAGGCCAACCAGCTCCTCGGCGCGGTCAAACCCGCGCGCCGCGTCGATGACGAGGTCATCCCCCTGGCACAGCCACAAGGCGCCAGCATCGTAGGGCAACACGTCGGCCAGCGCGTCCAGCAACGTCGCGGTCAGCGCGCTGGCCTGGAGCTGCGCCGTGATAGCCGCCGAAGCCTGATTCAACGCCTGCAACTGGGCGGCGCGCTGCTCAGCCGCCTGGTAGAGGCGCAGGTTCTCCAACGTCAGCGCGGCCTGACGAGCCAGCGAGGCCACCAGCATTTGCTCATCGCCGGGGAAAGCCTGGGTGGTCTCAAAGTTATCCAGCACCAGCACGCCAAGTGTTTGCTGCTCCGATATCAACGGCACCAGCAGGCTGGAAAGCGGGAGTTTCTCACCCAGCGCTTCCTGGTAATGCAACAGCGCCTCCCGCCCCAGATTGTAATGAACGGCGGCGTCCACTTCCCCCACGCGCTGCGCCGCTCGATTTTCATAAGTTTCCAGCACCAGGTTAGAGCCGGTGGAAAAATCCACTTGCAGCAACGCCGCCTCGCTCACGTAACCGCGGGCAAGGCGCGGGCGCAGCGCGCCATCCGCTTCGCGTAGGACCACCATGCCCGCCTGCGCTGGATGGACGATCTCCAGAGCGCTGTTGAGCAGGCTCTCCAGTACCCCGTCGGCGTCCAGGCCGCTCAACTGGCGGCTGAATTCCAAAAGAAGGTGCATATCGCGTAATTGCTGGCTGGTATTGGTGAGCAGGTCGAGGTTATCCAGCGTCGCCGCGGTCTGTGCGGCCAGCAAGGTAAGCAGGCGTTCATCGCCCGGCGCGAACGCTTCGCCACCCTCCCGCCAGACCCCCAGCACAGACAACGGCGCTGAAGCCCGTGGAAAAATCGGCAGGCAGACAAAACCCTCAGCACTCAATGCCTGCAACAACGGCGAATCGCGCCAGGCTTCATCCGCGAGCAGGTCTGCCACCAGCGACGGCTTCCGCCCCTGGATGCTGTGCAACAGTGGGTTGCGCTGCCCCAACAACGCTTCGAGGTTGCCTTCGACAGCAGCATCCCCATACAACTTCAGCACAGGAGGACGTCCGCGCGGCGCTTCGAGCAGCACTACGCTGTTGAACGCCATCGCCGCCAACAGACCTTCCCCCAACGCGTCCAAGATCGCCTGTTTCTCCGGCTGGTGGGTGACCGTCTCAATCAGGTCGAACAACGCTTCAGCGCGCCCCTGGCTGAACCTATCGCCTCCAGCAGTCGTCTGAAGTTCATGCATCTCCGCTTCAAGATGAGCAACTTGCCCCTCAAGGCGTACAAACAATTGATGTTCAGCGAGCAGATGAGCGATCTGTCGGGCATAGTCGTCGAGCAATTCCAGATTGTGGCGGCTGGCATCGACCGCCTCAGCAAGCGGCGCGGCAACGAGCACCCCCACTGGAGCAGCAGTATCCCCCAGGGGGTGGAGCAGCGCCGCGCCCGAGACATCGGCTTCGATTATCAGAGGCCGCAACCAATCGGGCAAAGCATCTCCCAGAGGGAACAAATACGAGCGCAACAAAAGATGTTCCGCTCGCATCACCGCTTCCAGATCTGCCCAGGTCAACGGCTGACGGCGCAGTTCCTTCAGTGCCTTCGCCGAAAGCCCGGCGCTGGCCTCCCAACGCAACCTACCTTTTTCGTCGAGGCGGCCGATGACCACGGCAGTCTCCGGAAACAGAGCGCGTACATCCGAGGCGGCCTCTTGCAACAGTTGGGCGAGCGGCTTTTCCATTGGAGAAACCACCAACCGCTCC
>CAZZFZ010000065.1:1910-14629 GCA_964653835.1 uncultured Anaerolineales bacterium
CTCTTGCAACAGTTGGGCGAGCGGCTTTTCCATTGGAGAAACCACCAACCGCTCCAGCATCCTTCGCCAGGCTTCCAGCCGGCGTTTCAACTGGCGGGAGCGTTCCTCCTGCTCTTTGATGCGGCGCAGATTGCCAACAGCGATCGCCGCCTGAGAGGCCAGCAGGCGGATCGCGTCCAGGGCAAACTGATCGAACGCGTCAGGAACCGAGGCGTGGAGATGCAACGCCCCAACCACCTCCTCGCGGTAAGCCAGCGGAGCGATCAACGCGGCGCGCACGCCCTCGTGCGCCGGTCGGCGCAGGCCATCCGAAAGGTCTGCCGGAGGGCGATCATAATCCGGGATGAGCACGGCATCACCGCTGCTGAGCAACCCGGGATCAAGGGCTTGCTCCGGCTCGCCGGGCGGCTCCCCCTCAAATAGCTCCACCTGATATGCATATTCTCTCCCGTTGGACTTGAACAAATACACCGCCCCACACTCAGCGGCGGTGAGCCGGATGGCATCCTCGCAAATGCGGTGCAGCAGGCGGGGGAGATCGCGGGCGGCATTGTACTCTCGCCCGGCCAGCGCAACGGCGTTCAACTGCTCCGCGCGTTTGCGCAGCGTGGCGTCGGTTTGTTGGGCCAGGGTGGCGCGCTCCATAGCGACGGCCAGCTGGCTGGCGACCGTGGAGGCCAGTTGAATATCGCTGCGGGTAAAGTGTTCCGCTCGATGACTGGCAAGCATCAATTCGCCCATGCCGCGCCCGCGAAAAATCAATGGCACATCGATCACCGAGCGCACGTCCAACGTCTCAATCAACATGCGGTATGGGGGCAGGATGCGCTCATCGGTCTGCGTATCCCCCGAAATGAAAGTGCGCTGGCTGTTGGTCACCATCAAAGGAGCAAAGCGCTCATCCACCGGGATCCTCCCCAGGCGATCGCGCAATTCCTCCGGAACGCCGTAAATCGAGGCGCTGTGAGCGCTCAGCTCGTTTTTCTCCGCGTCCAGGAAGAACACCGCGGCAGAATCCACTTTGAGCAGGCGGGCAAGTTCAATCAACGAGAATTTGAGGATCTCGTCCAGGCTGGCCTCGGAACCCGTCAGGCTGGCGATGCGACGCAACGCCTCGGCGCGCAAAGCCCGGCGAACGGATTGTTGCAACAAGTCAGCGTTCTCAATGATCGGCGCGGCCTGCCCGGCGATGATAGAAAGCAGGCGGATATCATCAGGCGTGAAAGCTGTGCTATCGCGCTTGTTGGCTGCTTGCAAATAACCCAGCGAGCGACCGCCGCTTTTCAGCGGGATCAACACGGTATGGTGAATGCCTGCCGCGCGCGCCGACGCCGCCAACCCCAGATCGATCAGGTCAGGATCTTCCGCCGCGTTCTCAGCGATAATGATCTCCTGCGCACGCCAGACGCGCTCTGCCGGGCTATCGGGCAGGATTTCCACCTGATAAAGTTCAACAAAATTGGAAGGTACACCAAGGAAGGGAGACTGCGCGGCCAGCCGGTGCGTCACATCATCGAAGAGCAGGAAACCGGCCATCTCCACATCGAGCAGCGGGGTAATCCCCTGCGCCAGTTGAGCAAACAGTTCCTCAGAATTGCGCACCGAACTGACGGCCTGCGTCAGATTAGCCAGGCTTGCCAGCTCAAGGGCGCGGCGCTTTTCCTCGCGATACACCAGCGCGTTATGCAGCGCAATGGCGGCCTGCCCCGAAAGCAGTCGCAAGACCTGCACGTCGTCGTCGCTATACGCATCCGGCTCCAGCGAGGTCAAGTCCAGCGTACCGATCAGCTCACCACCCATGAGCAGGGGGATGCCCAGGTAGGAGCGGAAGGGATATTTGCGGCGATCAATCAGCGGGCGGAACTCGCGGTTGGCATCCACATCGGCGACCAGAATGGGCTCTCGACGGGCAGCGACATAGCCCGAATACCCCTCACCGATGGGATAGCGCTCATCGGTGAACTCCAGTCGTCGGTCCACACCGGCCACGCCCACAAAACGATAAGGGATCAGGTGTTGATTCTCGGCATCCCAGATGGTGATCTCAGCAAAATCGGTGGGGATGAGGCGCTCCACGCTGTCGAGGATGGCATGCAGCGTGGCTTCCAGGTCCAGGTCGGTGGCCATCGCCTGGCTCAGCGAGGCGAGTACTTGCATGGTTTGTGGAGAGGTCTCTGCCCCGCGCTCCCCGAGGCGGGTGATCTGGTGAGGGCGCATGGCAACCAGGACGGCATTCCCGCTGCCATTGGGGAAGAAAAAAGACGTCCCCTCGATCAGTTTGCCCCCCACAGAAAACTGTGCCACGCCCTCGGCTGCGCACAACGAGACGAAGGCTTCGCTCGGCCGAGTCTTGCGCGCGATCCGTTCAAACGCAGGTCGTTCCTCCCAAACGCCGAACAACTCGCGGGCTGCGCTGTTCATATATGTAATCCGTCCCCCCGGGCGCAAGACCATCATGGCATCCTGGTGTGCCGGCAAATCAGGCTCCACCGGGAGAAGTGCATTCTCGCGGGAAATCGTCAGACGGCGGGAAACCAAACGCGTGGCCAGTACCGTCAGGGCAAGGAAGAGCAACCCGACGAAAAACATCGCCACGCCCAAAGGTACCGCGCCCAGATCAATCATCACTGTATCAAATCTTCAGGAGAAGCTCACCCCGCTGTGCGGCGCGCTTCGGCAGCCATTTCGGTGATTTCGCGAATATCGGCAAACTGGTAATCTTCCCCGGTCACCACCCCCACACCCACATCCATCAGCGGCACGTGTTCCTCCCCGCCGTCCGCGTTGGTGATGGCAATATAACCACGCTCACGGTCGATAAAGTTGTAGTGCGTGAGGATTTCTTCAGCAAAGCGTTTCTTGACCTGCTCACGAATGGCCGGCGCGCACTCTGCGGTAGTGATAATCACAAAACTATCGCCCCCTGCATGGCCAATGAAATCATCCGGCGTACCACGTTCATCCACAATTTCATTGAGCAACATCGCCATAAAGCGCAAAACGTCATCAGCGGCCACAAAGCCATATTCCTCACGGAAGGGCTGATAGTGGTTGATACGTAAATCCATCAGCGCCCAGCCATCGGTGCGGATGATGCGCCGCAGATGATCTTCCAGCAAACGGCCCGAGGGCAGGCCAGAGCGCGGGTCGGTGAGGCTCTCCCGCTCGGCGCGGGCGATGGCGTTCTGCACGCGCAGCTTTAGCTCCTCAATATCAAAGGGCTTGGTGATGTAATCATCCGCCCCCAGTTCTAACCCCTGTAAGCGGTCACTGCGCTCGTCTTTTTGCGTCAGAAAGATCACCGGAATATGGCTGGTGCGGGTATTCGTGCGCAATTGACGACAGACTTCGTAGCCATCAATATCCGGCAGCATGATATCGAGGACGATGAGATGAGGGAGATTCTGCCGCGTCTTCTCCAGGGCCTCCGAACCGCGTTGGGCCACGTTAACATCGTACCCCTGCCCGGAGAAGTAGATCCGTAACATATTGGAGATATCGAAGTCGTCCTCAACAATCAACAATCGGTGTTTGCTCATAAGGTCCTCCCAACAGTGGATCATCATGGAAGCCAGGCCTGCGTCATCCGCTTGCGGCAACCGCCCGGCGAACCTCTTCGATTTGTTTATGCGTGACCGGCTTTTCAAACGAACGAAAACCGCTCAACCGAAATCCATGTTTGCGGGCAATCTGGGCGATCTCCTCCACACGTTGGCGCTCAATCGCCTTGCCCAGGGTGTAATCTTCAAAACGTCCTTCCAGCGCCAGTGCCATGGTTTCCGCCATGCAGGCATATGCCTTCCCCTGCGGAAAGCCAAAATCAAAATGGAAATCCACCGGGCCGGGGACGGAAACCACACCGCCATCGATCACCAGCACGTCTTTGCGAGTCGCAGCCACCAGGGCGGAGACATCGCGTGGGCGGGCGACATCACACACCACGCTGCCGGGGCGCAGATGCTGCGGCTGGATGATTTCCCTGGCGGCGCTGGAGACCGCGAGCACGATTTGCGCCTGACGCAAATCTTCCACCGTGGTGCTGACCAGCAACTCTGCCTGACTACGCTGCCCCAGGGAAGCCGCAAAATCCTGCAAGCGAGAACGGCTTTGCGCAATCAGACAAAGCCGGGGGACGCGTTCGGCCAGCATTTCGGCGCACACCTGCCCGATCGCGCCCGTCGCGCCGACCACTGCAGCCGTGGCGCGCTCCAGCGATATTCCCAACAGCCGGGCAGCCTCTAGCAAGGCCTCCACCGCCACGGCGATGGTATATGCGTCGCCGGTGGTCACAGGGACATCCAGTGCCCGCGCAATCGTCAGGCCGCCATCACCGACCACCGAGGTAAACGCGCCCAGGCCGAGGATTTGCGCGCCGAGGCGCTCCGCCAGCCGCCCCGTCTGAATAATTTTGCGATAGGCGACTCTTTCCGGTAATTCTAACATACGCGCCGCGGTCAGAGGACAGGCAAGCAGCCAGCCCTTGATCTGCTTGCCCGTCGCCTGCGAGGTGATGCCCTCGACCTCCGAGAGATATACCGGCGGGAAAAAGGTGGAGAAAAAGTTAATCAGCGGAACCGGGAGAAACCGCCCCAGCAATGGAAACTTGCGACTGACATCGCGTTTGGGGTCAATCGGATGAATAATGAAGGCAAAAGTATCCACAGACTACCAGGTCTCGTACCCGACTTCACCGGGGCGGGGGTATAAGCGTTGATGCAAATTGGCGAAATCGTAGCGATGGTGATCGCTATCATCAAAGCGCACATCTTTCGTAATCACGCGGCGCTCCGGCGAGGCCACCAGGACGACATCGGACTCAATCGTCCGCGCCGGGAAGATAATCATCCCCGAACCCAGGCGGCAATTGTGCCCCACACACCCGCCCAACACCGGGCGGTTGGCATCGCTCAACGTGCGCCCATCACCGTGCAACGCCTGGAGCGGCGTGGGGATCAGGTTGAAATCGGTGAAGGTTGAACCCGCCCCGATGAAGGTGTTGCGCCCGATCACACACATTTGCAAACAGGTATTTTGCGCCACCATGCTGTTATCCATAAAGGTGGTCATGAACATCGCAGCGCGGAAGGGCAAAAAAGCGCCGTCGCCCACCACCGAAAGCATCAACTGGCATCCCTGGGAGATGTTGACGTTATCGCCGATGATACAGTTTTCGACCACCGACCCGGCGCCAATCGTGACATTATCGCCAATGGTGGTTGGCCCGTGGATGACCGCGGTGGGGTCAATCACACAGTTGCGCCCGATCTTGACCACACCGGAGGATTCGAGCACCTGCTTGCCTTCAAACATCGCCCGCGCCAGCACACTCAGCTTGAACCATGGATCGCGCTCCAGCCGGGCTTCGAAGCGCGCCCCGCGGGTGAAGAGGCCAAAAACCACATCGGCGATAAAGACGTGCACCCATGAATCAATGGCGATGATGCTGCGCAGCGGGACCTGGAAAGTGAGATCGCCCGTCTCAGAGGCCATATACGTGGGCACATGGTAATACCCAACCTCGCGCGCCTGTAAGTCAATCACCAGCGGTTCGGCCTGATCGGTCAACCCATCGGGGTAGTACCACAAATCCAGCAAATATAAATCCCCCTCTTGCTGATAGGAAGTCGAAAGCGGCAAGGCGTGCTCGCGAAACGCCGGGTCGGAGGCCGCGCAGGCCGCCCTGGAAGCATAGGGGCGCCTGCGCGCGGCATCCAGAAAAGCGGCGATATACTCCGCATCGAAATATAGATTATCGCGATATACCAGCGCCTCGCCGGTGAACTTGGGGAGCGACGCGCCAGGCGGCAACTCAAACTCATGGGAAATATATGGCGCCAGCACATCACGTTGAACCAGCCAGAGCGGCTTGTTCTGAATGCGCAGGTCGCGCGCCGGTTCGTTGAACGGGTGAATGTTAACTGCAGCAGGGAGAATAAATTTTTGCATCGCTCACCCCAGAGGTTCTTTATCAATCTCTATTGTACACGTAGAATCCCCTTGGGCAATGCAATGCGTCTCCTCAACGTGGAAGAATTTCCCACCACTAACCCAGTACAGCGCCTCCTGCAACACTCCAACCGCCAGATGGCAGACAGGCTGCTCCGCCCGCCGTCCCCAGCAAACCGGGCAGCGATCAATGTGCCACAACACTTTATCATCGCGGCTTTCCACGCGCACGCGCTGATCGGTGTAGCGGTTGAACACCTCGGAAAACATCTGCGCGCCGGTTTCAATTTTCGCTTCCAGCGGCAGCAACCGAAAAGCGACATCGCCGACGCCAACCAGCGGCCCAAACTCGCGCAGGCCGTACTTAAACGTCGCCCGCCCCACGCGCAGGGCAACCCCACGCCCGGCCAAAGCGCCGTAACAACGTTCAATTCCTTCCATCGTGCGGCTCACCAGCGAAAACGCAAACCCCCGTTCTCCGTTAGCCGCGGGAAGAGTGGTTATCAAATGATCGAGGTCAACAAAACGGAGGACATCCGCCAGACTCTCACTCCCCAGTTCGTCCGCAGTCGCCATCAGTAACATACGCCCCATCGTATTCGGGTAGAAATACTGTGCCGAGGTCAGAGTCATACGCCATTATCCAAAAAATCGCGCAACGTGTGCATAAAGCGGTCGGGGGCATCCAGCATGATGAAATGGCCGGCGTTTTTGAAGCGCTCAATGCGCACATGGGGCATGCGCGCCTGCATCAATTGCCATTGGTTAGGATCCACGATCACGTCCCGATCGCCGTACATCCCCATGGCGGGAACGCGGATCTGATGCAGCATCGGGCGCAGGTCGGTCTCCCGTAGCGAGGCGATGCTCAGGAGGAAGGATTCCAATGTGGTGCGCGAGAGATCGCGGCTGATCGTCTTGTACCAGTTCGGATCGCTGGTGATGATCGGGGCGAAGAGACGCAGCCCCAGCCGCAGCGCCCACATCATCTGAAAGACCAGCATGGCAATCGGTCGGCGGCCAGCCAGTTTCAGCATCAACGCCAGGGAGGATCCGACGATCGGCGAGCCAATCACGGCGACTTTGGTCACCCGCTCCGGGTAGCGCAAAGCGGTCATCAGGCTCACCGTGCCGCCCATGCTATGCCCCACCAGCGGCGCGCCCGCAATCCCCAGGTGCTCCATGAACTGATCCACCATGCTGACGAAATCCTGAACTGCGAATGTGGGGACCTTTTTACCGCTCTCCCCAAACCCCCAAAAATCCAGGGCATAGGTGCGATAATACTGCCCCAGATACTTCATGGTCTGCTGCCACAACCCCCAAGACCCCAGCCATCCATGCAACAACAACACCGGACGACCACGGCCATACACCTCATAATGTAACACACCTTGATCGGTTGTTATGGAAGACACGGCAGCCGCAAACCCTGAATCTATGAAATACCGTCTACTGGGAATTCGCTTCCATCTCCGCCAGAATGCTGTAGAGCAATTCCAGCAGCACATTCTTGACGGATTCTTTCTCAAGGGCAACGCAAGGCAACAGTTTCACTTTCGGGTCGAGGCGCAAGGCAATCCGCATATCGTCCACCGACCAGGCATCCGGCGAATCCTGCTTATTGGCAGCGACGACATAGGGTGTGGGTGCGTAGGCGCGGAAGGTTTCCAAAATGCTGCGCGCCTCACGGAAAGTCTCGGGGCGGGTGCTATCCACCATCACGATGAAACCCAGCATCCCCTCCGAAAGAATCTCCCACATGAAATCAAATCGCTTCTGGCCAGGGGTTCCAAAGAGGTAAAGCACCAGGTTATCATCCACAGTGATACGACCAAAATCCATCGCCACGGTAGTCGTCTCCTTGATGCGTTCGGCCTCGGAAGTGATTTTACGTTCCGTGGCGACAACATCAATCTCACTCACCGTTTGAATGAACTCGGTTTTCCCGGCGCTAAAAGGACCGGTCACGACCATCTTTACTGTTTGCATAGTGCCTCGCCTCTAATATCGTTCCATGACGGCTCAGATAATCACAACGATCGAATCCGATGAATAATACGATTGACCAGCGAGATCTGCTCCTCCGGATCAGACACTGGCAGCATCGGCTTCTTCCGCTCCACCTTGGTCCCTTCCGGACGCACCATCTCCACCAGGCCAGCCTGTAACAATCCATAAACAATGCGACGAATTTCAAGGTCGTTCATCTTCGTCGCCGCGGCGATCTTCTTAAGCGTGTTCTTTGGGTCGATGTAAGATACCACGCGCCACTCTTCGACGCTCAGGTTGACGTTGCGCAGATCAGCCCCAGGGCGATCGGCGAATTTCAGCGCCACATCCAGGCTGGGGATTTCATCCTGAAGCTGCTCCCACTCCCGCAGGCGGCGCGAGGCATCAATGATGATGTTCTCCAGGCTGATCTGCAAGGTGATCTTGCCATCGAGAGGCGGAAACCCATCCTCAAAGGTAAACAGCCCCTCCACCCAGGTAAAGAGCCGCTCCAGCACGCTCACATAGGCGCTGCGCAGGCTGGCGAGGATATCTTCCTGAGTGAGGTAATTGGCATTAATTAACAGCAGGCCCAACTCTTTGTCACTCATCGTCCCAGCGCGCGCCTCGATGACTTTGTACTGCGCCCTGGTTAGCTTGTTGGCTCGATAGAGAATGGCAACCAGCGCATCGTCTTCCGATTCCATGCGAGCGTAGGCGAGCTTGCCGTCTCGAAAAGCAACCCAGGCCTTATCCCCCGTCCCGTCCACCGTCAATGATCCAGTCTTCCCGGCCAGGTGGATGAGATTCAAGAGCTGGCTGATGGTGAAATCGCGCAGGTTGCCCTTTAGTGCCATAACAATGTTGTTGGTATGTTCAGGTGAAAATTCACAATGTGGCGATTATACTGTCCTTGAAAGAATGCGTCAAACCAAGCCATCACAGCTCCCCGGTTCAAACGTCGGCCGGTTGCGGCACAGCCTGCAAATCCCGAAAGGCGAAGCGAATCCGCCACACCTGGATGGCAGCCTCCAGTTGGATTTGCAGGGACATCTTGGAAACTCCCGCCTGCCGCTCGGAAAAATAGATCGGGATTTCATGCACGCGAAACCCCAGGCGGCTGATGATATAAAGCGTTTCAATTTGGAAAGCGTAGCCGTTGGAGCGCACCCGCTCCCAGGGAATCGCCCGCAAAGCCTCAGCGCGCCACAGGCGAAACCCACCGGTGACATCCCGCGGCGCGAGGCCAAGGATCGTGCGCGCATAAAAGTTTCCAAACGCAGATAAGCCTTTGCGCCATAGCGGCCAGGCCGTATCCAACGTCCCGCCGGCGACATAGCGCGAACCAAGCGCCACATCACAATCCTTCAGGGCAGCCTGCAACTCAACCAGCTTTCCTGGGGGATGCGAAAAATCAGCATCCATCTGCCCGACAAAGTCAGCGCCATCTGCCAGTGCACGATGAAAGCCCTCGATATAAGCAGATCCTAACCCTCGCTTCTCTGTTCGATGGAGCACATTCAAACGGCCAGCGTACTGCGAGGCCAGATCATCAGCCACAGCACCGGTTCCATCGGGGCTGTTATCATCCACAACCAAAATGTGCAGGTTTTCAATCGGCTGTTCAAAAACGGCCGCCACGATTTTTGGAAGGTTCTCACGTTCGTTGTAGGTTGGAAAGACAATTGTTGTTAAAGACATAAATTAACCACGTTGGGATGGCTCTCGCCGCCATCCCAATGAACCAGTTACGCTACTGCTACCTTCACTGAAAGCGAAGCAAAGTCTTTTTGAGTGTATCCAAATCAGCAAAAGGCCCATCTTTGGGAAGAAGGGTTCGCATCTTCAACTGAAGCCGCTTCGATGGCGCGACATCAACCAGGCGATCTTTCAGAGGATAAAAATAGTCCAGCGATTGCTCAATACGACTACGAATGCGCTCGCCCATCTCCACAAAGCGATCAGATGACGTCGCTACAATCAGGTGCGAGGGCGCCAGATGACCGACGAAGTTCCCCTCCCCGCCCAAGGCCTGCACTGCATTATTGACCATCAGGCTGATGGCACGCAAGACATCATCCGAGGCAACAAAGCCATACGCGTCGCGGAAGGCATTCAGGTTTTGCAGCAAAATGGAGAGCAACGCCCAGTGCTCACTATCCAGGCACTCACGCAGGCGCTCATCAACCAGCGCGCCTTCAGGAAAACCGGTCACCGGGTTGTTAACCGCACTCTGGGATGCCCGTTTCAACGAATTGCGCACCCGTAAACGCAGCTCCTGAATATCAAAAGGCTTGGTAATGTAATCGTCCGCGCCCAGCTCCAGCCCTTGCAAGCGGTCTGTGCGCGTGCGCTTTTCGGTTAAAAAGATAATCGGGATCAAGCTGGTGCGGCGGTTGCCGCGCAGGCGCCGGGCGACTTCAAAACCGTCAATATCCGGCAGACGAATATCCAGAATGAGCAAATCGGGCGTGTGTTTCAGGCTGGTTTCTACCGCATCCTCCCCCCAGTTGGCTGTCAGCACGTTGTATCCCTGGACGCGGAAATAGGCTTCCAGCATCTCAGCGACATCCAAATCGTCTTCAACGATCAAAATGGTTGACTTCCCATCCACAGATACACCCGATCAGTCAAGCGGCGTTTTTTGAATGACAAACTCGCAAACGTCATCACCCTTGGCAATGCATTTGGATTCGTTCACGCGGAACTCTTTACCACCAGAGACCCACTTCAACCCGGATTGCAACAGACCGGTGGCGACGAAGCACACTGGTTTCTCCTCGCCGCTGCGCCCCCAACACACCGGACAACGATGAATGGTGTAAATGAACTCGTGCTCGCGCTCCTCTGTCGTCGAGATCTGATCGCTCATCTGGCTGAAGATCTTTGCCATGGCGGGAATGCCGATGCGCAATTTGGCATCCAGGGGTAAAACCTTAAAAGCCAGATCGCCCGCACCGGCCAGCGCACCAAAATCTTTGAGGGCGTCATCAAACGTTGCCCGACCAGCCCGCAGCGCCAATCCACGCCCTCCGCGCGGCCCATACATCTCTTCCAACGCCAGGTTGATGGCAGAAAAGTCAGCGAAATCAAATTCCTTACTCAAATTATCTGGCGGATAATTGTCAATCAGGTTCCCCAGGCCCGCCAAATTCAATATCGCGTTCAGCCCGTTCTTGCCCATCACATCTTCCAGGGCTTTAATCATAATCAGGGCGAACTTGTTGGGATAATAGTAATTGCTCTTGGGGATGGAAACCATATCCTGTCTCGTTGCTAAATCAGTTTGGTAAGGTCATCGGCTGCACGCCGCATATCCAAAAAGATCAACCCTAGCTTGGCCTCTTCGCGCGCCAGGGCCGTGAGCACGGCTTCCTCGCCGATCGACATCAACACGACATACCCTTCCGCCCCCTTGATGTAAACCTGTTCCAGCGTACCGCGCCCCAACTCCGAAGCAATCCGTTCTCCCAACGAAAGCATCGCCGCAGACATCGCCGAGACGCGATCTTCCTCCACATCCTGAGGCAGCGCCGAGGCAATCGTCAACCCATCAACCGAGACAACCGCGGAAGCCTCAATGTCCGGTGAGGAGGCCTGCAAGTCCCGGAGGCGTTCCACCATGAGTTGCGAACGTGATTTTGTCAAAGTAGGTCCTCCTGAGCTGATTATGTGTTTCTGGTTGACCAGTTTTTAATGAAATGTTCTTGGTGATAAAGAAGGGAGCAACGATTTGCCCCCCCTGAGAAAAACTGAACTTACTCTAGCATAGAGACATCTATGTGTCAAGAATTCTGGACATCAGCTGAAAAAAATCAGCCCTGCGGCAAGCAACAGAGAAAAAATCAGCGCCAACTGGCCCGTTCCTGCAAGCGTTTTGTTCAAAGCCCGGCCGCGCTCGTGGTAGATCATCCTGACCATGCGCACAGCCAGAGGCACGGAGAGCAACGCCAGCAAAGCGCCGAGGGGCATCATCCGGCTCAACACCAGAGCAACAAGGATCAGATAAGCCCCAGCGATACAAACCACATACTCCAGCCGCGCGCCTCGCTCACCTAACAACACGGCCAGCGTGTGCTTGCCGGCGGCGCGGTCGCCTTCCAAATCACGCACGTTATTGACTACCAGAATCGCCACAATCAACAAACCCATGGCGATCGAGAGCCACCACACCGAGGCGTGAACTGCGCCCGCCTGGACGTAATACGTCCCCGCGGTGGCTGCCAGCCCAAAGAAGATAAAAACAAACAGGTCACCCAACCCGTAATAACCCAACGGAAAAGGGCCACCTGTGTAAGCAATCGCCGAAATGATCGCCGCCACCCCGATCGCCAGGATCACCCATCCAGCGTGCAGGATGAGATACACCCCCACCAACGCTGCCAGCCCAAAGACCGCCCACATGCCGCGACGCACTTCGCCTGGGGTGAGAAGCCCCGCCTGGGTGACGCGCACCGGCCCCATGCGTTCGCCTGCATCCGCGCCGCGCTCAAAATCATACAGGTCATTGGCCAGATTGGAGCCGATTTGCAAAAGCAACGCCCCCGTCAACGCCGCCAGCGCCGGGAAGAAATCAAAGCGCCCATCCAGCCAGGCCAACGCGCTACCAGTGATCACCGGCGCGGCGGCGGCAGGAAGCGTTTTTGGACGAATGGCCAGAATCCAGGCTTGAAAGGGCGAGGTCGGCGCTTTTGCGGTCATTGGCAAATCCCATTGCTTGTGAGTAAATGAAGGGGAATTATACCCGCACTTGGCCTTCTCTTCCATAAAGAAGCAGGAGA
>CAZZFZ010000066.1:0-14513 GCA_964653835.1 uncultured Anaerolineales bacterium
GGGGGGGGGGGGGGGGGGGGGGGGGGGGGGGGGGGGGGGGGGGGGGGCCCGCGCCGGGGGGAAACGGCGCGGCACGGGGCTTGGGTTGGCGATCGCCCGTCAGCTTGTGGAAGCGCATGGTGGGACGATCCACGCCCAGAGTACCCCAGGACAGGGCAGCGTTTTTGTGGTAAAACTACCCCTTGCGCTCGCCAGTGATGAGACCCTGGCCGAGCGCAGGAGTTGAGTATGTCCTGGCCCGCTGTATCGGTGATTGTTCCCTGCTACAATGAAGAAGCGACGATCACGCTCCTACTGGAGGCGATTCGGGCACAGGAATATCCCCTGGATAAGGTGGAAGTCGTCATCGCCGACGGTCTCTCGACCGATGGCACTCGCGAGGCGATAGATGCGTTTCGCCGCGAGCATGCCGAGCCGGTTTTACGCGTGGTGGATAACCCCCGACGGCATATCCCCGCCGCGCTGAACCGGGCAATCGAGGCGGCGCGCGGCGAGGTCATTGTTCGCCTGGATGCACACTCGGTCCCCGAACCGGATTACATTGCCCGCTGCGTGGGCGCGCTGACATCCGGGCTTGGCGAGAACGTCGGCGGCGTATGGCAGATTCGCCCTGGCGGCCCCGGCCGTTGGGCGCAGGCGATCGCCGCGGCCGCGGCGCATCCCCTGGGCGTGGGTGACGCGCGTTACCGCCTGGGTGGGGAGGCGCAGGCGGTGGATACCGTTCCCTTTGGCGCCTTTCGCCGCGCGTTGATTGAGCGCATCGGCGGTTTTGATGAAAGCTTGTTATCCAACGAGGATTACGAATTCAACGTCCGGGTGCGCCAGTCGGGCGGCGTGGTGTGGTTCGATCCGGCGATTCGATCGGTGTATTTTTCCCGCACCACCCTGACTGCGCTGGCGCGTCAGTACTGGCGTTATGGCTACTGGAAAGCGCGCATGTTGTTGCGTTACCCGGAGACCTTTCGCTGGCGGCAGCTCGCCGGGATTTTTGTGCTTTCCTGGCCGCTGCTGGGCGCGCTCTCAATCTGGTTTTTCTGGGCGCGGCTGCTGTTGCTGCTGGAAGCGGTGGTGTACGTCACCGCCTTACTGCTCGCAGGCGCGCGGGTTGCTCTGAAACAAAAGCAGGCGCATTTACTCTTCACCCTGCCCGTTGCCATCGCCGTGATGCACTTCGCCTGGGGCAGCGGCTTTTTGTGGAGCCTGGTGACGTTCGTCCGTGAACGCGCCCGGCCGCGGGCACACACAACCAAAGGATCTATAGAACAAGGATGAGTAAGCAAGCTTCTCCCTCCAAAACGCTGTGGCGTTTGGGCATTCGCGAACGGCGCACGCTGTTGGTTGTGGGGGATCTTATCGTCGGCGTGGTTGCCATGCTGGCGGCGTTGGTGGTGTGGGGGCTGAGCGAGGAATGGCTGGGCCTCTCGCTGGCATTTTTGCGCGCCCGTGTGGCCTCGTGGTTTTATCTGCTCCCGCTGATCTGGCTGATCTTGATGGCCGAGTTATACGACGTCCATCGCGCCGCCGACCGTCGTCAGGTGGTGCGTGGTGTGCTGCAGGCCTCGCTTATGGGGCTGGTGCTCTATTTGTTCGTCTATTTTGCTTCCGAGAACCCGTTGCCCCGCCGCGGTGTGGCGGCTTTTTTGGGGATTGTCTCACTGTTGACGCTGCTCTGGCGGTTGGCGTACCTGCGAGTGTTCACCGCCCCGCAGTTTTTACGCCGAGTGCTGGTGATCGGCGCCGGGCGCGCCGGAAAGACCATTCTGGAGGTCTTCAACAACCTGTCGCCGCCCCCCTTTGAGCTGGTGGGGCTGATAGATGACAACCCTGACCTGTTGGGGCACAGGGTTGAGGGTCATGAGGTCATCGCCAATAGTGAGCGTTTGCTGGATTTGATCGAGCAGGAGCAAATCAGCGATATCATCGTCGCTATCTCCGGGGCGATGCAAGGCGAGACTTTCCAGACCATCCTCGACGCCCAGGAGCGCGGTGTGGAAGTCACGCGCATGCCCGTGGCCTATGAAGAACTCACCGGCCGCGTGCCGATCAAAATCCTGGAGGCCGATTGGATCCTGCGCTCCTTCGTGGATGAGTTCCGCATCAGCGGCTTTTACGATGTGCTCAAACGCCTGGTGGATATCCTCGGCGGGCTGGTGGGTTTCCTGATCTTTGGCTTCTTTTTCCCCTTTATTGCGTTGGCGATCATCCTGGATGATGGCCTGCCGATATTCTACCTTCAGGAGCGCCTGGGGAAGGGGGCGCAGATCTATCGCATTATCAAGTTCCGCACCATGCGCAAGGATGCCGAGGCGGATGGCAAACCCGTGCTTGCGACCGAAGATGACGACCGGGCGACGCGCAGCGGCCGTTTTCTGCGCCGCACGCACCTGGACGAATTACCCCAGTTCATCAACGTGCTGCGCGGCGATATGAGTCTGGTGGGACCGCGCTCGGAGCGCCCCCAGTGGGTGGAACACTTCACCCGCCGCATTCCTTTCTATCGGGCGCGCCTGCTGGTCAAACCGGGGATCACTGGTTGGGCGCAGGTCAATTTTGGCTATGCCTCCAACGAGGAGGATACCGCTCAAAAGCTGGAATACGATCTCTATTACATCAAACATCGCAGCCTGCTGCTCGATTTTCTGATTCTGCTGCGCACGCCAGCGACGATTCTGGGGATGAAAGGACAGTAGATGCAACTTGCTCTGGTGACAGGCGGCGCGGGATTCATCGGTTCGCACATCGTCGGCGCGCTGTTGGCGCGCGGCGAGCGCGTGCGCGTGCTGGATAATTTCTCCACCGGCAAGCGTGAAAACCTGGCCGGTTTCGCCGGGGAAGTGGAGATCCTCGAAGGAGATCTGCGCGATCCCGCGGCGGTGGCGCGCGCCGTGGAAGGCGTGGCAGTGATCTATCACCAGGCGGCGTTCGTCTCTGTGCCGCAATCCATGGAAGATCCACACACCTGTTTCGAGATCAACGTGCAGGGGACGGTCGCGCTGTTGGAAGCGGCGCGGCGGGCCGGGGTGAGCCGTGTGGTGCTGGCCTCCAGCGCCGCGGTCTACGGCGAGGCGCAGCAATTCCCCCTGTCGGAAGACCTGCCCACCATGTCGCTTTCGCCTTACGCGGCCTCCAAGCGGGTTGATGAAATCTATGCCGATTTATACACCCGCACCAGCGAGATGGGCGTGACGGCGTTGCGCTATTTCAACGTGTATGGCCCGCGCCAGTCGCCGGAATCAGATTACGCTGCCGCCATCCCCATTTTCATCCGCCGTATGCTGGAAGGGAGAACGCCGGTGATCTACGGCGATGGGTTGCAAAGCCGTGATTTCATTTATGTGGGGGATGTCGCCCGCGCCAACCTGATGGCCGCGGCCAGCCCTGCCGCGGCGGGGGGCGTGTTCAACATTTGCTCCGGCCGGGAGACCACTATCCTGGATCTGGTGAGCACGCTGCAAACGATCCTCCCCGAGGCCCCCGCACCGCGTTTTGATGCCCCGCGCCCTGGCGATATTTACCGTTCCATTGGCAGCCCCCGCCGCGCCGCGGAGACCTTTAGCTTCCAACCTCAGATTGATTTGGAATCAGGCTTGAAAAATACCGTGGAATGGATGCGCGCGTGACCCGTCAAAAACTGCTCGCCCGACTCCGCGCCATCTTGTTGATGGCCCCTGTGCGCAACCGCGCTTTGCTGGTTGGCGACGTGCTGCTGATTGTGATCTCAGTGCTGGGGAGTTTTGCCCTGCGCCTGGAGCTGGGGCCGTTGTTCAGTTACTATCTCCCACAGGCGTTGCGCATGGCTGCGCTGGCGTTGCTCATCAAGCCGGTGGTGTATTACTTCTTTGGGCTGTACCGCCGTTTGTGGGCTTATGCCAGCACGCGCGAGTTACTGGTGATCATCGCCTCCGCCTCGGCGGCCTCGGTGGGGCTGGCGGGGGCGATTGTGATAATGGTTTCCTACCAGTCCGGGCGTCCTGGTTACATCGGCTTTCCACGGGCGACGGTGGTGATTGACTGGCTGCTCTCGATCTTCATGGTGGGAGGGTTGCGCTTTGCCTCCCGCTTGATCGCCGATACACGCACCGGAAATGGCAAGAGTCAGGGGAAAGGGCGGCGTTTGCTGGTGGTGGGGGCCGGGGATGCCGGTGCGCTGGTGGTGCGCGAGATCCAGAAGAACCCGCAGCTTGATCTGAAACCGATCTGTTTCCTGGATGATGATCCCAGCAAGCGGGGCAGCCAGATTCACGGCGTGCCGGTAGTCGGAGCGCTGGCCGATCTTCCCAAAGTCATCAAGACGCGCAACATTGAGGAAGTGATTATCGCTATCCCCACGGCGACGGGTGATGTCGTCCGTAAGGTGGCGGAAAGCTGCCAGCAAGCGAAGGTGTCTTTCCGCACCATGCCGGGGATTTACGAGTTGATCGGCGGGCGGGTGAGCGTCAGCCGCTTACGAGAAGTGAACATCAACGACCTCTTGCGCCGCGCCTCGGCGGTGACCGATGACCGGCGCATTGGCAAGGTTATTGCTGGGCAACGCGTGCTGGTCACGGGCGCGGGTGGTTCGATCGGCACCGAGTTGTGTCGGCAGATCGCCCGCTGGCGCCCCGCGGCGCTGGTCCTCCTCGGGCATGGCGAAAACAGCATTTTTCGCGCTTTCTTGGATCTACGCGAGGATTTCCCCGATCTGCCTTTGCATCCGGTCATCGCCGATATCCGCGATCGCGACCGGCTGACCAATGTCTACGAGAATCATTCGCCTCAGGTGGTCTTTCACGCCGCGGCGCATAAGCACGTCCCACTGATGGAAGCGAACGTCGAGGAGGCGATCACCAACAACATACTTGGCACGCGCAACGTGGTTGAGTTGGCGGTCAGCTATGGGGTTGAGCGCCTGGTGATGATCTCCTCCGACAAGGCCATCCGTCCCACCAGCGTGATGGGGGCGACCAAGCGCCTGGCCGAACTGCTGGTGCTCGATGCGGCGCACGCCTCCGGGCGTGCTTTTGTGGCGGTGCGCTTTGGTAACGTGTTGGGCAGTCGCGGCAGCGTGGTGCCGCGCTTCCAGCGGCAAATCAAGGCGGGCGGCCCGGTCACCGTCACCCACCCTGAAATGGAACGCTACTTTATGACCATCCCTGAGGCCGTCCACCTGGTGTTGCAGGCGGGCGCGATGGGCAAAGGCGGCGAAGTCTTTGTGCTGCGCATGGGGGAGCAGATCAAGATCCTCGACCTGGCCGAGGACGTCATCCGTCTCTCGGGCCTCGAGCCGGGGAAAGATATCGAGATCGTCTTCACCGGCATTCGCCCTGGCGAGAAGTTGAGCGAAGAGCTGTGGGATCGCTGGGCGACGCTGGAGCCAACCGATCATCCCGACGTGCTCCTGCTCTCGGATGAAGACATCCTCAGCGGCGACTCGTTGTATAATGCCGTGGATGAACTCATCCATCTGGCGCGTGAGGGCGCGCCACAGGCCATCCTCAAACGCCTGGATGTGCTCATCCCTGGCGCATCGGTGCGTGAGACCCCGCCCCCGGATCTGACCTCCCTGATTTGATATGCCGGTGTTAACTGCCTCTCAATGGGATGATTTCCTGAAGCAACATCCCCGCGTACATTTGTTGCAGACTTCCGCCTGGGGGACTTTGAAATCTGATTTTGGCTGGGAGCCTGTAAGGGTCGTCGTTGGTGATGTCGGCGCGCAGGTGCTTTTCCGTCGCCTGCCGCTGGGGTTCAGCGTGGCCTATATCCCCAAAGGGCCGGTGGGGAAGGGCTGGGAGGCGTTATGGCCTGAGGTGGATGATCTCTGCCACCGTAAGAAGGCTGTTTTCCTCAAAGTGGAGCCTGATCTCTGGGAAGACGAAGCGGACTCCCTTTTTGATGCCGCACCGCCCCCAGGGTTTCGCCTCAGCCCGCGGGGAATCCAGCCGCGCCGCACCCTGGTGGTGGATCTCTCCCCCGCGGAGGAAGACATCCTCGCCCGCATGAAACAGAAGACGCGCTACAACATCCGCTTGGCGGCGCGCAAGGGCGTGCGCGTGCGCCCTTGGGAGGATCTCTCCGCCTTTTACCAGATGATGACTCTCACCGGTGAGCGGGATGCCTTCGGCGTTCACACGCTGGAGTACTACCGCCGGGCGTATGAGATTTTCCATCCGCGCGGCGAGTGCGAGATGCTGGTGGCTGAGTATGAGGGGGAACCGTTGGCGGCGTTGATGGTCTTCGCTCGCGGCGGGCGCGCCTGGTATTTCTACGGCGCCTCGACCAACCGCCAGCGCAACCGCATGCCGACCTACTTGTTGCAATGGGAGGCCATGCGCTGGGCCAAAGCGCGTGGCTGCGTGGAATACGACCTGTGGGGCGTGCCAGACGCGGATCAGGAGACTCTAGAATCGAACTTCACGCAGCGCAGCGATGGGTTGTGGGGCGTTTATCGCTTCAAGCGTGGTTTTGGCGGGGTGTTGCGCCGTGCCGCTGGCCCGTGGGATCGGGTGTACCGACCGGGAGTTTATATCCTATCTCGCGCCTTACGGTGATCGAGGGAAACCTGCTGCAGGTTGAATCGGGACTTGAACAGGCAGATACCAGGCGAAATGCGGCGAGGTTGCGCCTCGCAAAGCGCTTCGTAGCCCGTGGGAGGTTCGGTATTGGGTTTGTGGGGAATCGCCGGCGTGCGCTTTCACTTGACGGCTGCCTGGTTTCATGCTAAGTTTTAGGCACTGGTGCCAGAGGAGGGCGCGACGTTCTTGAAGATCTCCGTCCCTCAATGTAAAAATTCATAGCATTCGATTTGGAGTGAAACACGGCTTCGTGAGAACCGCGCTGTGGCTCTGTTGGATGAATAGCCCATACGCGGTTGTCGTTTTTTCGTTTCTTTCCTGCATCGAGCGGAGGTGATAGCGTAGTGGATCCGCGCCACATCAATTTAAGTGTGCAACATGTCTCTTTGAGTTTTGGGGGGATTCTGGCACTCAACGATGTCAGTTTTCAAGTTCATGAGGGGGAGATCCTGGCGATTATCGGCCCGAATGGGGCGGGTAAGACCTCGCTGTTGAATTGTTTGAATCATTTCTATCATCCTACCGCAGGGGATATTCTTTTTGAAGGACATAACCTGACGCGCATGTCCCCCCATCGTATTGCCCGGTTGGGCATCGCCCGCACGTTTCAGCACACCGCGCTGTATACCGGCCTGAGCACTTTAGATAACCTGATGGCGGCGCGGCACATCCACATGCGAGCCGGAATGTTGGATTGCCTGTTCTACTGGGGGCGTGCCCGCCGGGAAGATATTGAGCACCGGCGCGTGGTGGAAGAGATCATCGACTTTCTGGAGATGGAGCACATCCGCAAGGCGATTGTCGGCGCGCTGCCGCACGGGTTGCGCAAGCGCGTTGAGTTAGGTCGTGCCCTGGCCATGGAGCCGCGCTTGCTATTGCTGGACGAGCCGATGACCGGCATGAACCTGGAAGAAAAGGAAGATATGGCGCGCTTTATCCTGGACGTTCACGAGCGCAAGGGGGTGACTATCCTGTTGATTGAGCATGATATGGGGCTGGTGATGGATATTGCTGATCGCGTGGTGGTGTTGGATTTTGGCACCAAGATTGCCGAGGGAACGCCGGAAGAGATCCGCAGTGATGAGGCTGTGATCAACGCTTATCTGGGAAAGGCTGACGTAGCATGAGCATGCCAGATACCCTCCCTAAAGCGTTGTTGGCCGCACACCGCAAGTACGGCGATCGCAAAGTAGCCATGCGCCAAAAGCAATTGGGCATCTGGCGTTCATATACTTGGGAAGAATCCTTCAATCAGGTTAAGACTCTGGCGTTAGGTTTGACGACGTTGGGCCTCGAACGCGGCGACAAGGTCTGCATTGTAGGGGATAATGATCCACAATACTTTTGGGCGCAACTGGCGGTGCAGGCCGTGGGCGGTGTGGCGGTGGGGATTTTCACAGATAGCAGCCCGCCGGAAATTCAATACATTGTCGATCATTCCGACGCTGTGTTGGTCTTCGCTAAGGATCAGGAGCAATGTGATAAATTGCTGGAGATCCGCGATCAGTTGCCGCGTGTGCGCCAGGTGATTTATTGGGAAGAGAAGGGGTTGTGGAGCTACAACGACCCCTGGCTGATCGCTTTTGAGGATGTACAAGAGCAGGGGGCGGTGCAGGATGAGCGCGATCCCGGCCTGTTTGTGCAGCTCATTCAGGAGGGAAAGGGCGATGACCTGGCGGTTTTCTGTTACACTTCCGGGACGACTGGTCTCCCCAAGGGGGCGATGATCTCCCATGCCAATCTGGTCGCCGGATATTGGAGTGCGCATCGGGCGGATCCCCGTCTGGATACAGATGAGTATCTGTCCTTCCTCCCTCCAGCCTGGATCACGGAGAACGTGCTTGGCCTGACGGTGCATTTATTCAGCGGCATGGTGGTCAATTTCCCGGAATCGCCCGAAACTGTGCAGGAGAACATCCGGGAGATCACGCCGCATGCCATGCTCTTCTCGGCGCGCCTGTGGGAGAACCTGATGGCCCTGGTGCAGGTGAAGATCTCCGATACCACCAGGATCAATCGTTGGCTGTACCGCTGGTTTATGCCGGTGGGCTATAAGGTGGCTTCGCTGCGCTATGAAGAGCGTCGCCCGGTTCCTCTGCTTTGGCGTCTGTTATACACCCTGGGCGAGTGGGCGCTCTTTTATCCGCTGCGCGATAAGCTGGGATTGACGCGGGTTAAATCGGCATATTCTTCGGGCGCGGCGCTCAACCCGGATGTGATCCGTTTCTTCCGCGCCATTGGGGTGAACATCAAACAGTTGTATGGCTCCACCGAGGCGCAGGTGCACACGCTTCATATTGGGGACGATGTGCGCTTTGAGACGGTTGGCGTGCCGGCCCCTGGACAGCTCATCCACATTGCGGAGAACGGCGAAATTCACGTCAGCGGCGGCACGGTGTTCCAGGGGTATTACAAGAACCCCGAGGCCACGGCCAAAGCGCTCTATGTGGATGAAGATGGGCGGCGTTGGTTCCGTACTGGCGACGCCGGACACCTGGACTCAGATGGGCATCTGGTGTACCTCGACCGCCTCAAGGAGATGATTACCCTGGCCAGCGGTGAGGCTTATTCCCCGCAGTTCCTGGAAGGGCAGTTGAAGTTCAGCCCCTATATCCGCGATGTGATGACGGTGGGCGGTGCGGACAAACCTTTTGTGAGCGCCTTGATTAACATCGATTTCGATAACGTGGGGCACTGGGCGGAGAAGCACGGCATCCCTTACACCACGTTTGTGGACCTTTCGCAGAAACAGGAAGTGTATGATCTGATCCGTCAGGATGTGGAGCGCGTCAACCGTGCCCTGCCCCCTGCGGCGCGCATCCGTAAATTCGTTTTGCTGCACAAAGAGTTCGACGCCGATGAAGGCGAACTGACCCGCACGCGCAAATTGCGCCGTAATCTGCTGGCCGAGCGCTATGAGGCCATGATCTCCGCAATGTACGGCGATCAAGAGAGCGTCACTGTGCGCGCCGCGGTCAAGTACCGTGATGGGCGCGAGGGGATTATTGAAACAACCGTGCGTGTGGCTACCCTGGAGATGGAGGAAAACCCGGCTTTATGAACTGGCAGTTGCTCCCCCAATTTGCTGTCACCGGCCTGCTGGCTGGTGGCCCGCTCGCCCTGACGGCGCTTGGACTGGTGTTGATTTTCAAGTCAACTTATATCTTCAATTTCGCCCAGGGGCATTTGCTGCTGCTGGGGGCGTTGTTCACCTGGTGGTTTGCCGTGGAAGTGGGCACGCCGCTGTGGTTGGCGATCCTGCTGGCGGTCCTGCTTTCGGCGCTGATGGGTCTGCTGATTGAGCGTCTCGCCCTGCGGCCGATGACCGGTCAGCCCCTGCTTTCGATTATTTTAATGACGCTGGGGCTGAGTCAGGTATTGCACGGGTTGGCGTTGCTGGTCTTTGGCGGGGCGCAGCGCAACTTCCCGCAGATTTTCTCCGCGGCCAACCCTTATCGCATCACCACGCCGTTTATCTATAACGAGAAGCCGATTGTCATCATCCTGAAGCAGAACCTGGCCTGGTCGTTTGTGATTGCTATTTTGGGGGTGTTGGTGATTGGGGCGTTCTTCCGCTACACCTACACCGGGCTGGCGATGCGCGGCGCTTCGGAAGATCATGAGCTGGCGCAGAGCATCGGCCTGCAAATCCGTCGCATTTTTGGCATTTCCTGGGCTTTGGCCAGTGTGGTGGCCGCTCTAGGCGGCGTGCTGCTGGCGACCTCCAGCGGCCTGGATTTGAGCCTCTCGGTGGTGGTGCTGGCAGCCTTTCCGGTGGTCTTGCTCGGCGGGTTGGAATCCATCCCTGGAACGATTGTCGGCGGTTTGTTGATTGGCCTCTCTCAGGGGATTGTCTCGGCCTCGAAAGTCCCGCTGATCCGCAACATGTCGGAGATCATGCCTTACGTTGTTTTGTTGATTGTGTTGCTGATCCGCCCGGAGGGGTTGTTCGGTCAGAAACGGATTGAAAGGATTTAAGCATGGCGGTGCTGCGACCTGCAGGAGAATTCGATACCAGTTATGCCTACGATATGGCTACCATCCGCCAGCCGTGGCAATGGTGGCTGCTGGTGGCGTTCATCGCCGCGTTGTACACGTTGCCGCTTTACGCCAGCCAGAGCATGGTGGCGTTGGTGAATCGCATCGCGATGACGATCATCGCCGTACAGGGGTTGAACCTGCTCACCGGCTACACTGGCCAGATTTCGCTGGGGCAAGCGGCTTTCATGACCACGGGCGGGTATATCTCGGCGTTGCTGGTCAACAACCTGGGGTGGTCATTCCTGATCACGTTGCCGCTCGCCGCTCTGGGTGCCGGGCTGGTGGGGTTGTTCTTTGGGTTGCCCTCTCTGCGGGTGAAAGGCTTTTACCTCACCATGGCGACCCTGGCGGCGCAGTTTATCATCCCCTGGTTCACGCGCAACGCTTTTCCCAAACTGCTGAACGGCGCGCAGGGGTTGAACGTCAAAGTGCCGGTGCTGTTTGGGATGGAATTTAACACCCCACAGCGTTATTTGATGCTTTCCCTCACGGCATTGATTATCTCCTCGGTGGTGGCGCACAACATCTCGCGTTCTCGGCTGGGGCGCGCCCTGGTCGCCATCCGCGATCACGACCTGGCGGCGGAACTACTGGGGGTGAACCTGTTCAAGTATAAATTGCAGGCTTTTTTCCTGGCGGCGGTGTATGCTGGCGTCGCCGGTGCGCTCTCGGCGCATCATATCCGCCATTTGAACTCAGAGACTTTTGGGTTGATCGATTCAGTGGTTTTCCTGGGGATGCTGGTCATCGGCGGGTTGGGGACCAACCTGGGGCCGATCTTCGGCGCGATCGTTGTGGAATTGCTCACCGAAGGAGCGACGTTGTTCGGCCCGTTTTTCATCAAGCTGTTCCCTTCCACCGCTGCGGGCGCAGTGCAGGCGTTACGTCCGTTGTTCTTTGGCCTCACGCTGATGCTCTTTTTGATTTTTGAGCCGCGCGGCCTGGCGCATCGCTGGCAACTGCTTAAGGCGGCGTGGCGTTTGCGGCCGTTTTCGCACTAACCCGGACATCGAAAGGAGGTGGTGCCCAGGCAACAGCATGTTGGATGAACGAACCAGATTTGTGGCTTTTGCAAAGGAAGACGATTTTCCGAGGAGGAAAAGTAGATGAAAAAGAAATCCCGTTTGCTGTTTGTGTTGTTAGGCTTGTTGCTGGTCGCAGCGTTGGTGCTTAGCGCCTGCCAACCCCAGGCTACCCCTCAAGAGGAAGCCGCCCCGGCCGAAGAAGCGGCCCCGGCTGAAGAGGCCGCGCCTGCTGAAGAAGCAGCGCCAGCGGAGGAAGCGGCCCCGGCCGAGGAAGCACCCGCGGAGGAAACAACGACCGAAGAATCCACCACGGGAGAGTCCATGGCGGAAGGCACACCCGACTTGACCGGAAAGACGATCACCATCTATCACATGGGCGACCTCTCCGGCCCGTATGCTGCCATCACCGCCCCGTTGATCCATGGCGCAGAGGACGCGGTCAACGCGATTAACGAAGCAGGTGGCATTTACGGCGCGATGTTGGAGATCAAGTTCGCTGATGACGCCGGTAACGTGGATGAAGCCGTTGCCGCTTATGACCGTTTCACCAGCGAAGACTCCAACGTGCTGGTGATGATTACCTATGGCTCCGGCGAGGCCGAGGCGCTGGCTCCCCGCTTTGCCGAGGATAAGATCGTCAACATCACGGCTGGTTTGAGCGCCAAGGCGTTCTATGGCGAAGGTTCAGGATACACCTTTGGCCTGGGGCCGATCTACCCCGACCAGCTTGGTCTGGCGATGAAGTTCCTGGTGGATAACTGGGAGACGTATAAGCCCGCGGACGCGGGAGATACCGTTAAGCTGGCATACATCAGCTGGCCGACCGCCTTTGGTCAGGGCGCGCTGACGGATGAGAGCCGCGCCTATCTGGAGAGCATCGGCGTGGAAATCGTCGCCGAGGAGACCTACGATGTCTCGCCGACCGCCGACACCACCACCGCCATCCTGAACGCACAGGCTGCTGGTGCCAATGTGATCTGGACGAACACGCTGGCCTTCGGCCCTGCGGCGATCCTCAATGACCTGAACGCCCTGGGGTTGCGCGATCAATTCGTCGTCACCGCGGATAACTGGGCAATGGATCTGGCCACATATGCCTTCCTGGCAGATCCGGCCTACGGCGTTGGCTTGATTACGCCATTCCCCTACCTGTGGTGGACGGATATGGATAACCCCGGCATTCAGTACGCCCAGCAGCTCTTCGAGGCGAATGAGCGCCCGGCTGCCGAGCACAACGTTGGCTACTTCTTGCTGGTCGCTGGCGTGGATATGGTCAAGCAGGCGATCACCCATGCGATCGACACCGTGGGGTACGAGAACTTGACTGGCGAAGCTGTGCAGACGGCGTTGATCGAGTTGAGCCCGATGATGGTGCTGGATGGCGTTATCCAGGCGGATTACTCCAACGGCAGCCGCTCACCGCACATGTCGCAGATCCGCATGATCCAGGGCGGTCCGGATGCCTTTAATGTGCTTCAGGACTGGTCCGAAACCCCGGACCTGCGTCCGTAACGAACAAAGTTTTGCAGGGGAGCGGGTTTGTCTCGCTCCCCTGCACCTTGAGGCATTATGCTGCGTCTTAATAATATCGAAGTTGTATATAGCGACGTGATTCAGGTGTTGCGGGGGGTCTCCCTCCAGGTGCAGGATGGCACGATTGTGGCGTTGTTGGGTGCCAACGGCGCGGGGAAGACTACCACACTACGGGCGATATCTGGCCTGCTGCGCGCCCAGGAAGGCGAGGTGACGCGCGGCTCCATCGAGTATGATGGGCGGCGGATTGACCGCCTGCCGCCTGAGGAGATCGTCCGTTTGGGGATCATTCAGGTGTTGGAAGGGCGGCGACTTTTTCAGCATCTAACGGTTGAGGAGAATCTGTTGTTGGGGGGGATTGCTCGCGGCCTGGCCTCCTCGCGTCAGGCCCTGCAGCGCGATCTGGAACAGGTGTATACTTACTTCCCACGGCTGAAAAACTTGCGCAAGCGCGTCAGCGGCTATCTCTCTGGCGGGGAGCAGCAAATGTTGGTGATCGGCCGCGGCCTGATGGGGCATCCTCGCCTGATGCTGCTGGATGAACCCTCCCTGGGGCTGGCCCCGCTCCTCGTGGAGGAAATTTTCGAAGAAATAAAAAAAATGAGTGCTCAGGAGGGGATGGCAATTGTGCTGGTGGAGCAGAACGCCCGCGTCGCCCTCAAGATCGCTGATTATGCCTACGTGATGGAAAACGGACGCGTGGTGCTGGATGGCACATCTGCCCAATTAGAGGAAAACGAAGATATTAAGGAATTCTATCTCGGCCTGACGCAGGTGGGCGAGCGAAAGTCTTACCGGGATGTAAAACACTATAAGCGCCGCAAGCGCTGGCTGGGATGACCCCAGGAGGTGATGTCATGTCGAAATCGCTGGAAACCCGCCTGCAAAACATTATCCAGCATGCTTACGCCAACGCTCCTGCTGTCCGCTCCATCTTCGACCAGGCTGGCCTCTCGCCGGACGACATCCAAACCCTGGCCGATCTGGATCGCGTGCCTGTAACTTCTAAAGACCGTCTAGTGGCCTTGCAGCAGGAGAAACCGCCTTTTGGCGGCTTTCTCGCTGTGCCGTTGAAATCGCTAGAGCATATTTTTCTCTCCCCTGGCCCGCTGTATGAGCCGGGCGGCGGCGGCAGTCCGGTGCTGGATTCGGTGCGTCAGGTGTGTGAGCTGGCGGGCTTTTCCGCCGGGGATGTAGTGATTAACACTTTTGGCTATCATCTCATCCCCACCGGCCTGGCGGTGGATCAGGTGTTGCGCGATATGGGGGTGGCTGTGATCGGCGCTGGCCTGGGTAAGGGCGGGTTACAGTTGAAGTTGATTTGCGGTTGCGGCGTCAGTTGTTATGGGTGGCCACTCTT
>CAZZFZ010000067.1:0-14500 GCA_964653835.1 uncultured Anaerolineales bacterium
CGCCGCACCTGACGGAAATTCCCGCCCTGCGCCACCACTCGCAGCACCGCGGGGATATCCGTCACCCGCGCGCCGGCCAGGTAGTTCACCCCGCGTTCAAACAAAACCGCGCTCAACGGCGTGCTCGGCCCTAGCAGCATGACCTCCGCCTGAGGGGGACATAAGGCCATCAACGCCTCGAAAGTCCCGTTCATCAACGTCATCCCCGTCATGGCGATGAAATCGGCCTGCGGCAGAATGGCCGGAGCCGCCTCGGCGGGCATATCGCCATCCAGGGGGTGCTGCTCTATCACATCCAACTGCTCCACTCGCTGACGCAACACATCCACAAAGGGGAAATGCCCGATCAGCGCCACCCGCCTCCCCGCCCCGCGGGCAGCGATCACATCCACGGCGTTGCGCGCGTCTCCCTCGCCCGTCAGCGGCGGCAGGGCCGCGTTCAACGCCGCCATCGCCAGGCTCTTGCGCGGCGAGCCATCCTCCGCCAGCCAGGGGAAGAAATCAGCCACCGACAGTCCGATCATCTCCCCTGCACGGGGGATTTCCGGCTGGGTGCCGCAGGTCTCCCGCCCGTTCAGAGTGGCGGCGAGGCCGCAGCGCAGTTCGCCGTCGCACTCTGCCACAACCGCAGTCCAGTTCAACCCCATGCAGACTTCACGGACAATCCCTGGTTGGGCTGTGCGCGCAAGCGTGTTCAGCAAGTTCATCGTTTCTCAGTTTGGTCTATTTGTTTATTGGTCTGGTTAGTCGGGTGGTCAAGCTCCCGTATTATAATGGGGAAGCTACATTCCTTCCATCACCGCGATCGAGAATGGCTATCTACTGGTGACAAGCGCAGTCCCTGATACACCTCCCGCAGGTTAGGGAACCCGCGGGAGGGTGCCCCAATCTGTCTGGCACAGGTTTGACCAAAAAGCCCTCCTACGGTATAATCCGGCGTCGGTTTAGTCAAAGAACACGTTGAATGAACAGGTGAAGCATCATGCCAAAACGAACTTATCAACCCAAGAAACGTCGCCGGGTGCGCGTTCACGGATTCCGCGCCCGCATGTCCACGCGCGGCGGCCGCGAAGTGCTCAAGCGCCGCCGCCAGAAAGGCCGTCACCGCCTGACAGTGACGATGAACAATCACGTCAAGAAGACGGATTGGAACAGCAAATAGCCATCCCGGAGCAAAAACACGCTGAACGGGCGCTGGGGTGAAGCGCGAATACCGGCTCAAAAGCGCGATCGATTTCAAGCGGGTGCGGCGACAGGGCCAGTCCTTTGCCCACCCGCTTGTTGTCATGCTCACCCTCCCCAACGGAGGGGAGCGCACTCGCATCGGTGTATCCGCCGGGCGCTCGGTGGGCAACGCCGTGCGCCGCAACCGAGCCAAGCGCCGCCTGAGGGAAGCCATCCGGCCTCATCTGGAGGCGCTCCCCCCTGGCTGGGACATCGTGCTCCTGGCCCGCAAACGACTTCCCGAAGCCGAATTCAGCGAAATCCAGGCTGCGTTACTCACACTGCTCAAACGCGCTGGTCTGCTCCCGGAAAAACCGAATGACAACTGATCTACACCTCGCCACACACGAACACGATCACGCGCCTGAACCGCGCCTGCGCGACCTGCCCCTCACCCTGGGGAATTTGCCGCGCATCCCCCTGCTGGTGCTCATCCGCCTGTATCAGATGACCATCTCGCGCGCCCTGCCGCCAAACACCTGCCGCTTCTACCCCACCTGCTCCCATTACGGGTATCAGGCGGTCTACAAATACGGCGCGCTCAAAGGTGGGCTGATGGCCGCCTGGCGTGTGTTGCGTTGTAACCCCTTCAACCCCGGAGGTATCGACCCCGTCCCCTGACAGACCTCGCGCCTGCCGGTTCGCATGGCGCGGCGCGCTCGACCCATCAACCCATGAAAAAGAAATCGATATTCATCCTGCTTATATTTGTTATGCTCACCCTGGCGCTCAGCGCCTGCACCGGCGGTCGCCGCGTGGTCGCCTCCGGCTGGGCGGGCATCACCGCAGACGAAGACACCGCCTACATGGCCTACAACAACTTCGTCTACGCCATCAACCTGGAGAACGGCGTCGAACGCTGGCGCTTCCCCGACGCGGCCGATCCTACGGTAATCTTCTATGCCCCTCCTGCCCTCAGTAACGATGGGCAGCTCATCATCGGCGGCTACAACCATATCCTCTATTCGCTGGATAAAGCCACCGGCAACCTCAACTGGACGTACGAGGACACCCAAGGGCGCTACATCGGCGGCCCGCTGGTGACGGAGGCCGGCATCTTCGCCGTTTCCACCGATAGCCGGGTGTACGCCCTGCAAACCAATGGACAACCGCTATGGAATCCCTTCGCTACTGAAAAAGAGATCTGGGCGCGGCCGACGACGGACTCACATTGCGATTGCATTTTCGTCGCCTCGATGGATCACCGTGTCTACGCCCTGGACGCCCGTGGCGGTGAGCTTTTATGGAAAACCGATGACTTAGGCGGTGCCATCGTCAACGGCCCCACAGTCAGCGAAGACGGCATGCTTTACGTGGGTACGTTTGGCCGCGAGGTAATCGCCCTGAACGCCGCGGACGGCAGCGAACTATGGCGCTTCTCCACCCAGGATTGGGTTTGGGGCGCGCCGACGGTCAGCGAGGACCGCCTCTACGTCGGCGACCTTAGCGGCACCATCTACGCCCTCGACCGCCAGAGCGGCGCGCTGGCCTGGCAGCTTCAACCCGGCGGATCGATCGTCGATTCCCCCCTGGTAACCGCCGATGGGATTTACGTCACCGCTGAGGAAGGGCTGCTGGTCGCCGTCTCCTTTGACGGCAGCATCCGCTGGCAACAGAACTTTGAAGGCAACACCTACACCGCCCCCTTCGCTGTCGGTGACACCATCCTGGTCGCCACAACGCAGCCTGAAGCGCTGCTGGTCGCCCTCGATGCCAACGGCCTGCAAAAATGGGCCTTCGCCGATACCGGTGAGAACTAACCGAAAACAGGAAAGACTATGTGGGATTCTTTTATCAGCCTCATGATCAACATCCTGCTCTACATCTACGCGGTTGTAGGGCAGAACTTCGGCATTGCCATCATCCTGTTCACCATCCTCATCCGGCTGGTGCTCTACCCGCTCAACGCGCAGCAGGTCAAACAGAGCAAAGCCATGCAGGATTTACAGGCATCCAAAAAATGGCAGGAAATCCAGAAAAAATACAAGGATGACCGCGAAAAACTGGCCCAGGAGCAGATGAAGCTTTATCAGGAAATGGGCGTCAACCCCTTTGGGTCTTGTCTGCCCACCCTGATCCAGTTCCCCATCATCATCGGCCTCTATCAGGCAATCATCCGCGCCCTGGCCGTCAGCCCGTTGCAATTGCTCAACCTGAGCAAACACATCGCCGACGGCGCCAACTTGATCCCCCTGAACAATTACTTCCTGTGGATGGATCTCAGCCTGCCGGAAAAGGATTTCGGCCTGACGGCCTTCGGTTACGGGCTGCCCATCCTGGCCGTGGTGGTCGCCGTCACCAGCTATATGCAAACCAAGCTGATGACGCCCACCTCCACAGGCGCAGGCGACCAGGGAGCGCAGATGACCCGCGCCATGGGGTTATACATGCCCATCTTCATGGGCTGGCTGGCCTACAGCTTCTCCTCCGGCCTGGCGCTTTACTTCGTGGTCAGCAACGTTGCCAGCATCCTGCAATACGCCCTGATGGGACGTCTGGATTGGAAGAACCTGCTCCCCGGTGCATCCAAGAGTTAACCTGGAGAGAAATCACATGAGCGAACAGCGTGCCACACTCGAAGTCATCGCTCCCACGGTGGACGAAGCCATCGAAAGGGGCCTCGCCGAACTTGGCCTGGAGCGTGATCAGGTTGAGGTCGAAGTATTGGACGAAGGTAGCGGCGGGCTTTTCGGCATTGGCTCCCGCCAGGCGCGCGTCATGCTGATTATGCGCGCCAGCGATGAGCGTGAAACCGCAGTGGATTCTACCCCCGAGGAAGAGCCTGCCCCCACGCCGCGCCGCGACCATTCTGATGAAGACGAGGCATTCCTCCTCAACTCCGTTCACGGCCTGCTCAGCGAACTGCTGGAAAAAATGAAGTTCCGCAACCTGGATATTGACGTCTACATCGGTGAGCCTTACGGCCCGCACGGCCGCCGCCCGATTCACGCCGACATCAGCGGTAACGACCTCAGCCCGCTCATCGGCCCGCGCGGCGAAACCCTGGAGGCATTGCAATACATCGCCCGGCTGATGTTGGGCAAAGAGCTGCAACGCTCAGTGCCGTTGATTATCGACGTGCAGGGCTACCGCCAGCGCCGTGCCCAGCAAGTGCGCAACCTGGCGCGTCGCATCGCCGATCAGGTAATCGAAACCGGCCGCAGCCAGGCGCTGGAACCCATGCCCGCCAATGAGCGGCGCATCGCCCACATCGAACTACGCGACGACCCGCGCGTCTACACCGAAAGCGACGGCGTAGGGCGCAGCCGTAAAGTAGTGATTTACCCTCAATCGTAACCCCCTCAAACTGCCCCCTCCGTTATGCACTTCGCTGTTACTCAGGGCACATAGTCAGGCTGGAGCAACAAAGCCGCGATGGACGACCTCTCCGCGGCTTTGGTTTTTTTACCAGATCGAAGGGTGTTGACCACCCCGCATTCACATTAAAAACGGCAGTTGCATCATCAACTCTTCAAACATGTTGCCAACCGCAGGCCCCACCACGACCATCACAAGCAGCATGAAGCAGGCGAACAAGATGCCAAGCCCCAGGCCGGGGAGGAGCAACGCCCCAACCGCTTGGCCCGTGCTCAAGCCGTGCACACCTTTTATTGCCAGCACTTCCAGATAAAGCAGATACAACCCTAAACCCAGGCTCGCCAAGGAGAAAACAAAGCCCAAGAAGGGGATCATGGCGAACAGGCTGAGCACCCCACCAGCCAGCATACCAGGGACGATGATGGCGGCAAGGGCAAAGGACAATTGATTAAAATTCCCCACCCCGCCAAACAGGCCAGCCACCCAGTTAGTCAACCCGGCGAAGACAAAGAAAACAAACGCCCCCATCACACCGATCAACGGCACGCCACACACCAACATCGCAGCGGCGATTCCAAACATGTCTGAACCAAAGGCATTGCCGCCCCCCATACTCGCAAATGCGCCAGACGAGGCCAGCACATTCAAAAAGCCACTGACCAGCGAGCCCAGGAAGATATATAACATCGCTCGCCCAATGGTGGCCTCCGGCAATGCGGCGATGCGAGCATAGGTCTCCTCGCGCGCCTCTGTCAGGGCAGATTTCCAGACTTCAATAATCGTCATGTCTTTTCCTCCTCATCACAATTCATGTCCCCATTGTAGCAGAATTTTCCTCAGGTCAGGTATAATTCCTCCATGCATAATTCCACAAGTGACTCATCCATTGATTACCTGCTGATCGGCCACCTTTCCTGCGATCGCACGCCAACAGGGTTCCGACTTGGCGGCAGCGTGGCCTACGCCGCCCTCACTGCCCGCGCTCTGGGATTGCGCCCCGGCATTGTCACCGCCTGGGGCGGCGAAATTCCCCTCGACGATCTGGAAGGCATCCCGTTGAGGCTCGTCCCAACGGAACACAGCACCGCCTTTGAGAATATCGAGACGCCCACAGGGCGCAGGCAATTCCTGCACAGCCGCGCCACGCTCCTGAGCTGGGAACACATCCCCCCGGCATGGCGCCATGCCCCGTTGGTACACCTGGCCCCCATCGCCGACGAAGTTCCCCCTACTCTGGCGCAACGTTTTCCCCACGCCCTGGTCTGCGCCACGCCCCAGGGATGGATGCGCCGCTGGGACGCCGACGGACGGGTATCGCAGGCGCCGTGGGTGGACGCGCGCCAGGCGCTCCCTCATCTGAACGCAGTAACGCTCAGCCGCGAAGACCTGGGCGGAGCAGCCGAGCCGCCCTGGGCGCAGGAAGCACAAATCCTGGTCATCACCGCGGGGAGCGATCCTGTGACCGTCTGCCAGGGAACAGAAAAACGCTGGTTTATGCCTCCCACCAACGAGGTCGTTGACCCCACCGGGGCGGGCGATATCTTCGCCGCGGCGTTTTTCGTCGCCCTATACCGCGGTCATTCCCCCTGGCGAGCCGCGGAGTTCGCCAACCAATTTGCCTCGCGCTCGATCACTCGCCGCGGCCTAGACGGCGTCCCCCGGCTCGAAGAAATCACAACCACAGCAAAGGTTTGACAGTATGGCAATCACCTACGCAATCGCCAACCAGAAGGGCGGGGTGGGCAAGACGACCACCGCCATCAACCTGGGCGCCTATCTCGCTAAAAGCGGCCAGCGCGTGCTGCTGGTGGATATTGACCCGCAGGCTAACGCCACCTCCTCAATCGGCGTTGACAAATCACTCGTCAAAGGCGGGACGTATGAGGCACTGCTTGGCCTGGAACCTGCCACCCACCATCTGCTGCACAGCCCAAACCTGGGGATGGATCTGCTGCCCTCCTCCCCCTCGCTGGCCGGCGCGGTGGTTGAACTGGTCAACATGGAGGGGCGCGAGCGCCGTCTGCGCGCCGCCCTGGAGCCGCTGACCGAAAAATACGATTACATCCTGATTGACTGCCCGCCCTCGCTGGATATCCTCACCCTTAATGGCCTGATCGCTGCCCGGCAGGGGGTGATTATCCCCGTGCAGTGCGAATATCTGGCCCTGGAAGGATTGGGTCAATTGATGCAAACCCTCAATCGCATCCGCAGCGCCATCTTCCCCGAACTGCGCATCCGCGGCGTGCTGTTGACCATGTTCGACCCGCGAACCAACCTCTCCGGCGATGTTGTTCGAGAGGTGCGCCGCTTCTTCCCCGATCAGGTCTTCAAGGCCATTGTGCCGCGCAGCGTTCGCCTGGCCGAAGCGCCCTCCTACGGCATCCCGATTTCGCACTATGATCCTCACTCCAGCGGCGCGCGGGCGTACCAGGCGCTGGCGAACGAGTTATTGGAAGTCGATAAAGTGAACGTACCCGCTTAAGTCGCGGTCAGCAGTCAGCGGTCAGTAGTCATCAAAAGGACGGCGGACGACAGACGGCAGACTACGGAAGGATAGGTAAGACGGCATGAGCATGAACAAGAAACGCCCCGGACTAGGCAAAGGATTGGAAGCCCTGATTCCCACGGACGGCGCGCCGCAGTGGGATGCCCCTGCACCCACCGCATCGGGAGCAACAGAAATCCCCGTGGAGGCCATCCGCCCCAACCCGCGGCAGCCGCGCGCTCACTTTGACCCCGAGACCCTCGCCGAACTGGCTGCATCCATCCGCGAGCACGGGATCATCCAGCCTCTGATCGTCACCCGCGGCGAGGACGAGACTTACACATTGATTGCCGGGGAGCGGCGTTTGCAGGCCGCAAAACAGGCCGGTCTGAAAACCGTCCCGGCGATTGTGCGCGCCGCCAGCGATCAGCAACGTCTGGAGCTGGCACTGATTGAAAACGTGCAGCGTGCCGACCTCAGCCCGCTGGAAACCGCCGAGGCCTACTATCAACTAGCCGAGGAATTTGGCCTGTCTCATAGCGAGATCGCCGCCCGCGTGGGCAAGAGCCGCGTCGCCGTGACCAACACCCTGCGCCTGCGCAGTCTGCCCACCAGCGTCAAACAGGCACTTGTAGAGGGAAAGATCAGCGAAGGCCACGCCCGCGCCCTGCTGGCACTGCCCTCCGCCCAGAGCCAGGCCGCCGCGCTGACCACCATCCTGGAAAAGGGGCTGAGCGTACGCCAGACCGAAGCGCTGGTGCGCAAACTGAACGGCGAGAAGCCCGCCCCTCCGCCGCCCGATGGGCCGCCCCCCGAAGTGACCGAACTGGAAAAGCGCCTGCAAGCCGCGCTGGGGACGAAAGTTCGCCTCAAGCACGGCAATAAAGGCGGAAGCATCACCATTCATTACTACTCCGACGAGGAATTAGAGGCGCTCCTGGCACGCCTGGGGGTCGGGTCGGAGCTTTTATAACCGCAAAATAGGACTCACAATGCTTATTCTCACGGCTTCCAAAATCTACACGCTCAACCCGCAGCAACCCATTGTTGAGGCGCTGGCGATTAAGACATTCGAAGTCTTGGAGACTTCGAATGTCTTACGCGGCGTGGTCATCGCTGCCGGGGATGCCGAAGCCCTGCGCCGGGAGTTCCCCCGCGCCCGCAGAGAACATCTGGAAGACGCGGTGATCCTCCCTGGCCTGACGGACGCGCATATTCATCTGCATCATTATGCGATCAGTTTGAAAAAGATTGATTGCGAAGTGGCTACACGCAGCGAGTGTCTGCAGCGAGTTGCCGAGCGAGCCCGCGCCGCTGCGCCCGGCGAGTGGATCCAAGGGCACGGCTGGGATCAAAACCGCTGGCCGGAGGGATTTGGCCGCGCCGCCGACCTGGACGCTGTCGCCCCGCACAATCCGGTATACCTGACCGCTAAATCGCTGCACGCCGCCTGGGCCAACACCGCCGCCCTGCGCGCCGCGGGGATCAACTCCAACACCCCCGACCCGGAAGACGGCGAGATTCAGCGCGACGCCCACGGGGAACCAACCGGTATCCTCCTCGAAGGAGCCATGCGGCTGGTGGATGCCGTCATCCCGCAACCCGAAGGCGAAGCCCTGGCCGCCCTCATCAGCGCGGCGCAGGAACACCTCCTCCGCCTGGGCCTCACCGGCGTGCACGACTTCGACCGCCGCGCCTGCTTCGACGCCCTGCAACGGCTGCATCAGCGCGGCGAGCTGCGCCTGCGCGTGGTCAAAAACATCCCCGTGGAAGACCTGCCGTACGCCGTTGGCCTGGGGCTACGCCAAGGCTTTGGGGATGACTGGCTGCGCGTCGGCGGCGTAAAAGCCTTCGTCGACGGAGCACTGGGGCCACACACCGCCGCTATGCTCGAACCTTACGAAGACGACCCTTCCAACCGCGGCATGCTGCTCTTAGACGCCGAGCAGATCGTCGAGTTCGGGCGCGATGCGATCGCTAACGGCCTGCCGCTGACCATCCACGCCATCGGCGACCGGGCCAATCATGAGGTGCTGGATGCCTTTGAACGACTCCGAGCGTTTGAAAGAAGAATGCAGACCGCGGACGGCGGTCTGCAGACTGCGAGCGGTCAGCGGTCTTCCGTCTTCCGTCAGCTCCGCCACCGCATCGAACATGTACAACTCACCCACCCCGAGGACGCTCCCCGTCTGGCCGCGCTGGGGGTGATCGCCTCGATGCAGCCGATCCACGCCACCTCAGATATGGATATGGCCGGACGTTACTGGGGGGAACGCAGCCGCCACGCCTACGCCTGGCGCACGCAGCTCGACCACGGCGCGGTGTTGGCTTTCGGCTCCGATGCCCCCGTCGAATCGCCCAATCCCTTCTGGGGGATACACGCCGCGGTGACGCGCCGCCGCGGCGACGGGTCACCTGGGCCCGAGGGCTGGTACCCCGAACAACGCCTGAGCGTGGAAGAAACCCTGCACGCCTACACCTTCGGCCCGGCCTACGCCGCCGGGATGGAAGACCGCCTGGGGATGCTCGCCCCCGGCTATTACGCCGACCTGATCGTGATGGATACCGACCCCTTCCGCTGTGAGCCGGAGCAACTCCGTGACCTGCAACCGACTCGCGTGATGATCAACGGTGTATGGGTCATCGGCGATTGACGCGCCCCCTCACCCGGCCCGCAGCGACAGACGAATGCCCCGCCGGGCGATCTCCGCGTACAACACGTTGTTAAAAAAGGCGATGGCGAACAACTCCAGCCCCTCTTCAACAAGTTCCTCCATCTGATAGAGAATCCCGCCCTCGCTGGTGATGCCGCGTGTCAACATCACCCCGCCGAGGTATTCCATCACCAGCGCGCCGGTCAGGTAGAGCGCACCCGCCAGGACGAAGCGGATCACCAACCGGCGCGGCAGGGCGCGCAGAAACGGCAAAAAAGCGACACCAACCCCCAGGGCAAGCGCGGCCCCAAACGGAATCCAGGCCCAGGAGGATGAAAGCAGCGGGATGCCGCGGTCCGCCAGTCGCTCGGCCAGCGTCTCAAAATGCTCGTGGATCGCCACGCCTTCATCCAGGGAGAGAAAGAAGAGCACACCCGCCAGCGCAGCCCAGTGGCGCGCCGTCCGCTCTCCCTCGACTCGCCCTGCCTGGTAGATCACCCACAACAACAACGCCGCAAGCAGCAGGTTTAAGACGGCGAAATAGGTTGGGATGCTGTTCTCTACACCAACGTCAAACACCACCAGCACGCTGAAGATTAAAGCGTGGTTGGGGATGTGCGGGTAGAGGTAACGCCCCAGGCCGAGGACGAGCAGAATGACCACCAGCGCATATTGCACGCGGCGGAAGGCCCGAGGGGATACAGAAAATTCAAGCTGCATGTTTCGCTCCTTTGGCTACTGGGCTATGCGAATCCAATCATCGTCAGATACATTTCCTCCAGCCGGTCGGCCTGCTGATGGATGTTGTGGCGGGCCTCCACGTGTGCCCTCCCGGCGCGGCCCATCGCAGCCCAGCGTTCCGGGTGGGCGATCAAATCCCCCAACGCGTCGGCCAGGGCGTCGAGATCCCCTTCGGGGACGAGCACAGCGCTCTCGCCGGGGCGGGTGATGAAGGGGATATCGGCGTGGGTGGTGGAGACCACCGGCAGGCCGAGCGCCTGCGCTTCGAGGATCACCGTCGGCGCGCCGCCCTCGCTGTCACCGTCACTGGCGGTCACGCTGGGGTGAACGAAAATATCGGCGCGCCCTAACTCGGCGATGTAATCATCATAATCAAGAAAGCCCAGCAACCGCACACAATCCCCCAGCCCGTGCCCGGCAATGCAGCGGCGCACCTGCCCCGCAAGCCGACCGCTACCGATAACGCGGAATTCGAGATCCACACCGCGGCGACGTAGCGCGGCCACGGCGTCCAGCGCGTCGAGCAGGCCCTTCTTTTCTTCAAAGCGACCGGCGAAGCACAGGATCGTCTTCCCGGTGTGCGCCGAGCGAGCGCGGAAGGGTAGTCGCTCCACTTCGATGGCGATGTGCTGAATTTTCACCTTTTCCGGCGGGCAGCCGAGGTCAACCAGGCGCTGGCGCATGTGCGGCCCCTCGACCAGGATCAGGTCGCCGCGGGCGAAGACCTCCGCCCGGTGACGCGGCCAATCTCCCCAGTCGGGTTTACCCACGATGTCGGTACCGTAAAAAGTCGTCACCACCGGGATTCCCAGGGCTTCGCCCAGGTCGAGGGCGCGGTAGCCCACCCCCCCAAAATGCGCGTGGATCAGCCGCGCGCCGCGCGCTTCCAGGATTCGCCGCGCCCAGCGGATTTGCGCTTCAGGCGCGCCGACCACGCGAAAACGCAGCGCACGCGCCCCCGGCAGGCCAGCCCGATCCCAGGCGCGCCACAACATCCAGGGCAGGCGCGGGGGAAAGCCGTAGACATCCTGGCGAGGGAAAGGAAAACGCCGCCGATGAATCACTGGCGTGCGCAGGCTGAGGCACACCGGGCGCGTGCGCCGAAAGTGGATGAGGTAAAAGTAGATGAACGTCTGCGAACGGGCAAAGAAGGTGAAATCCAGGTGCCCGACCACGGGGTATGATGATCCCATGTCCATCCCCATCGTTTCAGGCATCAAAGAACGCCTGCACGCGCGTCACGATTCGCTCGGCTTCAGCCAGAGAGAGTTCAGGGTATAGCGGCAAGCGCACCAGCGTGCGGCTGACCTGCTCGGTGATCGGCAGCTCCTGTTCACAGCCCAAGACATCACGCCCGAAGGGTGAAGAATGCAACGGGACGTAGTGGAACGTCGCCCCAATCCCCTCATTGCGCAGGGCGTTCAGCAACGCGTCGCGCGTCCCCTGATCGGCCACGCGGAAATAAAACAGGTGATAATTCGGCTCCGCGTAGGATGGCACCACCGGCAGGGTGACGACCCCCTCGCGCGCCAGCGGAGCCAACCCTGCGTGATACGCTTCCCAGAGCATTTTTCGCCGCACCTTGATCGCCTCACGCCGCGCCAGTTGCACTTCCAGCAAAGCAGCCAGCAAATCGGAGAGCACGTAACTGCTGCCGCGGGACACCCAGGTGTATTTATCCACCTGCCCGCGGAGAAAGGCCGCCCGATTGGTCCCTTTCTCGTGGATGATCTCGGCCCGCGCCGCCAGGTCGTCATCACTGGTTAAAAACGCGCCCCCCTCACCACAGGTGATATTCTTGGTGCCGTGGAAGCTGTAGCAGCCGACGTCGCCGAGCGTCCCCAGCGGACGCCCCTTGTAAGCCGCGTCCACCCCCTGAGCGGCATCCTCAACCACAGCCAGGCCATGCTGCGCGGCGATCTCCAGGATGGCGTCCATCTCGCAGGCCACACCGGCGTAGTGCACCGGAATGACGGCGCGCGTGCGCGGCGTGATGCGCCGCTCGAGGTCGGCGGGGTCCAGGTTCAGCGTATCAGGCCGAACCTCAGCGAAGACCGGACGTGCCCCGTGAAGCACCATACAATTGGCCGTGGAGACGAAGGTAAAACTGGGCAGGATGACCTCATCCTCGGGACCTATCTCCAGCACCATCATCGCCATCTCCAGCGCCGCGGAGCAGGAGGGCGTGAGTAGCGCGTGGCGCGCGCCGGTCATCTCCTTGAGAACTTGTTGCACACGGCGGGAGATTTCCCCGTTGCCTGTCAATTGCCCTTCCATCAGGGCCGCCATCACCGCCTGAGCTTCCGCCTCGCCGATCCAGGGTTGCGTGGAGGGGATCTTCATGCTTCGCGCCCCTCTTCCAATATTTGCAGCAGATATTGCCCGTAAGCCGTCTTCGCCAGCCGCCGCGCCTGAGCTTCCAGCCGTGCAGCATCAATATAACCCATGCGATAGGCGATCTCCTCGGGGCAGGAGATCATCATCCCCTGACGCTCCTGCACGGTCTGGACGAAGGCGGCCGCCTGCACCAGCGATTCCGGCGTCCCGGCATCCAGCCAGGCGATGCCGCGGCCGAGCACCTCAACGCGCAGTTGCCCGCGCTGCATATAGACCCGGTTGAGGTCGGTGATCTCCAGCTCACCGCGCGCCGAGGGCTTGAGATACTCAGCAATCGCCACGGCCTGCTCGTCGTAGAAGTACAGCCCTGGGACCGCGTAGCGCGAGAGCGGTTGCGTGGGCTTCTCCTCCAGGGTAAGCGCCAGGCCACGGTCATGATCGCCTTCGTCATACCGAAACGTCACCACGGCGTAGCGCCGCGGGTCGCGCACCTGATAAGCGAAAATCACCGCTCCCTCGCGGAGCTGCGCGGCGCGGCGCAGCCGCTGGGGAAGACTGGTTCCAAAAAAGATGTTATCGCCCAGCGCCAGGCAAACCGACTCCCCGGCGATGAACTCGCGTCCCAGCAAAAAAGCCTCAGCGATGCCGCGCGGAGCCTGCTGCGCTAGAAAAGCAAAGCGCAGCCCGAACTGGCTCCCGTCTCCCAGCAATTTGCGAAAAGCGGGCAGCGCCTCAGGCGTGCTGATCACCAGAATCTCGCGGATCCCCGCCAGCATCAGTATCGAGAGCGGATAGTAAATCATGGGTTTATCGTAGACCGGCAGCAACTGCTTGGAGAGGCTGACGGTCAGAGGGTAGAGGCGAGTACCCTGCCCTCCGGCGAGGATGATCCCCTTCATAGCGTTCCCTCCCGCGCGGCGTAGTTGGCCGCCATCCAGGCGCGAAAATCGCCGCGTTGACGAATGGCCGCCACCCAGGCATCGTTTTGCAGATACCAGTCTACCGTCTTTTCCAATCCTTCTTCGAGCGTGTGCCGCGGCGCCCAACCCAACTCGCGGCGGATTTTGCCGATATCCATGGCGTAGCGGCGGTCATGACCAGGGCGGTCGGTCACATGGGTGATCCACTGCGCATGGGGGGCACGCGGCGAATCCGGAAAGCGGGCATCCAGGATGGCGCACAGCGTTTGCACAATTTCCAGGTTGGTGGGCTGGTTGTCGCCGCCGATGTTGTATGTCTCTCCCGGCGTCCCTTCCCGCAGCACCCGCCAGATGGCTTCGCAGTGATCTTCCACGTACAGCCAGTCACGCACCTGCAACCCATCACCGTAGACTGGCAGCGGCCTGCCCTCCAGGGCATTGAGCAGCATCAGGGGAATCAATTTTTCCGGGAACTGGTAAGGCCCGTAGTTGTTCGAGCAATTGGTGATCGTCACCGGCAGGCCGTAGGTGTGTGCGTAGGCGCGCGCCAGGTGGTCGCTGGCCGCTTTGGATGCCGCGTAAGGTGAATTGGGCGCGTAGGGTGTACGCTCGTTGAACGGCGGATCATCCGGCCCCAGCGAGCCATAAACCTCATCGGTGGAGATGTGATGAAAGCGTTTTTCCCTTCGGGGCGCGTCCGGCGAAGCCCAGAAATTGCGCGTCGCTTCCAGGAGCGTGAACGTGCCCACCACATTGGTCTGAACGAACTGCTCCGGGCCGAGGATCGAGCGATCCACGTGGGATTCGGCGGCGAAGTGGAC
>CAZZFZ010000068.1:0-14292 GCA_964653835.1 uncultured Anaerolineales bacterium
CATAGAGGCTCCTTGTCTGGTTGGTCTGGTTAGTCCAATTGGTCTGAGTGGTCGGGTGGTCGGATTGGTCTGAGTGTCAGGTGGTCGGTTAGACTGATGGCATTGGTTGGCCCGGTTAGTTGAGGTGTTCGAGGATGGCCTCGGTGATTTGTGCCGTGGTGAGGGCGGTTTCGCCGGGGCGCGCCAGGTCAGCGGTGCGGTGACCGGTGTTGATGGTCGCCTCGACGGCGCGCTCCACCGCCTGGGCCTCCGCTTCCATCCCCAGGGAGTGACGCAGCAACATGGCCGCGGAGAGGATTGTGCCGATCGGGTTGGCGATCCCCTTCCCGGCGATGTCCGGCGCGGAGCCGTGGATCGGCTCGTAGAGACCGCGCGGCTTGCCCAGCCGGTTCAGCGATTCACCCAAAGAGGCCGAGGGCATGTTGCCCATCGAGCCGGTCAGCACGGAGGCTTCATCGGTGAGGATGTCGCCGAACAGGTTGGCCGTCACCAGCACGTCAAAATCCGCCGGTCGGGTGAGCAGGTGCATGGCGGCGGCATCCACCAAAAGGGTTTCAAAGGTCACATCGGGGTATTCCTCCGCCACCTGCGCGGCGACTTGCCGCCACAGGCGGGAGGATTCGAGCACGTTGGCCTTATCCACTGCGGTGACCTTTTTGCGGCGGCCGCGCGCCAACTCGAAAGCCAGCCGCACTACCCGGCGGACCTCCCCCTCGCTGTACACCATCGTATCGAGGGCCTGGATTTCGCCATCCACTTCACGCCGCTCGCGCGGCTGGCCGAAGTAGATGCCGCCGGTCAGCTCGCGCACTACCAGCAGATCCACTCCCTTCAGACGCTCCGGACGCAGAGGAGAGGCAGAGAGCAGGTCGGGGTGTGGGCGAACAGGGCGCAGGTTGGCGAACAGCCCCAGCCCCTTCCGCAGCCCCAGCAAGCCCTGTTCAGGGCGCACGGCGGCGGTGGGGTCATCCCATTTCGGGCCGCCGACCGCGCCGAGCAAAACGGCGTCGGCCTGTTGGCAGAGAGCCAGGGTCTCTTCGGGGAGCGGGGAGCCGGTGGCGTCAATGGCGCAGCCGCCGATCAGGGCTTCCTGCATTTCAAGGTTCGGGGCGACGGCGGCGAGCACCTGACGGGCAGCGCTTACCACCTCGGGGCCGATGCCGTCGCCGGGGAGGAGGGCAATGCGAGGAATTGGTTGGTTGGTTAGTTGGTTCATTGGTCGGTTGGATGGTCTGATTGGTCAGAAAGTCTGAGTGGTCAAAGTGGTCAGTGGTTGGAGGTGCCGTTGAGGAGGGCGTATTCCATGCTATCGGCCAGGGCGCGCCAGCTCGCCTCGATGATGTTGGTGCTCGCGCCGACGGTGCTCCAGCGAGCTTTGCCGTTTTTGGTGTCAATCAGCACGCGCACGTTGGCCGCCGTGCCGCTCTCGCTATCCAGGATGCGCACTTTGTAATCGTCCAGGCGAATATCCGCCAGTTGCGGGTATCGAGCCACCAGGGCCTTGCGCAGGGCGGCATCCAGCGCGTTGACCGGGCCGTTGCCCTCCGCGGCAGTGTGGAAGACCTGATCATCAATTTTTACCTTGACGGTGGCCTCGGCAAACACGCCGCGCCCTTGACGGTGCTCCACCACCACCATGAAGTCAATCAACTCGAAGGGGCGGCGGTAATCCTGCTGCACACGCTGCAACATCAGGTTGACGGAGGCCTCGGCGCTCTCAAAGGTGAAGCCCTGGGCTTCCAGCTTTTTGATCTGCTCGACGACGGCGCGCGCCTGTTCACTATCCACTTCCATGCCAAAATCGCGGGCCTTATCCACCACGTTGCCGCGCCCCGAAAGCTCGGAGACCAGCGTGCGGCGCTGGTTGCCCACCAGGGCAGGGTCAATGTGCTGATAGGAATCTTCATTCTTGAGCACCGCAGCGACGTGGATCCCCCCCTTGTGCGCGAAGGCTTTTTTACCCACAAAAGGCAGATAGGGGTTCTGCGGCTGATTGGCAACCTCGGCGACGTAGTGTGAGAGATCGGTCAGGGTGGCGAGTTTTTCTGGCGTCACGCACGTCAGCCCCATTTTCAGTTGCAGGTTGGGGATGATGGTGCACAGGTTGGCGTTGCCCACGCGCTCACCATAGCCGTTGATCGTGCCCTGCACCTGCACCGCCCCGGCGCGCACCGCGGCCAGCGTGTTGGCGACGCCGTTGCCGCCATCGTCATGGGTGTGGATACCCAACGGGGTTCCCACCTGGGCTTTGACGGCGCGGGTGATCTCTTCGATCTCCCAGGGCAAGCTGCCACCGTTGGTATCGCACAACACCAGCACGTCCGCGCCGTTCTGCGCGGCGGCCTGGAGGGTCTGAAGGGCGTATTCAGGATTGGCTTTGTAGCCATCGAAGAAGTGTTCGGCATCGTAGATCACTTCTTTGCCCAGCCCCTTGATGTAGGCCACGCTCTCGCCGATCATGGCGAGGTTTTCTTCCAGGGTGGTTTCCAGCACGTCAAAGACGTGCAGATCCCAGGTTTTGCCCACCAGCGTGACCACAGGCGTCTGGGCTTCGACCAGCGCCCGCAGGTTGGCGTCTTCTTCCGGGCGAGTGTGCTTGCGCCGCGTGGAACCAAAGGCGGCGATTTTTGCATGTTGCAGCTTCAGGCTGCGGACCCGCTCGAAGAATTCGGCATCTTTAGGATTGGAGCCAGGCCAGCCGCCCTCGATGTAATGAACGCCGAATTCATCCAGGCGGCGGGCGATCTTCAATTTATCGTTGACCGAGAGCGAGATGCCTTCGCTCTGGGTTCCATCGCGTAAGGTGGTGTCGTAGATTTTCACGGACATGGGAATCTCCTTTTGTATCAGTCTGATTAGTCTGAGTGGTCGAAATAGTCGTGCTGGTCAAGGAAATTCCCTGGGCGACAAGATGCGTACCCGTCGCCCAGTCCACCTTCCATTCTAGCTGTTGAGCCATACTTCTCTACCTTCAGGTCTTACAAGATTCAGCGCGCCCGCGGAAGGCGATTACGCCTTTTCGCGCGCGGCTTCATACGCGGCGATTTGATCTTCAAATTTGAGTAAATATCCCAACTGATCCACACCTTCCAACAGGCAGATTTTGCTGAATGAGTCAATTGGGAACGAAGCAGCCTCGCCGCCGGGCCAGGTCAAGGTCTGCGAGGGTAGGTCCACGGTCACTTCGAGTGCAGGATCAGCCTGCAACGCAGCAACCAGCTGCGCGTGAGTCTGCGCTTCCACCACCACGGGAAGCAGACCGTTCTTCAGGGCGTTGTTACGGAAAATATCAGCAAAAGATGTGCTGATCACGGCGCGGATCCCCCAGCCGGTCAACGCCCAGGGGGCGTGTTCGCGCGAGGAGCCACAGCCGAAGTTGTCGCCAGCCAGCAGTATCTGCGCTCCCTGGTAACGCGGTTGGTTGAGGGGGAAATCCGGGTCGGGGCTGCCATCGGGGCGATAGCGCCAGCCGGAGAATAATCCCTCGGCCAGGCCGTTTTTGTCGGTCACTTTGAGGTAGCGCGCCGGGATGATCTGGTCAGTGTCCACGTCGTTGCGCAGCAGAGGGATGACGATTGAGGTGAGGGTGGTGAAGGGTTGGTTCATTGGTTGGTCGGAGTGGTCCGTTGGTCTGGTTAGTCTTATTGGTCTGGTTGGTTGCGTTGAATGCAGTGAAGTCGAAGTGCGACCCCGGCTATTGGCTAGAGCAAGGCGCGGGGGTCGGCAATGTGACCGGCAATGGCAGAGGCCGCCGCGGTGAGCGGGCTGGCGAGGAAGGTGCGCCCGCCTTTGCCCTGACGGCCTTCAAAGTTGCGGTTGCTGGTGCTGACGGCATACTGCCCCGGCGAAAGCTGATCGCCGTTCATGGCAATGCACATGCTGCACCCGGCGTAGCGCCACTCTGCGCCCGCCTCGCGGAAGATGCGATCCAACCCCTCGGCCTCGGCCTGACGGCGGACGCTCTCGGAGCCGGGGACAACCAGTAGACGCACGCCCTCGGCAACCTTTCTGCCGCGCAAAATCTCCGCCGCCTGCCGCAGGTCGCTGAGGCGCGAGTTGGTGCAACTGCCGATGAAGACCACGTCCACAGGTTGACCCTTGAGAGGCTGACCGGGACGCAGCCCCATATAACGCAGGGCTTTCTCCAGCGCGGCGCGGCGGGCCGGGTCGCGCTCTTGCTGCGGATCGGGGACCGGCTGGCTGATGGGCACGCCCATGCCAGGGTTCGTCCCATAAGTGACCATCGGCTCTAGGCGCGAGACATCCAGGGTGACAACCTGATCGTAACTCGCGCCGGGGTCGGAGGGCAGCTTACGCCAGCGCTCAACCGCCGCGTCCCAGGCCGCGCCCTGCGGTGCAAAGCGGCGTCCGGCCAGGTACTCGAAGGTGGTGTCGTCAGGGGCGACCATACCGGCGCGCGCGCCGCCTTCGATGCTCATGTTGCACAGGGTCATGCGGGCTTCCATGCTCAGGGCGCGCACGGCAGGCCCGGCGTATTCAATCACGTGGCCAGTTCCGCCGCCGACGCCGATCTTGGCGATCAACGCCAGGATCATATCCTTAGCGGTCACGCCGGGGGCGAGCCGCCCTTCAAAATCCACGCGCATGGTTTTGGGGCGATTTTGCAACAGGCTCTGCGTGGCGAGCACGTGCTCCACCTCGCTGGTGCCGATGCCGAAAGCCAGCGCGCCGAAGGCGCCGTGAGTTGCGGTGTGGCTGTCGCCGCAGACGATGGTCATGCCCGGCTGGGTGAGGCCCAACTCCGGGCCGATCACGTGGACGATGCCGCGTTGAGGGTCATCCAGGTTATAGAGCGGGATGCCAAACTCGCGGCAGTTCTCCTCCAGTTGACGCAGTTGCCGCGCTCCCTGGTCGTCCACAACCCGCAGGGATAATTCAGTGGTGGGGGTGGAGTGATCCATGGTCGCCACGGTGCGATCCGGGCGGCGGACGCGCCGCCCGCGGCGGCGCAAACCAGTGAACGCCTGCGGCGAGGTGACCTCGTGCACCAGATGCAGGTCAATATACAAAACAGCGGGCGAATCCGGCTCCTGGGCGACAACGTGGGCGTCCCAGATTTTTTCGAAGAGGGTTTTAGGTTGAGTTGGTTGCATTGGTTGCAGGGGTTGCATTGGTTGGAGCAGTTATTGGTCAGGGTGCATGGAGGAGGTATCCCAACCGGCGGGGATGGTGTTCGGTTGCGGGAAGGTCGCCATAGGCGGTTCCTGCACAGGGAAAGCGGGTTGCGCCGGGCGCATCACCGCTTCGCTATCCCAATGCTTGGGGAAGGTGCGCGGTTCTGGGAAGCTCTCAAAAGCGTGTTCACGGGGAGTAGGAGTAGGGGCAGACATTTTTCTTCTCCTTGATGGTGGTCTGTTGGTCTAATCGGTCTGACTGGTCTGGTTAGTCAGGTAGTCAGGCGGCGGGGGTGGGCTGGCTGATGGTGACCTCAGCCGTCTCCAGCCGCTGGCGGGCGGCGAGCATTTTGTTCAGAGCCGCCAGGTACGCCTTGACGCTGGCGACGATGATGTCGGTATCCGCGCCGTAGCCGCCGAAGGAGCGGGTGTGTTTATGGCCGCTCTGCGGCGAAGTGCGCTCAGTGGCCGAGCCGTTCTTTGGCTGCAGGCGCACGGTCACCTCGCCCATGGCGTCAATCCCTTCGGTGACGGCGTGGATGTTGAACTCCAGCAGCGTGTTCGGAGCCTGCACAATGGCATCCACGGCCTTATAGGCCGCGTCCACCGGGCCGGTTCCCAGGGCAGCCTGAATGTGCAGCTCGCCATCGGGGCCGCGCAGACGCACGGTCGCAGTCGGCAGGCCAATCGTCCCGCAGGCCACCTGCAGGCCATCCAGGGTGTAGATGGCCTCGGCGCGATCCATCTGATCTTCCACCAGGGCCTCCAGGTCGGCATCGGTGATGGTTTTCTTCTTATCGGCCAGCTCCTTGAAGCGCTTGAAAACGGCGCGCAGTTCTTCGTCATCCAGCTCATAGCCCATCTCCTCCAGGCGAACGCGCAATGCGTGCCGACCGGAGTGCTTGCCCAGCACTAGCCGCGAGCGATGCAGCCCCACGGTCTCAGGGCGCATGATCTCGTAGGTGTTGTTGTGCTTCAGCATGCCATCCTGATGGATGCCAGCCTCGTGGGCGAAGGCGTTGGCCCCCACGATGGCCTTGTTGGGCTGCACCGGCATGCCGGTGTAGTTGGAAACCATGCGGCTGACGCGGGTGATCTGGGTGGTGTCAATGCCGGTCTCCAGCCCAAAGATTGGATGGCGAGTTTTGAGCGCCATGACGACCTCTTCCAGGGAGGTGTTGCCGGCGCGCTCACCAATGCCGTTGACGGTCACTTCAGCCTGCCGTGCCCCGGCCTGAATCCCAGCCAGCGTGTTGGCGGTCGCCAAACCGAGGTCATCGTGGCAGTGGACGGAGACGATGGCGTTCTCGATGCCGGGGGTGTTGGCGATAATGCCCGCGATCAGGCGGCCAAACTCCTCGGGGGTGGTGTAGCCGACGGTGTCGGGGATGTTGAGGGTGGTCGCCCCCGCTTTGATGGCCTCGCCCAGCACCAGGTAGAGGAACTCCGGATCGCTGCGCCCGGCATCTTCGGGGGAGAATTCGACATCTGCACACAATGAGCGGGCATAAGAGACCATCTCGCGCACGCGCTCAACCACTTCCTCCGGATCCATGCGGAGCTTGTATTTCATGTGGATGGGGGAAGTCGCCAGAAAGGTGTGGATGCGCGGCCGGGCGGCTTCGCGAACCGCCCCCCAGGCGGCGTCAATATCGCCTTTGGTGGCGCGCGCCAGCCCGCAGATGATCGGCGGTTCCTGTCCGGCGATCTCCTCGCCGCGGGCGTTGCCGACTTCAACGGCGATGCGCCGCACGGCTTCAAAGTCATCCGGCGATGCTGCAGGGAAACCGGCCTCGATGACATCCACCCCGAGGCGTGCCAGCCCGCGGGCGATCTCCAGCTTCTCGCTGGAAGTCAGGCTTGCGCCGGGGGATTGTTCGCCATCGCGCAGCGTGGTGTCGAAAATACGCACATAGTTGGGATTCTGGATGTCCATCTTCGGCCTGCCTTTACTCACCGGGCTTGATTTCTACGGGGTCAACAAACGGCATCATGGCGCGCAGTTTGGCGCCCACCTTTTCGATCAGATGCTCCTGTTCCTGGCGACGTTTTTCGTTGAACCAGGGGCGGCCCTTCTGATTTTCCTCGATCCAACCCTGAGCATATGTGCCATCCTGGATGTCTTTCAACATCTGGCTCATGGCATATTTGGTCTCTTCGGTGATGATCTTCGGCCCGCCAGTGTAGTCGCCGTGCTCGGCGGTATCAGAAACCGAATAACGCATATAGCTCAACCCGCCGCGGTACATCAGGTCAACGATCAGCTTGAGTTCGTGCATGCACTCAAAGTAGGCCAGCTCCGGCTGATACCCGGCTTCCACCAGGGTCTCAAAACCGGCTTTCACCAGCGCGGAAACGCCGCCACAGAGCACAGCCTGCTCGCCGAAGAGGTCGGTCTCGGTCTCCTCGGCAAAGGTGGTTTCCACTACCCCGGCGCGGGTGACGCCGAGCGCATGGGCATAGGAGATGGCGTTGGCCTTGGCCTGCCCGCTGGCATCCTGATACACGGCCAGCAGCGCGGGCGTCCCCTGGCCCTCCACGTACAACTCGCGCACGCGGTGACCGGGTGCTTTGGGAGCGATCATGCTGACATCCACGTTGGTTGGGGGGACGATGGTGCCGTAACGGATATTGAACCCATGCGCGAACATCAGGGTTTTTCCCGGTGCGAGCGCCGGAGCGATGCTTTCTTCATAGATAGCGGGTTGCGCCGTATCGGGGGCCAGCATCATAATCACGTCCGCCCAGGCGGCCGCTTCGGCCACGGGTTTGACCGTCAACCCGGCGGCCTCCGCCTTTGACCAAGACTTGCTGCCCTCGCGCAAGCCCACGCAAACCTCCACGCCGCTATCATGCAGGTTGAGGCTGTGCGCATGCCCCTGTGAACCAAAGCCGATAACAGCGACTTTCTTCGCCCGGATCAACTCCGGGTTGGCGTCTTTGTCGTAATAAATCGTAGCCATGCAAAACTCCTGATTTGAGATTGTAAATTGCCGATTTTCAATTAGTCGTTCTAGATCACGGTCGAGGAAGGAGAAGCCATTGTAGACTTTCCGTTCCCGTTGCTGCCGGCGCTGGGGATGCGCCGCTCGCCGCTGCCGGTGCCGCGCATCATGGCGACCTGACCGGTGCGCACCATCTCCTCAATGCCGATAGGGCGCAGCAATTCGACCAGGCTCTCGATTTTGTCCTCCGTACCGGTGATCTCAACGATCACCGTCTCCGGTGCGACGTCCACGATTTTTGCGCGGAAGATCGAAACCAGGTTGGCGATTTCGCTGCGTTGCTCCGGTTTTGCGCGCACCTTGATGAGTGCCAGGTCGCGCATCACCGCGGGTTGATTGGTGACATCCTGCACGTCAATCACGTTGACCAGTTTGTACAGGTTGGCCTCCACAATGCGCACGTCCACCTCGTTGCCTTCCATCACAATCGTCATGCGCGAGACATCGGGAGATTCGGTGCGCCCCACGTTGAGCGATTCGATGTTGAAGTTGCGCCGACGGAAGAGCGAGGCCACCCGGTTGAGCACGCCGGGTTTGTTTTCAACTAAAGCAAATAATGTGTGTTGCATTTCTTTCTCTCCTTACGGGCGGCTACTGCCTCACCGGACGGCGGATCATATCATCCAGGTCCGCCCCGGCGGGGACCATCGGGTAGACGGCTTCTTCCTTCTCCACCCGGAACTCAAGCACAACCGGGCCGGTGGTCTCCTGGGCAAAAGCGATGGCATCGAAGACCTGACCGGGTTCGGTGATGCGCCGTGCGGGGATGCCGTGCGCCTCGGCGATTTTGACGAAATCGGGGCCGGTGAGCGGGGTGGCGGCGTAGCGTTTATCGAAGAAAAACTCCTGCCACTGGCGCACCATGCCCAGGAACTGGTTGTTCATGATGGCGATTTTTACGTTGGCGCCCTCCTGCACCGCGGTGGAGAGTTCGGCCTGAGTCATCTGGAAACTGCCATCCCCATCAATCAGCCAGACTTCTTTATCCTGATGGGCGAACCAGGCGCCGATCGCCGCGGGCAGGCCGAAGCCCATCGTGCCCGCGCCGCCGGAGGTAATCAAGCGGTAAGGGTGCTCAAAGGTGTAATACTGCGCCGCCCACATCTGATGCTGGCCAACGCCGGTCGCTACGATCGAGTTGCCGTCGGTGGCTTTCCACAGGGCGCGGATGGCATGGGCGGTATAGAGCTTGCCGTCATCCGGCCAGGCCATGATGCTGCGCTCGGCGGTCTCTTTTTTCCACTCGGCGATCTGCTCCAGCCAGCTTTCGCGTTCGTACTCGTCCAGCATGGGGATCAGGTCGGTGAGCACAGTTTTTAGGTCGCCGATCAGAGGCACATCCACCTTGACGTTTTTGTGCACCTCGGAGGGGTCAATCTCGACGTGGATTTTGCGGGCGCGCGGCGCGTAGGTGCGCAGATTACCGGTCACGCGGTCGTCAAAGCGCATCCCCAGGGCGATGAGCAAGTCGGCGTTCTGGATGGCGTAATTGGCATACGCCTCGCCGTGCATCCCCATCATCCCCAGGCTGAGTTCATGGGAAGCAGGCATCGCCCCCAACCCCAGTAAGGTCATCGCCACCGGGGTCTGGGTCTTGACGGCCAGCATTTGCAATTCCTTCATCGCGCCAGACATCAGCACCCCGTGCCCCGCCAGGATGACCGGGCGCTCGGCTTGTTCGATCAACTCAACGGCCTTTTCCAGATCGGCAACGGGGGCATGCGTGGGCGGTTGATAGCCGGGGAGGGTGATCTCCTCCGGGTAGACGAACTCGGTCTCCTCGATCTGCGCGTTCTTGCAGAAGTCAATCAGCACCGGGCCGGGGCGTCCGCTGCGGGCGATATGGAAGGCCTCGCGCACCGTCTGGGCGACCTGATCGGCGCGGGTGATCAGGTAATTGTGCTTGGTGATCGGCAGGGTGATGCCGGTGACGTCCGTCTCCTGGAAGGCGTCGCCGCCGATCAAATGCGCCGGGACCTGGCCGGTGATGCACACAATCGGGGAGGAATCCATCATCGCGGTGGCGATGCCAGTAACCAGGTTGGTCGCGCCCGGCCCCGAGGTCGCCAGCGCAACGCCGACCTTCCCCGAAGCGCGGGCGTATCCATCCGCCATGTGCGCCGCGCCCTGCTCGTGGCGGGTGAGCACGTGATGCACGGGATAATTCAGCATGGCGTCATGCACAGGCATGATCGCGCCGCCGGGGTAGCCAAAGGCCACCTCCACGCCCTCGCGCACCAGACATTCCCATAAAATTTCTGCGCCTGTTTTTTTCATTGCGATTTCCTCTTTTCTCTTTGTTCTTAGGTAACTGGGTAATTGGGTAACAGGGAAATAGAGAGACACCCTTGTCACCTTGCACCTTGTTGCCTTGTTACCTGACTAAACCAGCACCGCTCCCTGATTGGCGCTCGTGACCATGCGGGCGTAGCGCCGCAGCCAGGAGCTAGTGGTGCGCGGTTCAAACGGCGGCAGCGCATCCAGGCGGGCCTGAATTTCCGCCTCGCTCAGCGCCACGTTCAGGCTGCGTGCTTCCAGGTCAATTTCGATGATGTCTCCATCCCGCAGGGCGGCGATCGGTCCGCGGGCGGCGGCCTCCGGGCTGACGTGGCCGATGCAGGCGCCGCGCGTCCCGCCGGAAAAACGCCCATCGGTGATCAGCGCCACGCTTTCGCCCAGCCCCATCCCCATGATGGCCGAGGTCGGCGAGAGCATCTCCTGCATCCCCGGGCCGCCGCGCGGCCCCTCGTAGCGGATGACCACCACGTCGCCGGGCTGGACTTCGTGGCCGAGGATGCCGCGCATGGCGTCTTCCTGACTCTCGTAAATCCGCGCCGGGCCGCGGTGTTGCCGCATCGCCGGGGCCACGCCGCCGATCTTGACGACCGCTCCATCGGGGGCCAGGTTGCCGAACAGAATCGCCAGGCCGCCGCGGGCCGAATGGGGATTCTCCAGCGGGCGGATGACCTCGTGATCCCGAATCGTATGCCCGGCGATGGCCTCCCCCAGGGTGGTCCCCGCCACGGTGAGGCGATCCAGGTGCAGCGTGTTTCCCCCCCTGGCGATCTCGTTCAGAATGGCGGGGACCCCACCGGCCCGATGGACGTCCTCCATGTGCCACTGCCCGGAGGGACTGACCTTGCACAAATGGGGGACTTTTTCGGCCACCTGATTGATGCGGTGCAGGTCGTATTCGATGCCCGCTTCATGCGCCAGCGCAAGGGTGTGGAGCACGGTGTTGGTGCTGCCGCCCATCGCCATATCGAGGGCGAAGGCATCGTCAATCGCCTCGGCGGTGACGATCTGCCGCGGGGTCAGCCCTTGTTCAACCAGAGCGATAATCTGCCGGGCGGCCTGTTGCGCCAGCGCCTCGCGCTCCGCGCTCAGGGCCAGGGCCGAACCGTTGAAGGGCAGCGCCAGCCCCAGGGCCTCCAGCAGGCAGTTCATCGAGTTGGCGGTGAACAAGCCGGAGCACGAGCCGCACGATGGGCAGCCGTAATCTTCCAGCAGTTTCAGGCGCGCATCGTCAATCTTCCCCGCTTTATACGCGCCCACTCCCTCGAAAACCGAGATCAAATCCACCACCTCGCCCTCCGGGGTGCGCCCGGCAGCCATCGGCCCGCCTGAGATGAAGATGGCCGGGATATCCACCCGCAGCGCGGCCATCGCCATGCCAGGGACGATTTTGTCGCAGTTGGGGATGCAGATCATGCCATCGAACTGATGCGCCTGGATCATGGTCTCCACGCTGTCGGCGATCAGCTCGCGGGAGGGCAGGCTGAACTTCATGCCCGCGTGCCCCATGGCGATGCCGTCATCCACGCCGATGGTGTTGAACTCAAAGGGTACGCCCCCCGCGGCGCGGATGGCCTCCTTCACCTGGCGGCCAAACTCCTGCAAGTGCACGTGGCCGGGGATGATGTCAATATACGAATTGACGACCGCGATGAAAGGCTTATCCCAATCGCCATCGCCAACCACGCCGGTCGCTTTGAGCAAGGAACGGTGCGGGGCACGCTCGAAACCTTTTTTGATGATGTCTGATCGCATTTCGATTTCCTTTATCGTGATCAACAAAAAAGGCCGCCCGTTTGGGCAGCCTTCTAAAAATCTACTCGGTATGTGTGCTAAGTCTTGCTAAGGTTTGCTTCTCACCTTCCCGACTACCCAAACGCCAACAGGGTTCGTAATCCCAAGAATAAGGACTAGAACCAGAAGGCTAATTAGGATAAACAGGAAGAAAGCAAACGGGTGCATCGGGTTAACGGTTTCTCTCAAACTCTCTAAATATTGGGGCGGATTGTAAACGAGAAGTTGACGAACTGTCAAGAGAGGAACATAAAGATTATGTAAAAGTCGGGCGTCATACCCGCGTCAACGCCTGCTCCAGATCGGCGATCAGGTCTTCCACGTCTTCAATGCCCAGCGCCAGCCGCACCAGGTTATCGGGGATGCCGAGCGCCAGGCGATCCTCGGAATCGAGTTCATAATAGGACATCAGCGCAGGCTGCGAGATCAACGTCTCCGTGCCGCCCAACGAAGTGGCGATCTGCGGGAGGGTGAGGGCATCAATAAAGCGCGCCGTGGCGTGCAGGTCGCCGCGCACGGTGAAGGAGACCACGCCGCCAAAACCGCGCATCTGCCGCTGGGCGATCGCATAATCGGGATGCGATTCCAGCCCTGGATACCAGACGGATTCAATTTGCGGATGCGCCTCCAAAAAGCGGGCGACTCGCAAAGCCGTCTGGTTCTGACGCTCGACGCGTAGCGCCAGCGTTTTGACGCCCCGCAGGAGGAGTGAGGCGTTTTGCGGGTCCACAATGCCGCCCAGCACGCCCAACGGGCCGCGCAGCGAGGCGATCAACCCGGCCTCCCCGGCGACCACACCGGCGAGCAGGTCGTTGTGCCCGGCCAGATACTTGGAGGCGGAGTGCACCACCAGGTCCACCCCCCACTCCAACGGCTTCAAGTTAATCGGCGTGGCGAAGGTGGCATCCACCAGGGTTTTGATTTTGTGCTTGCTGGCGATCTCCACAAACCGCTCCAGGTCAAGGACGCGCAGGTAAGGGTTGGTGGGCGATTCGGCGATCAACAGGCGCGTTTCGGGACGAATGACCGCCTCCAGGGCCTCGTAATCCCCCATGGGGACCTGATCGCAGGTGATCCCCAAACGGCGCAGGAAATACAGGCAGAACTCGCGCGTCCGGCGGTAGCTATCACCAACCAGCACCAGATGCGCGCCGGTCGGCAGCATGGAGAGGATCACCGAGGTGATGGCCGCCATGCCGGAGGCGTAAAGGATGGCTGCATCCGCGCCCTCAAGGGCAGCCAGGCGCGCCTCGGCGGCGGCCACCGTGGGGTTGCCGTAGCGACCGTATTCCAGGCGGCCGTCGGCCGCGCCCAGCATATAGGCATCCTTGTAAGCGCACAGTTCAGCCGTGCTATCAAAGCTGTAGGTGGCCGTCTGCACAATCGGCTCAGCGACGGCGTGATAGGGATTGGCTCGCCGCCCCCCGTGCACCGCCCGGGTTGACGGCCCAACCTGGGCGGGTTGATCATCTTGTTTAAGGTCTTTCACCGTCGAGATCGCGGTTTTCATAGGAAGTAGCTCCTTTCAAGAATCAAAAAAGCCGCCTGACCTGGGCGGCTCTCAGCTCGAAGCGTGTGATGCGCTAACGCCTGCGTCTCCGGGACGCGACCACCCAGGCCCGCGGTTGGGGCATCATCATGCACATCATCATAATAAAGAGGGAAAGCAAAATCGCCATGTTCATCATATTGGGCTGCATTCTATCGGGTTGGGCCAGATTTGTCAACAATAAAACCTTGACGTCTGCCAAAGGGGGTGATAGACTCACGCCCAATATGAGCAACCTGCGCAACGTTCGTCGCCCTCGTCGTAAGCCCCTGACCTCCCAACGGGAAGGCGGGGCGTTTGCGCGTAGGTAAAGCTCGACGCGAAAACGCATTGACGTAAGTTCAACCCTCCTTCCCGCAAGGAGGGTTTTTTATTTACCAAACCACGGAGACACAGAGTCCACAGAGAATATCAACTTACGCTGCCGAACAAGAGGATGGTGTAGATCGCGGTGGTCCCCGGATCTCTAACGAAAAAACAAGAGATGTAAGCGGTGACTCACGTGATGAGCCAC
>CAZZFZ010000069.1:0-2821 GCA_964653835.1 uncultured Anaerolineales bacterium
CGGCAACCCTTCCAGCAGGGCGGTGAACTTCTCGCGCTGCGCCGGGCTGTTGAGCGCGGCCAGCGGATCGTGCACCACCACAAGCCGCCGCGGGGAAAGGAAGGGCATCGCCTGCGCGGCCGAAGACAACGCCCGAAACGAAAACGCCCCCTTCTCGATCACCGTGATGTTCATCTGCGCCGTCGCCGGGTCGCCCAGCCGCTCCTCCAGGGTCTGGATGAAGCGCTGGATGGCAAACGCATCATCGCCATGCAGCAGATACACAACCGGCTTATCACTCATGCTCACCCCCGGGTGATCACCTGATGGGCTTTCACCCTCCCACGGTTCACCGGGTAAACGCCCACAATTTCCAGGCTACCCGGCTCACCAGACGTGGTGACATATTTCTGCAACCGCAGTCCCAGCGGTTGAGCGAACATCAACGCCACGGTCGCCAGGGTCGCCAGCAACGGCAGCCGCTCCAGCTTATCGCGCTTGCGCGGCCCCGCTCCCCACATACCGATCAGACCGGCCAGCCCCGCCAGCAGGCCCGCAGTGGCGTAATTGGTGCCACAGCCGGGGTGAACGGCCAGGGTGTGTTCCCCGCTGCGCATGCGCTGCAACGCCTCATGGACAGCCTGTTCTACCGCATCGGTGGGCAGATCGCCGATCAACCAGAAGCCGTTGGGGTTAGAGTGCCCTCCCATGGGACGGCGGGGGAAACGGCGCGCCAGGATATGCAGAGTGGCGTGCTCCAGCCCGTGGTTGCGGCGGATGCGGGAAAGCACAGGAGTGTTCAAGATCGCTTGCAGGTAAGGCGACGAAAAAACGGACATGGTATTCTCCAAATCTGGTCTGCCGTAATGGTATCACAATCGCCGGGCGCGTGCGCCGCGGGTATAATGGGGACATGCACAAACTCATCATCCTCATCGGCCCGGTGGCCGAAACCGAAGCATTTCATGAAGGCTGGCCGCAGTTCCTGCACCACGCTGAGGAAATGCCCGGCCTGCAGCGTGAAGCCTCCAGCCAGGTGCGCTCGCGCCTCTACGGCGCGGGGGATTTTTACATGATCCATGAACTGTTCTTTGAAAGCCCCGAGGCGCTGGATGCGGCCATGCGCTCGCCGCATGGCAAGGCTGCTGGCGAAATTCTGCAAGACCTCACCGGCGGCCAGATGACCCTGCTGACCGCCGATCACACCGAGGACGCCATCGAGAACATCCGCCGTTACCGACAAAGCGAGGCCGCCGATGCTGACACCTGAAGATTTGCAAGCCTTTATGGAACAGCATAACATCCCGGGGGAGATTCTCTTCCTCGAGCAGCCCACCCTCACAGTGAACGATGCCGCCCGCGCGCTGGGCGTAGCCCCAGAGCAGATCGTCAAATCCGTGCTCTTCACCATCAAAGACCTGCGCGTGCTGGCGATGACCAGCGGCACGCAGTTGATTGATCAACGCGCGCTGGCCGCCCGCTTCGGCGTGGGGCGCAAGCGCGTGCGCCTGGCGCCGCCGCCCGTGGTGCTCGAAGCCACCGGCTACCCCGTGGGAAGCGTGCCGCCCTTCGGCCATGCCACCCCGCTGACTCTTTTAATTGACCCCGGCGTGCTGGAACACGAGGTGGTATACGCCGGCGGCGGGGCACACAACGCCATGCTGCGCATTTCTCCGGCGGAAATCGTGCGCGTCACCCAGGCCGAAACCCTCCCACTGCATCAAACGACCGCATGAAAAAGCGAACCTGGCTCAAGCCGCTTTTCTCCGCGCTGTTCGTCATCGCCATCGTCGCCGGGTATTTCGCTTATCGCTGGTACGCCCGTAGCGGCGGCCGCATGACGATCCTGTGGGTATGGCTGCGCGATCCGCAAAGCCACCCCGACTGGGCTGTGCAGGCCGGAGAACGCTGCGACGAGGCCCCTTTTCAGATGCCCACCAGCGGCTACATCGGCTTTCTATGGGATGACTCCTTCCGCCCCGGCCACCGCCACCAGGGCATTGACATCTTCGGCGGGGAAGAGCCGGGGGTGATGCCGGTCTACGCGGCGTATAGTGGTTACCTCACCCGCCTGCCCCACTGGAAATCCGCTGTCATCATCCGCATCCCCAGCGACCCGCTCAACCCCGGCCGACAGATCTGGACTTATTACACCCACATGGCCGACCAATACGGCAAATCCTTCATCGCTGATGAATTCCCTCCCGGCACGCGCGAGGTTTTTGTGGAAGCCGGCACGCTGTTGGGCTACCAGGGCGATTACTCCGGCGATCCCAACAATCCCACCGGCGTGCACCTGCACTTCTCCATCGTCAAAGACGACGGGCGCGGGGAGTTCCTCAATGAACTGAAGATCCAAAACACGCTCGATCCATCGCCTTACCTCGGCCTGGCGTTGAACGCCCACGAGAACCGCGGCGAAATACCCGTGTGCCGTGAATAGACCGCAGGCGGCGGACCGTTGACCGCGGTCCGCCCCTAACAATCAATCATCAGAAGGAATCGCCATGCACTCACTCAAAAACAAAATCGTCCTCCTCACCGGCGCGGGGAGTGGGGTTGGCAGCCAGCTCGCCGAGACCTTCGCCGCCGCCGGAGCGGTCGTCGCCGCCAACGACATCACCCCCATCAACCTGGACGCCACCGTTGAGCGCGTGCGCGCCGCCGGGGGACAGATTCGCGATTACGTCGCCGATATCGCCAAGAAGATGCCGGTGCAGGCGCTGATCAATCAGGTGCTGGACGACTGGGGCCGCCTGGACATCCTGATCAACTGCACGAGCGTGAACCCCTCCAAACCGCTGATTGACCTGGATGAATGGGACTGGCGGCGGGCGCTGGA
>CAZZFZ010000069.1:2921-7280 GCA_964653835.1 uncultured Anaerolineales bacterium
GACACAAGAAGCCCATCCGAACAGTGCAGGCCCCTGTCTTCGACTTTGCATAGTTCCAGGGATAAACACACACCTCTCAGACGCCAACAATCGTTTCATCCAGTTTAGCGCTGTTCTGGCAGGGGGTAACGGAGCAAAGAATGCTAAACTAACGGAGTGGGACAATAACACCCGACATTCAGAGGGAGGCCCTGACATGACCTACGAAACCATCCTCACCGAAGTTCACAACCGCGTTGGACTGGTGCGCCTCAACCGCCCCAAGGCGCTCAACGCGCTGAACAGTCAACTGCTACACGAGTTAATGGACGCGCTGGAGGCCTTTGACGGCGACGAAAACATCGGTGCCATGGTGATCACCGGCAGCGATAAAGCCTTCGCCGCCGGAGCCGACATCAAACAGATGGCCTCGGCATCCGCGGTGGAGATGCTGCTGGACGATTTCATCCCCACCTTCGATCGCATCCGCGCCATCAAAAAACCGGTGATCGCCGCGGTAGCGGGGTGGGCGCTGGGCGGCGGCTGCGAGCTGGCGCTCTCGTGCGATATGATCGTCGCCGCCGAGACGGCGAAATTCGGCCAGCCGGAGATTACCATCGGTGTGATCCCCGGTGCTGGGGGGACACAGCGACTGGCGCGGGCGGTGGGCAAAGCGCTGGCGATGGAAATGGTGCTCAACAACCGCACCCTCAGCGCCGAGGAGGCGCTAAGCTTTGGGCTGGTCAACCGGGTGGTGCCCGCGGAACGATATCTGGATACCGCTCTCGAGCTGGCCGCGGAGATCGCCGCCCGCGCCCCGCTGGCCGTTCGCCTGGGCAAGGAGATGGTCAACCAGGCCTTTGAAACCGGCCTGAGTGACGGCCTGGCCGACGAACGCCGTGCCTTCACCTTGCTCTTCGCCACGCGCGACCAGAAAGAGGGCATGGCCGCCTTCATCGAGAAGCGCACCGCAAAGTGGGAGGGCAAATAACAGTGTGCATATTCCGGGCGCGGTGAGGGCAACATGACGGTCACTTACCGCCAACTGGTCAGCGAACTTCGTCAGCTTGGGCTGGATGGCTCCCGCCCGGTCATCGCCCACGCCTCGCTCTCCGCCTTCGGCAACGTCCAGGGCGGCGCGGAGACTCTGGTCGGCGCGCTGCTGGCGACGGCGCAAGGCGTGATGATGCCCACCTTTACCTACCGCACCATGATTACCCCCCGCGTCGGCCCGCCGAACAACGCCATCGCCTATGGCCGGGGAGAACACGCCAACAGCCTAGCCGAGTTCTACCACCCCGATATGCCCGCCGATCCGCTGATGGGGGTCGCCGCCGAAACGCTGCGCCGCCACCCGCAGGCGCAACGCTCCAATCACCCGATTTACTCCTTCAGCGGCGTGGGGATAGACGACATCCTGGCGACGCAATCGCTGGCCGACCCTTTCGCGCCGATTCGAGCGTTGCTGGAAGCCCAGGGGCTGGTGCTGCTCCTGGGGGTAGACCACACCGCCAACACCAGCATCCACTACGGCGAACAGCTCGCCGGGCGCAAGCAGTTCGTCCGCTGGGCGTTGACACCCCGCGGGGTGGTCGAATGTCCCCATTGGCCGGGGTGCTCGCGCGGATTCGAGGCCATTGCTCCACAGGTAGCTCCCATCACACAGGAACGTCGGATCGGAGCGGCGCGGGTGCGCCTGCTTCCGCTATCCGATTTGCTCAAAACCGTGGTGCGACTGATTGCGAAAGATCCTCTGGCGCTGCTCTGCAATAATCCTTCCTGCCCGCGCTGCCTGGCCGTGCGCGCCGATGTACAGGGATAGCCCCAGGGATTCATATAGATTTCTAACGCCGCTCTGAAATTCTCCCTATCTGCCCAATGATATAATCAACCCAGGCCTAACGCCATCGGGGGCGTCTTCGCGCATCACCTTATAGAAGACTCCCCAACCCGGGGCAAATCCCCGGGAGAGAAGGAAGGTACACCCATGATGCGATTCGACCGCTTTACCGAGCGCGCTCAGGAAGCTGCCCAGCGCGCCGCGGAGATCATCCAACGCTACGGACACAACCAGATTGACACCGAGCACATCCTGCTGGCGCTGATCGAGCAATCCGACGGCGCGATCACCCAACTGCTCGAAATGCTCAACGTGGATATCCGCCAGTTGAGCGAACAACTTGATTATGTGCTGCGCAGCAGCCCCAAGGCCAACATCTTCGGTGGGGGCGCGGGGCAAATCTTCATCACCCCGCGCGTCAAGCGGATCGTTGACGTGGCTAACCAGGAAGCCAACCGGCTGAAAGACGAATACATCTCCACCGAACATATCTTCCTGGCAATCCTCAGCGAACGTAACACCCCCGCCGGGCGCATCCTCAACGGCGCGGGGGTGACGAAAGACCGCGTCTACGAGGCCATCCAGCAGATGCGCGGCGGTCAGCGGGTCACCGATCCAAAAGCTGAGACCCGCTACAAGATGCTGGAAAAATACTCGCGCGACCTGACCACCATGGCGCGCGAGGGCAAGCTCGACCCCGTGATCGGCCGCGACAGCGAGATTCTGCGCGTGATTCAAATCCTCTCACGCCGCACCAAAAACAACCCCGTGCTGATCGGCGAAGCGGGCGTGGGCAAGACGGCCATCGTGGAAGGACTGGCGCAAAAGATCGCCAGCAACGACGTACCCGAAATCCTTTCTGGGAAACGGGTGGTCTCTCTTGACCTGGGAGCGATGATCGCCGGGTCGCGCTTCCGTGGCGAATTTGAGGAACGCCTGAAAGCCGCCATCGAGGATATCCAGCGCGCCGAGGGCGAGATCATCCTGTTCATTGATGAGCTGCACACCGTGGTGGGCGCAGGAGCCGCCCAGGGGACGCTGGACGCATCCAACATGCTCAAGCCCGCGCTAGCGCGCGGCGAGCTGCAATGCGTCGGCGCCACCACGCTGGATGAGTACCATAAATACATTGAGAAGGACTCCGCCCTGGAGCGTCGTTTTGCGCCGGTCTACGTGGAAGAGCCAAACGTGGAGGACACCATCCGCATGTTGCAGGGATTGCGCGACCGCTACGAGGCGCACCACAAAGTCAGCATCTCCGATGAGGCGCTGGTGGCCGCGGCGCAGCTTTCCAACCGCTACGTCTCCGATCGGCGGCTGCCCGACAAAGCGATTGACCTGATTGACGAGGCCGCCGCCAAGCTGCGCGTGGCGCTGTACTCCCTGCCCCCCGACCTCAAGGCGATGAAGTCCGAAATCGAGCGCCTGATGGCCGAGGAGGAACAGGCCGGCCTGGAGCGCGACTACGAGCGCGCCGCTGAAAAGAAGATGGAGCGCGCCCGCCTGGAGGAGAAATTCAACGCCGCCCGCGAGAAGTGGGAGAGCGAACACGAGCTGGACGAGATCGTGGACGCCGACGACGTGGCCGAAGTGGTCTCCCAGTGGACCGGCATCCCGATCAACCAGATGTTGGAGACCGAGTCGGAGCGCCTGCTGCACATGGAAGAGCGGCTGCACGAGCGCGTCATCGGGCAGGATGCCGCCATCCGCGCCATCTCCGATGCCATCCGCCGCGCCCGCTCCGGCCTCAAAGACCCCAAACGCCCCATCGGCTCGTTCATCTTCATCGGGCCTTCCGGCGTGGGCAAAACCGAGCTTGCCAAGGCGCTGGCCGAATTCATGTTTGACGATGAGGATGCCCTGGTGCGCATTGACATGAGCGAGTACCACGAGCAGCACACCGTCTCGCGGCTGTTCGGCGCGCCCCCAGGGTACGTGGGTTACGAAGAAGGCGGTCAACTCACCGAGGCTGTGCGCCGCCGCCCCTACCGGGTGATCCTCTTCGACGAGATCGAAAAAGCCCATCCCGAGGTGTGGAACGCGTTGCTGCAAATCCTCGACGATGGCCGCCTGACCGATGGACAGGGGCATATCGTTGATTTCCGCAACACGGTGCTGATTATGACCAGCAACCTGGGCACCGAATATGTCAGTCGCTCCGGCAGCCTGGGTTTTCTGCGTCACGCTGGCGACAGCAAACAGCGCGAGGCGGAGAGCAAAATCCAGGCCGAGCTTAAAAAGACCTTCCGCCCCGAATTCATCAACCGCATTGACGAGATCATCACCTTCTCGCCGCTCAGCCTGGAGGAGATGTCGCAGATCGTTGACTTGCAGATGGCGGACATCGAAAGCCGCCTGCAAGACCTTGGCCTGAAGGTGGAACTCACACCCGAGGCGCGCCAGTGGCTGGCCGAAATTGGCTACGACCCCGACTTCGGTGCGCGCCCGCTCAAGCGCGCCCTGCAAAAGCACATCGAAAGCCCGCTCTCGATCAAACTGCTGGCCGGGGAGTTCAAGAAAGGCGATACGGTTGTAGTCGA
>CAZZFZ010000069.1:7380-9621 GCA_964653835.1 uncultured Anaerolineales bacterium
TCTCGATCAAACTGCTGGCCGGGGAGTTCAAGAAAGGCGATACGGTTGTAGTCGACGTGGCTGGCGACGAGGGGGAGCAGGAAATTGTCTTCGCCACAGTTTCCAATAAAGAAAAGAAATCCGCGCCCGTGGAAGACGTTAACGCCTGAGCTTTCTATTCCCACACAGGCCACAGATGCCGCGAGGGCAACAACCGTTTACCAGGCGCTCAATCCTCCTTACCATCTGTGGCACGCATATTTTCCGGCGCTCCAGGCCAGTGTACGTGCCGCAGCCAAATCTGCTGGCGCGCGTTATGTTTCCATCGAAAACCTCTATATGTACGACTCATCCGAACCCATAACCGAAGATTCGCCAATTCTCCCTCGCTCGGAAAAGGGCAAACTGCGCGCCAAGGTGGCGGAAGAAGTAATGTTAGCCCATCAACGCGGAGAGATTCAAGCAGCCGCTTTACGGTCGAGCGACTATTACGGCCCAGGCGTTTTGGGTCCTGTAATGGGAGAGAAGGTTTTCGGCAGCCTCATCGCAGAATAAAAGACGCGGGTCATTCCTCACGCTCCAGCGTGCACCCAGAGGGAGAAAGAAAACGCCACTGGGCGCTAATTCGCATCCTGAGCGTCTTGTTGCCAGCTTATGATATACTCGGTGCGCGCGCCGCTGCGCACCAACCCAATATCCAAAAATCACAGGTGAGACGGTATGAAAATCAAAATCGAATACTGCGCTGTATGAGGCTATCGCCCTCGGGCCCTCAGTTTGACGGGCGCACTGCTCAACCAGTATGAGCAACAGATTGAATCCATCACGCTGATCCCCTCCGATGGAGGCCGCTTCGAGGTCAGCGCCGATGGCGAATTGGTCTACTCAAAACTGAAAACCGGCCGCCACGCCGAGATCGGTGAGGTTCTCGCCGCCATTGGCGGTCGCATCTCCAAGGAGAACGCATGACAGAGACAACAAAAAAGAAAGGTCGGGTCTTCTCGGGCGCCCGACCCACCGGACGCCAACACCTGGGCAACTACCTGGGGGCGATTAAAAACTACGTCGCTTTGCAGGATGAATACGAGGACACCATCTACTGCATCGTCGACATCCACGCCCTGACCACGGTAGAGACCACCCAAAACTTGAAACAAAACACCTATGAAATGGCCCTCGACTGGCTGGCCGCCGGTCTGCGCCCGGATGAAAGCATCATCTTCATCCAGTCGCACGTCCCCGAGGTGCTGGAGCTGCACACCTTCTTTTCGATGGTCACCCCATTGGGCAAACTCACCGACCTGCCGACCTTCAAAGAGAAGATCCGCCAGCAACCGCACAACGTCAATTACGGGCTGGTGGGATACCCCGTGCTGATGGCCGCCGATATCGCTCTCTACAAGGCGGTGCTTGTGCCTGTGGGCATTGACCAGGCCCCGCACATTGAGTTCACCCGCGAGGTGGTGCGTTCATTCAACTATCGCTACAAAACGGACGTGCTCGTCGAGCCGCAGATGAAAGCCACTCAGGTTCCCAAAGTGCTGGGCATTGACGGCACCAGCAAGATGAGCAAGAGCCTGAACAACCACATCGAGCTGGCCGCCACCCCCGAAGAGACGCAAAAGCGCGTCATGCAGATGGTCACCGACCCGCAGCGGGCGCGCCGCAGCGACCCCGGCAACCCGGACGTGTGCAACGTGTTCACCATGCACAAGATCTTCTCCACAGCCGAGGAGGTCGAAATGATTAACACCGAGTGCCGCCGCGCCGGGATCGGCTGCGTGGACTGCAAGAAAATCTTCGCCCGCAACCTGAACGCCAACCTGGCCCCCTTCCGCGAGCGACGCGCGGAGTGGGCGCAGAACCCCGATCAGGTGTGGGACGTGTTGATCGATGGCGGCAAACGGGCCAAAGCGATTGCCGAACAAACCATCGCCGAAGTAAAAGCAGCGATTGGATTGCCCTAAACCAAAACTGGAGGAAACCGATGGACGCAGGAAATCCGTTCACCACCTTTCTGGCCATGCTGGCGCAGGCGTTCCTAATCATCTCCATTCCCATCCTGGTCGCCGCTGCCTTCCAATGGATGCGCAGCAAAGCCGCCGAGATCAAGCAGAAGCTCACCGCGGAGCAACTGGCGATGATCGAAAAAGGCGTGCAGCTGGCGGTCAAAGCTGCCGAGCAGGCCGGGTTCGCCGGGCAGCTCAAAAGCGGCTCGGAGAAAAAGCAATACGCCATTGACGCCGTGCAGCGCTACCTCGA
>CAZZFZ010000069.1:9721-14058 GCA_964653835.1 uncultured Anaerolineales bacterium
GGCGTCAGCCCCGAGGACGGCGAGGAACAGGTGCGCTACCTGACCCAAAAAATCGCCCATCTGCGCATCTTTGAAGATGAGCACGGCAAGCTAAACCGCTCGCTGCTGGAAACCGGCGGCGAGGCGCTGGTGATCTCTCAATTCACGCTGTATGCCGATACCCGCAAGGGACGCCGCCCCTCCTTCACCCAGGCGGCGCGCCCGGAGCACGCCAATCCGCTGGTGCAACGCTTTGTGGAAGCGCTGCGCGAGCTGGGCGTGCCCACCCAAAGCGGGCAGTTCGGCGCACACATGCTGGTGGAGATTCACAACGACGGCCCGGTGACCATCTGGCTGGAACGCTGACTCACCCCCAGCGGCTGCGCCACAGCGCCACATCCACCTGCACCGCGGCGGCCCCTGCCATCAAAAGGGTTTCTGCCTCCGTGGCCTGATACACCCCCCCGCCCCCGATGATGGGGATCCCCAACCCCGAAAGTTTTTCCACCGCCCGCAGCGCCAGCGGGAAAATAGCCGGGCCATACAGGCGGCCGCTCACCCGTTGATTCGGCGTCTTGGGTAGCGTGCCGCGCGGCGGCCCCAGGCTGACGGCATCTGCGCCGCCATCCAGCGCGGCGGAGGCCAGCGCGGGCGCGGCGTCCAGCGGCAGGCGCAAAATCAACGGTAGCTCCCCCCGCCCGGCGCGGGCCAGCGCGGCGACCAGCGCGGCGTCGCCATCCAGTGGCAGCCCAACCTCCACGCCCATCACGCCCTCCAACGGCTCCACCGCGGCGACCATACCCGCCAACTCCTCCGGCGTCTGCGCCAGCAGATGGACGATCACCGGCAGCGGCGAGCGCGCCCAACGCCTACCGTAACGCTGAATGGCGCTTTTCAACCCGGGGTTGGGCAAACCGGTGTGCAGCAACACCCCACCAGGGAATTCAAGCAAACGCGGCCCACCCGCCGGGGTGCGCGGCGCACGGCTGATGGGGTGCGTCACAAACGCGCCCAGGCGCGCCCAATCCACCGGCGCGCGCGGGTCAGGGGCAAAGCCGAGGGTACCCGCGGCGTTCATCAGCGGGGGTTCAAAAACCAGTTCTTGCTTGGGCATATCTCATTCGTGGCTCACGGGCTGGCTCCACGGAGCGAGCAAAGCAGCCAGGGCATCCTGCGGCGCGTCACCCGTCAACGGCGGATGAACGCGGTGCAGCCCTTCCAGCTTCATCAACACCTCCGGGATGCTCAACGGCCGCCCGGCTTTTTGCGACGAACGGCGCACGAAGAGAGCATTCTGCGTGCGGTGGCAACGCGCCGCGGCGACCTTCTGCTCAAAGGCCGGGGCGATATCCAGCACGATGTGCGCCGGGTCGTCGGGGTTGGCGAGGCGCGGGCGAGGGTGCCGGGGAAAGCTCGCTGAAAATGTATACAGCAGGGGAGCAGCGTCGCCCAGCGCGTCAATCATGCGACGAGCGGCCTGATGCGTGACCCAATGGGCGGGGTGGCCGTACTCGCCATCCGAGCCGTGAGTGAGCACCACGGCGGCGTTGAGGCGGCCGATGTGAGCCAGCAGTTGCGCCGCCAGCGCGTCCAGGTCGGTGGTGTAGGGGTGCAGTTTGCCATCCTCGCCGACCACAGGGTCCACATAGTCCAGAAACGTCAGTGAGGCCCCGCCGAGGGCCTCTACAGCGCACTCCAGCTCAGCGGCGCGCACCGCGCCGAGTTCAGCGCGTTCGCAAAGAGGCGGTTCGCCCAGCTCGCCGCCCTCGCCGCGGGTGGCGCAGAGGTAATGCACTTCGGCCCCGGCGCGGGCCAGCAGCGCCAGCGTGCCGCCGCACAGGATGGTTTCGTCATCGGGGTGGGCAAAGAAGACTAATATGTTCATGGTTTTCCTGCGTGTTGTGGTTTCAGCCGGTTGACCGCGGACGACGGACCGCGGTCTCCAGCCTGCTACATTCCATTTGGCGCGAGGTCGCCCCAGTCAAACACCGGTCCGTCCTTGCAAGTCAGTTTATAACCCCGGCGGGCTGGCAGGGCGCACACGCCGCAATCGGCCAGGCCGCCGCAGGGCATCGGTGTGACCAGCAACGCCTGCGCCGGACAAGGGATATCCGCCTCGGGGGCGAGGCCAAGCCGCGTACGCCAGTCCAAAATGGCGGTCAGGGGGAGATCGAGGGCGGCGAACTCCGCCCAGGAGAGCGCTGCGGAAAACTCGACCAGTGGATAGGCTTCTACCACTGCGGGCAGCTCCGGCAACGGGGCGTCGCTGAACAGGGCGACATCGGCTTGCGGGCAGAGCTCCAGCAGCGGTAGCAAACGCGCCGCTGTCTTCCCCGCGGCGACCAGGGCCAGGCGCGTCAGGCCGGGAGGCAAAGTGAAACCGTGTCCCAACGGGCCACGCACCCCCACAGGGGATCCCGGCATCCAGCCGCGGGGAAGATCCCCCAGGAGTTGCAACCAACCCTGAGCATAGGTCCCTGCCCGAAAGAGAGTCCGGGGCAAAACGGAGTCCGCCGGTTCCCCATCCACCAGCAGATACTGCCCTGGCCGCGGCAAAGTCGCGAGCGGGAGATCAAGTTGCAACAGGATGGCTCCATCCGCCTGTTGGCGAACAGCGCGAAGAGAACAGCGAGGCGGGTTCATTTTTGCAGCTTTCCTGGGCGCATGGTATCATGGATGCAGGTTTTCGATAAGCTTTAAACGTACACAGATAGAAGGAGAAAACAATGAACGTAACTGTGATGATCTCGGCGATCGCCGGATTGTCCTGGCTGGCTGTTGTGGGGTTACTGGCACTGACTGTGCTGCGCGCCTCGCGGCGCAAACCCATCAAAGCCACCACGACCAGTCTGATCGTCGCCCTGGTACTCGCTGTAGTGTTGAACACCATCAGCGCCGGGCTTGTCTTCATCGAACCCCAGGAGCGCGGTGTGGTGATCTCCGCTATTCAAGATGGCGTCCGCCCAGAGCCGCTACAACCTGGCCTCAACTGGGTAGTACCCTACTTTGAAAACGTAATCACCTACCCCATCTCGCGGCAAACCTACACCATGTCCATCGCTCACGCCGAAGGGCAGATTCCCGGCGACGATTCGGTGGAAGCACGCACGGCGGATGGCCAGGTAGTAAAAATTGATGCCTCGATCATCTTCGCCATTGACCCATCCAGAGTAGTTGACGTACACATTATGTGGCAGGATCACTACGTGGACAACCTGGTGCGCCCGCAGGCGCGCGGCGTGATTCGCGATGCAGTTTCGCAATTCGGCGTGGAGGAGGTTTACAGCTCCAAGCGCCTTGATCTGATTAAGATGATGGAAGACGCTATGGGGGCGAAACTGGAGGAGGGCGGCCTGATCCTGGTAGATTTCGTGCTGCGCAACATCACCTTCTCGGAGGAATATGCCGCCTCGGTGGAACAAAAACAAATCGCCGAACAACTGGCGCAGCAGGCCAAATTTGTCGTCGAGCAAAAGAGACAAGAGGCCGAACAAGCACGTCAGACGGCGCAAGGTCAGGCCGACGCCGCAGTGATTAAAGCCCAAGGTGAAGCGGATGCTGTGGTGATCCGTGCCAAGGCGGAGGCAGAAGCGCGCCTGATCCAGGCCGAAGCCGAGGCCCAAGCGCTGCAGATGATCGCCGAGGCGCTGCGCGGCAACCCGGAACTGCTGACCTTTGAGTACATTGACAAGCTGGCCCCCGGCATTCAGGTGATGCTGGTTCCCAATGATACGCCTTACCTGCTACCGCTGCCCGATATGCAGAACACAGCTCCGGCGACGACAGTCCCCAGCACGATGACTCCGGAGACTCCAGCGGAAAACCCGTAGACAGGTAACAGATGACCAGGTAACAAGGGAGCAGGCGACAGGAACGAACGACGACCTTTCTGTTCCCTGTTCCCTGTACCTTGTTCTCCGCTCCCTGACACTTGACACCTGACACCCACTCACCATGACGCCACAAAACGCCGCCACCCCATCAGAGCACAAAATCCGCCTGACCGCGCTATCCACGTGCTCCGGTTGAGCATCCAAACTAAGCGCCGAAGCGCTGGCGCAGGTGCTGCGCCCTCTCGAAAACATGTTCGCCCCCGAGGATTACCCTGATCTGCTGGTCGGCCTGGACGACCCGGACGATGCGGCAATCTGGCGGCTGGACGATCAGCGCGCCCTGGTGGTGACCACGGATTTTTTCACCCCCGTGGTAGATACACCCTATGAGTACGGCGCGATCGCCGCGGCCAACAGCCTTTCAGATAACTACGCCAAGGGGGGCCACCCCTTCCTGGCCCTGAAACGCCCCGCCCCGCCCCCCGAACCGCCGCCCGGCGTCCTGAGCGAGGATCTGCGCGGCGG
>CAZZFZ010000070.1:0-13937 GCA_964653835.1 uncultured Anaerolineales bacterium
AGTACGTGGTTATCTGTCGATCTAGTGACCCCCGCGCTCAACACGTCCCCGTGCTGCGGCAGCGTCGGGAGCGCATAAGGGATAGTGCTATGTGTTTGTTTCGCAGAGCCTGGTGTGCGATTCGGCCTTGGGAGCGCCGTTGATTCAGGTGCAGGTGACAAACGCGGCGGGGGAGGGCGTCCCCGGTGAGGAGATCATTGTCCAGTGGGAGGGGGGCGAGGACCACGTCTACACCGGCCTGCAACCCGAAATTGACCCTGGCTACGCCGACTTCGAGATGACCCCCGAGGTCGCTTACACGCTGCACATCGCCGATGGCGGCGAGGCGGTTCCGCTGTTTGTGCCCGAATGCGACGACCCGACGGCTGGCCGCTTTTTTGGGGGTTGGTATCTGACCTTCACGCACCCGTGAGGGGGACTGGCTGGCTGGAGGGCTGATAGCCGAACACGCGGCAGAACGCGGCGATCACCGCTTCGGCGACGGTCTCCATATCCGGGGCCGGGTCGAGCAGATCGGCGAGGGCGATCTGAGGGGCGTCGCTCAGCCCGCAGGCGATGATGCCCTGCCAGTACGTCATCTCCGGGTGGACGTTGAGGGCGAAGCCGTGCCGCGAGATGCCGCGGGAATCCACTTTGACGCCGATGGAGGCGATTTTTGCGGGGTGTTGTTTCCGCTCCGGGGGGCAGTGACGGCAGCGGGAGGCCGCGTCAGGCTGAATCCACACGCCTGTCAGGCCGGGCCGTTGCGCCGCGGGGATTCCCAGAGCGGCCAGGGCACGGATCAGCACGGCTTCCAGGTCGCGTAAATAGGCCAGGTAATCGGGCTGCGGCAGGCGGGGGCTGCTCTGCTGGGAAGTGAGAACGCCGAGGGGCAGCAGCGGGTAGCCGACCAGTTGCCCCGGCCCGTGATAGGTCACATCACCGCCGCGGTCCACCCAATGGACTTCCACGCCGCGGCGCTTCAATTCATCCTCATCCCAGAGCAGGTTTTCGGCGCGGCCGCGCCGTCCGAAGGTGAAGGTATGGGGGTGCTCCAGCAGCAGCAACGTCGGGTTGCGCTCCCCGGCGGCGATCTCGGCGGCCAGTTGCTCTTGCAATGCCCAGGCCTGCTTGTAGGGGATCATCCCCAGGCGATGGATGTCGCAAAAGGCAGTGGACATGGGGTGAATCAATCTGTTTTGGTGGAAGCCGACAGCGCCGACGCCAGCGAGAGCAGGTAGATGTGGGCGAAATACAGGATCAGGGTGAGTGCCACGATGGCGCTCCCAGAGAGCAGGGTGCGCGTCATCAGGCGCCCCAGCACATCAGCCGTAGAAAGCGGGTTGTTGCCAGTATCCAGAAAGAGGCCCAGCGAGAGGGCCGAGTCAATCTGTTTATAGAAGCGGTAGGCGAGGTACAACTGAACGGAGCCATAGGCCAACCCGCCCAGCGTGACCAGGGCGGTGAAGAAGCGCGTCCAAAAGCCAAAGGGGGATGTGGGTTTCATCGTTCTGCTCCCGGGTGTTCAGCATGCGCCATCGGCGATTGCGCCTCCGGCGTTCGCGAGATGCTGTTTTGCAGATTTCGCGCCCGCGGCGCGTGGTGTGAGATAGTATACTGTATCTGCTGTGATACACTATTTTTTCAAAAGCAGGATTTGACTTGAGGTGAAATTGTGATTCCACTGCGTGATGCCCTCCCCACCCGGCGATTTCCATTGGTGAACTACGCGCTGATCGCGTTGAACGTGCTGGTGTACTTTTTCCAAAGTTCGCTTGGCCCGGCGCAGCAACAGCTGGTTTACCGCTTTGCGTTGATCCCCTTTAATTTCGTCACCCGCCTCAGCGTGGGGGATGTGACTGACATCTTCACCAGCATGTTCATGCACGCCGGGCTGGCGCACCTGGGCGGCAACATGTTGTATTTGTGGATTTTTGGCGATAATGTGGAAGACCGTATGGGGCGCGGGCGTTACCTGCTCTTTTACCTGTTGGGTGGGGTGGCTGCCTCGCTGGCGCATATCCTCACCAACCCGACCTCGCGGGTCCCCACCGTGGGGGCCAGTGGGGCGATCGCCGCGGTGTTGGGGGCTTATCTGGTGCTCTATCCGCAGAGCCGCGTGCTCACTTTGATCCCGTTAGGGTTCTTCATTCGGCTCACGCTGCTGCCCGCCTCGCTGGTGCTGGGAGCGTGGTTTGTTTTGCAGTTGTTCTCCGGCATGCTGGCTTTGGGCGGCCCGGATGTAGGGGGTGTGGCATTTTGGGCGCACATCGGTGGGTTTGTGACTGGTGTGACGCTGGCGAAGGTGTTTGCCCGCCGCGAGCCGCCGGTGAGGGTGTTGTATTGGTAGATCGAGGACGGAGGACAGAGGACCGCAGACCGCTGAGCATGGATTAGCGGCCGTCGGTCGTCCGCGGTCAGCCGTCTTTGCTCTCCCAGGCTGCAATCGCCCCCAGCCGCGTGCATACTTGCGCACCGGCCCGGTTCCCCGCCCGGCAGGCTTCCGGCAGAGATGCGCCGTTCGCCAGCGCGGCGAGCAGCCCAGCGGCGAAGGCGTCGCCCGCGCCGGTGGTGTCCACCACGTCTACCGCGGGGGCAGGGAACACCTCGGCGCGGCTGCCGTCCTCGAGGTAGCAGCCGCGTTCCCCCATTTTGATGATGATCGCATTGGCCCCGCGCGAGCGAAAGGCGCGCCCGGCGGCCTGGGGCTGCTCTTCCCTCGTGAGGCGCAACGCCTCCTCCTGATTGCACAGCAGCATGTCCACCGCGGGCAGCGCTTTCCAAAACGCTTCTTGAAGGACGGGGTCCCGCATGCGCTCGCTGAAGACCACGTCCAGCGAGGTGACCACGCCGTCCCGGCGCAAGGCGGCCAGGCGTTCCCGCAGGCTGCGGTGCAGGCCAGGGAGCGCGAAATACCCGCCGATGTGAAAATAGCGCGCCCCGCTGGCGATGATGGCCGCCGGGTCTATCGCCGCGGCGTTCAGGTGCGCGTTGGCCCCCGGGGTGTGAACGAAGCGCGGCTGAAAGGTGCGGTCAATCAACCCCACGCTAACCGCCGTGTGTTGGTCGGTGAGACGGGTCACAAAGCGCGTATCCAGCCGTCGGCGTTCCCAGGTGCGGAAGAGCAGTTCGGCGGAATCGTCGTTGCCGGTGAACGCCAGCAAGCCGGTGCGGATGCCGAGCGCCGCCAACCCGATAGCGGTGTTGGAGGCGCATCCGCCGGGGGCGACATCCACCTGTTCAAAATTGATGGAATCGTGCCGCGGCACGTCCTCCACCGGATAGCAGAGCACATCCAGGGTGACGTTGCCGCAGACGAGCACTTGCAGCGGGGGGACGGGTAAGGGGGCCTCAGATGTCACATTCGCTGTGTTGGGGCGGGAAGTAGACCTCGGAAAGGCCGATTTCAGCCAGGCGCTCCATCAAGGGTTTGGCGCCGCGCGCCTCGCCGTGGACGAGGAAGACCTTTTTCACGCGATCCTTGACGGCAGCGGCGTATTCCACCAGCAACTCCTGACCGGCATGGGCGGAAAGCCCCCCGATGGTGGCGACCTCAGCTTTGCGTTTATACACTTTGCCGAAGATTTTGACCTCCTCGGCGCGCTCGGCCAAGCGTCGCCCCAGGGTGTGCGGGGCCTGCCAGGAGACGATCAGGATGGTGTTGCGCGGGTCTTCGATGTTGTTCTTCAGGTGATGGAGAATGCGCCCGGTCTCGGCCATGCCGGAGGCCGAGATAATCACCGCCGGGCCTTTCATCTCGTTGATCGCTTTGGATTCCTCCACCGAACGGGTGTAGGTGATCAGGTCAGCGCCCAGGATGGTATTGTGCACGTCGTTGTTTTTAAATTCTAGCGCCTCTTCATCGAAGACTTCGGGGTGGGCGCGGAAGATGTCGGTGGCGTTGATCGCCAGGGGGCTATCCACGTAAACCGGAATGCGGGGGACATCGCCATTGTCAATCATCTGGTGCAGGCAGTAGACCAGCTCCTGCGTGCGACCCACAGCAAAAGCGGGGACGATGACGCGCCCGCCGCGGGCGACGGTGCGCGCCACCACGTCGCGGAACTCTTCGAAAGCCTGCTGCGGGTCGCGGTGGGCTTTGTCGCCGTAGGTGCATTCCATCAGCAGATAATCGGCGTCGCTGGGGAGCACGGGATCGCGCAGCAGCGGCATGTCACGGCGGCCGATGTCGCCGGAGAACCACAGCCGGAATTTGCGCCCCCGCTCCTCGATATCGAGCACCACCGCCGCTGAGCCGAGGATGTGTCCGGCCTCGACAAAGCGCGCCGTCACGCCGGGGACGACTTCAAAAGGCTCGTCGTAGGGCATGCCGGCGAAGTACTGGGCGACGTGGGCCGCGTCCACCTGGGTGTACAACGGTTCGGCCAGCGGCTTGCCCTGGCGGGCGAGTTTTTTGTTCAGGTAGGCGACATCAGCCTCCTGGATGTGCCCTGAATCCAGCAGCATGATGTTCGCCAGGTGGGCGGTGGCCTCGGTGGCGTAGATGGTGCTGTGATAGCCGTGTTTGACCAGATGGGGCAGGTTGCCGCTGTGATCGATATGCGCGTGCGAGAGGATCACCGCGTCCAGCTCTGATGGCTCAAAGTGGAAGTGGCGGTTACGCTCATAAGTATCCTTACGGCGACCCTGGAACAGGCCGCACTCCAGGAGAATCTTGTACCCGTTGATTTCGAGCAGATGTTGGGAACCGGTGACGGTTTGAGCGGCTCCGTGAAAGTGGATTTTCATCGCGGCGACTCCTTTGCGCTACATCACTCAGATGCTGCGAGCACGCGGATTATTTCTTCCCCGAATTTCGCCCGCCGCCAGGGGACGGTCTCCAGAATTTGATGCAATTCGGCGGTTTGTTTGGGGTTGGCCTCGGCTAGGGCGTGGAGCAGGTCTTTGGGCAGGATGACGTCGGAAGGGACGTTCATGGCCTGCGCCTTACGACGCCGCCAGAGGCGCAAGCGGTCAACGCGCTCGTGGTAGTCTTCCCCCCGGCGGATGGCGCGCGGTGGGCGGATGGGGGGTGCCTGCTGGCCGCGCTGAACGGCGCGCAGCAGGCCCTCGCCGAGCCATTCCACCTGGCGGCTACTCACGCCGGGCAGGTGTTCCATCTCCTGAAGCGAGCGCGGCGCGGCCTGGGCGATCTGCAATAAAGTTTTATCGCCGATGACTTTGAAGAGCGGGCGATCCAGGGCGCGGGCCTTGGAATCGCGGAAGCGGCATAGCTCCTGCAGGATGGCCGCCTGTTGCGGCGTCAGGTCGTGCGCCCCGCGGACGCGCCACACCGCGGCCACGCCGTTGCGGTGCTGACTGGAATCAACGCGGCTGGCGCGCTGGAAATCTTCCACGGCGATTTCCCAACGGCCGGTGGCCTCCAGCTCGGCTTTCATCTTCTCGCGCAGCGGGATGAGGTAGTGGGTATCCACCTGCGCATAAGCAAGCATCTCTGTTGGAATGGGGCGACGCCCCCAGTTGGCTCGCTGGTATTTTTTATCCACGCGCACTCCAAAGTGCGCCTCCAGAATTGGCCCCAGGCCGACTTTCGGCCATCCCAGGATGCGGGCGGCGATCATGGTGTCGAACAGACCGCGCACCCGAAAGCCAAAATCCTGGTGCAGCATGATGAGGTCATACTCCGAGGCGTGGAACACTTTTTCGATGGTCTCATCCTCGAAGATCGGCCTCAGGGGGGAGAGATCGCTCAGGGAGAGCGGATCCACCACATAATCGCTGGAGGGCGTGGAGAATTGAATCAGGCAAACCCGCTCCTGATAGGCGAACATGCCGTTGGCTTCGGTATCCACGGCGATGATGCGCTCACGGGTAAGCTCCCCCGCCAGGCGCACCAGGGCGTTGGGACGGGCGATGAAAATCGGTGTGGGCAGGTCACGCATGGCGGGTATTATAGCCTATTCTCACAGTTGCTTTTCCAGGATGAGGGCGTCCACCCCGCCGCTGTAGTAACGCGGCCACAGGCCGACGCGCTGGTAGCCGTTACGCTGGTAGAGGTGGATGGCAGGTTTGTTGTCCACCCGCACGCTCAGGCGCACGCGGGGGACGGGCAGCGCGGCCTCGCAGGCTTCCAGCAGGGCGCGCCCGATCCCCCGGTGCTGATAGGCTGGCAGCACCCCCAGGGTGGCGATCCAGGCCAGGTTTTGCGAGCGTCGAATGTCCCCGGCGATGAAGCCAACCATGGTGTCATCCGCCACAGCTTTCAGGCGCACCACCGTGGACAAGGTGAGCACGGCGATCAGGTCGAGCAGTGGCCAGGCATCGTGCGTAAAGCATGCCTTTTCCAGGCGGCGCAGGTCGTTCAGATCGCGCAGAGTAGCCGGTTGGATGGCGGCCGGGCTACCCTGCGCGAGAGAAGTAGAAAGGACACCAGGTTTTTCCAAGTGCAGCGCTTACTCTTCTTTCTGCCCTTTGACGAAGTCGCTGATCAGGCTGGTGAATTCCATCGGGAAGATGAACTTGGTGGCATCTGATGCGCCCAGCCCCTTGAGGGCCTCGAAGTATTGCAGGGTCATGGTCTTCTGGTCCACCGTCTGGGCGACCTGGAAGATGCGCTCCAGGGCGGCGGCGTAACCTTCGGCGCGCAGCTTTTGGGCCTCTTTAGCGCCTTCGGCCTCCAGGATGGCAGCCCGTTTTTTCCCTTCCGCTTCAAGGATGGCGGCTTGCTTTTGCCCTTCGGCCACGTTGATGGCGGCGTCGCGCTCGCCGGTGGATTCGGTCACCAGGGCTCGGCGCACGCGCTCGGCGGTCATCTGCCGGTTCATGGCGTCCTGAATCTCGCGCGGCGGGATGATCTCGCGGATCTCGACGTTGGAGACCTTGACGCCCCATCGCTCGGTGACCTCGTCCAGGCGGGCGCGCAACATGTTGTTGATGTGCTCGCGCTCCACCAGCACCTCATCGAGCTGGATGCCGCCGATCACGGCGCGCAGCGTGGTGGTCGCCATGCCCTGGGCCGCGGCTTCAAAGTTACCCACCTGCAACACGCTCTCCACCGGGTCAATGATCTTGTAATACCAGATGAAATCAATCGAGATGCTGGCGTTATCCTCGGTGATGGCGGTCTGGTGGGGGATTTCGCGCACCTGCTCTCGCAGGTCAACGCGCACACTGCGGTCGATGAAGGGGATCAATATCACCAACCCCGGCCCTTTATCGCCGATGCAGCGCCCCAGGCGGAAGATCACCAGGCGCTGGTATTCTGGCACGATCTTGACGGAGCTGGCCAGGAAGACCAGGGCGATGAGGGTCACCGCGCCGATCAGGCAGGTGAGAAAACCGGCTGCCCCGGCGGCGCTTTGAGTAAGTAGAGCGTAAGACATAGGGACCTCCTTGTTGGTTGATTGGTCTATTGGTCGTTTGGTTGGTCAGGGGCGAGTTCGACTTCGAGGATCAACCCCTCGCGGCGCAGCACCCGGATTGGGCTACCAGCGGGGATGGGAGTTTCGCTGCGGGCGGTCCACGACTCCCCGGCCACGTAGACCACCCCCTCGTCGTGGACTTCGGTGCGTGCCTCGCCGCGCGCGTCAATCAACGAGCTGAGGTCATGCGCCGGGCGGACGGTGCTGGCCTCCAGCGTTTTCGTCGTCGCGATCCAGAAAAAGCCCCCGGCCAGCAGCGAGGCGACGGCGGCCAGCAGCGGATGCACCGCAGGTTGCCAGATGTTTTCCTCCCGGAAGAGGAAGGTCGATCCGAGGATCAAAGTCAGGATGGAAAGCGCCAGATAGTGCGTGTGCCCGGATTTGCGCAACGCCCAGATGAAGAGAAACACGCTCAACACGAGCAACACCAGCGCCCAGGGGTTGATCGGCAGAGTGTATACCGCCCATCCGGCCAGCGCCAGGGCGAAGAAAGCGCCAACCTCCAATATGCCCGTCCCCGGCGTCAGGATGGCGAGCAGTGCCAGCGTGATGCCGCTCACCAGGAAGAGGTAGGCCACATTGGGGTTGAGGAGAAAGTCCATCATTTAGAGCATTTTCTCGTAAAAGCGGTAGGTTTTGTAAATCTGCCCGCCCATCACTCGGATGGGGCGGCTGATGGCGTCGTTGTTCTCCAGGATCCAGCTCATCTCGGCATGTTGGATGCCCTTCTTGAGCGCGGCGCGGGCGGTTTCGTAGTAAAAGAGCGCGTCGATACCGCGGGCGCGATATTGGGGCAACACGCCGAGGATCAACACACGCGCCCAGGTGATCTTTCGCCTCACCTTCCAGTACCAGATCAGCTTTGCCAGCGTCCACCATTCGGGAGTTTCGGGGCGCGGGTAGGCCAGCCGCAGCGGCTGATTGACGTCCGGCAGGGTGATGCTCACCCCGATGGGTTTGCCGTCAATTTCCGCCACCAGGGTGAGATCGGGGTCGAGGATGGCGCGCAGCTCCTCGCCGATTTTGGCGAATTCCTTATCTGTCATGGGCACGAAGCCCCAGTTGCGCGCCCAGGATTGATTATAGATTTCTTCGACGCGGGCGATTTCCTCGTCGAAGTGTTTCATATCCACTTTGCGGATGCGAACTTTCCCCCTGGCTTTGATCTTCTCCACCACGCGGATCAGCTTTGGGGGGAAGCGGCTGCCCCCGGCGTAGATGTTGGTATCCAGGGCGTAGGCGTGCAGATCCATCGCCTTGTGGTAGCCCTGCCCCTCGATGTAATCCACATAGCGGGGCGGGTTGTAAGTCATCATGATGCGTGGCGGGTCGTCGAAGCCGTCCACCAGCAGGCCGCACTCCTCGTTTGTGGAGTATTGCGCCGGGCCGCGGATGGCAGCGTAGCCGCGCTGACGTACCCAGTCCTCGGCGGTTTGCAGCAGCGCCCGCGCCGCTTCGGGGTCGTCGAGCACTTCAAAGAAGCCGAAGAAGCCAATGCGTTCGTTGTGGAACTCGTTGTGGCGGTGGTTGATGAACGCCGCGATCGTGCCAATGATCTCCTCCCCGCGGCGGGCGAGGAAGAATTCTACCTCGGCGTGTTCGAAGAAGGGGTGTCGCGCGGAGTCGGTGAAAGCCATGCGCTCGGAGAGTAGCGGGGGGACCCAGTTGGGGTCATCCCGATAGACTTTCCAAGGGAAGCTGACGAAGGCGCGGCGTTCCGCCACACTGGAGACGGGTTGGATGGACAAAGGTTTCATGCTGTGCTCCTGGTGCAACCGCTTATCTGATACCCTGGATGCGTTATAACCGACCAGTTTGATTATACAACAACTGGGCGCGGAACAAGAGCGCACCCTTGTTGAGCGTGGTATTATTCCGGCATGGATGTCGCCTTCGCTTTACCCGGCGGCGCGCCGGTTTTTACCTTTACGTTGCTGGTGGCTTTGGGCGCGGGCGTGGGGATGTTGTGGGCCGTAGGCCGCGCTCCGCAAGAGGAGGCCGAGGCCGTATTTGCCACTGGGACGTGGGCGTTGCTGGGCGCGCTGATCGCCGCGCGCGCGGCGTATGTTGCCGTTCACTGGGCGTATTTCCGCGCTCATCCGGTGTTGATCCCCCAGGTCTGGCTGGGGGGACTGGCGGGGAGCGCGGCGCTGCCCGGTGCACTGCTGGCGTTGGCGCTGGCGGCTCGCGACCGCCTGGCGGCCTGGGGCGAGGCCTTGCTGCCGTTGTTGTTCACCATGGCGGTGAGCGCCTGGCTGGGGTGCTGGGCAAGCGGTGTGTTCTACGGGCCGCCGACTCAGGCCTGGTGGGGCGTGCCGACCCTGGATGAATGGGGCGAGGTCGCCCTGCGGGTCCCGCTGCAATGGCTGGCGGCGCTTAGTTTGCTAGTCGTCGCCTGGGGGCTGGAGCAGGCCCGGGGACGCGGCTGGCTGCCCTCCCCCGAGGTGACGGTGAGCCTGGGGGTGGGGGCGACGGCGCTGGTCTCCGCGGGTGCTTCGCTGGTGCGGGCCGACCCGGTTCCCCGCTGGTATGGCCTGCCTTATGGGTTTTGGCTCGCCGCGCTGGTGGCGGTGGGATCAATTCTCTACACGCTTTTGATCTGGAACGAGGCGGTATGAAAATTTCGCTGGCGCAAATCAGCACTCGATTGGGGGATGTAGAAGCCAACTTGAAAAAACATCTGGACTGCATCGCCGAAGCCCGCGCCGCGGGCGCGGATCTGCTCGTTTTCCCGGAGCTTTCGCTCACCGGTTATGCCTTGCAGGATTTGGCGGCGACGGTGGCGCATCGGCCGTTCCCCGGCGACCCGGTTTTCGCTCCGCTGCTGGAAGCCAGCCGAGAGATTGATCTGGTTGTCGGGTTTGTGGATGAGGACCGGCGACATCGGTTCTTCATCGCCGGGGCGTACCTCTCCGGCGGGGAAGTGCGCCATGTGCATCACAAGGTGTACCTGCCCACCTATGGCCTCTTCGATGAGGGGCGGTTCTTCGCCTGGGGGGATCACATTCGGGCGTTTGATACGCCGTTTGGTCGCGCCGGGATCGCCATTTGCGAGGATTTCTGGCACGCCTCGCCGCCTTATTTGCTGTGGCTGGACGGCGCCGACCTGTTGATCTTTACCTCCGCCTCGCCGGGGCGGGGCATCACGCAGGCCGATAAGCTGGAATCGGCGGCCTGGGTGGAGCGCATCAATCAGGCGTATGCCAGCCTTTTCACCTGCTTCGTCATTCACGCCAACCGGGTGGGCTTTGAAGACGGATTGAACTTCTGGGGCGGCTCAACCGTGTTTGATCCCCGCGGGAACCTGGTGGGGCAGGCCCCCTATTTTGAGGAGGCTGTGCTCACGCTGGAGATTGATCTGCGGCAGTTGCACCGCACCCGCGCCCGGCTGCCGTTGCTGCGCGATGAACGCACCGCCCTGGTGCAGCGTGAACTCTCTCGTCTGGTGGAGGGAAAGGGCCGATGAATCCACGCAAACCGATTGACCTGAGCATCAACACCGCCCTGGCGCGCCAGATCCTCACCGGATTCATTCGCAGCGAGATCACCCGCGTGGGGTTCGGCCGCGCCGTGGTCGGCCTCTCCGGGGGGATCGACTCGGCGTTGAGTTGTTTTCTGGCCGCCGAGGCCTTGGGGCCGCAGAACGTGCTGGCGGTGCGCATGCCTTACCGCACCTCGGCGCAGGATTCGCTCGATCACGCCCAGCTGGTGATCGAACAGACCGGCGTGCAATCGGCCACCATCCCGATCACCGAGATGGTCGAGCCGCTTTTTGCGCGTTTCCCGGAGATGAGCGCCCTGCGCAAGGGCAACGTGATGGCGCGGGCGCGCATGATCCTGCTTTACGATCAGTCGGAAGCCTTCGGCGGCCTGGTGGTGGGCACGGGCAACAAGACGGAGATCCTGCTTGGGTACAGCACGCTCTACGGCGATTCGGCCTGCGCCATCAACCCGATCGGCGATCTGTACAAAACCCAGGTACGTCAGCTTGCTGCTGCTCTGGGCGTGCCGCAGCCGATCCTGGATAAGCCGCCCTCGGCAGACCTGTGGGCCGGGCAGACGGATGAGGATGAGCTGGGCTTCACCTACACCGAGGTGGATCAACTGCTCTACCTGCTGGTGGATGAACGTTACAGCCCGGAGGATTGTGTGGACGCCGGGTTCGATGCCGATTTCGTCGCCAGCGTTCTGGCGCGCGTGCGCAGCAACCAGTTCAAGCGCACCCTGCCGCCCATCGCCAAGCTGACTAATCGCACCATCGGGTACGATTTCCTCTACCTGCGTGATTGGGGGACCTGAGACGACCATCCTGAATGTTGCAACCTGAATACTGCTGTGCGAGGCCGCCTCGCGCCGCAAGATGATGTGTGTAACCGTGAAAATACCGCTTGCTTTTCGTCATCGTCAATTCGTCGTTTTCTGGGTCGGGATGTTGTTTTCCTGGGCCGGGAATCAGATGCTGATCTGGACGCTTCCCTGGCATATCCGTGCCTTCACTGATGATCCGGCGGCGTTGGGGAGCATTGGGCTGCTGCGCCTGTTGCCCACCCTGGTGCTTTCCCTGTTCGCCGGCGCGCTGGCAGATCGCTTCAACCGCCGCAAACTGGTGATGGTCACGCAGGGGGTGATGGCGCTGACCGCGCTCACACTGGCCGGGCTGACGTATTTTGGCAAACTTCAACTCTGGATGATCTACGCCCTTTTGCTGGTGCACGCCTCGGCGTTTATGCTGGATTTACCGGCGCGCTATTCGCTCACCCCGAACATCGTCCCCGCGGCGGCGTTGACCAACGCCCTCAGCCTGGAGACGCTGGCCCTGCAAATTGGCGGGGTGATTGGCCCGCTGGCGAACGGCCTGGTGTTGGAGCGGTTTGGTGAGGGGTACTCTTACCTGGGCGCGTTTTTACTCTTTGGGGGGATGGTGGCAATGCTGGGCCGCATGGGTGATGTGCCTCAGCAGACGGTTGTGCCAGCCGGACGAGGGGTGGATTGGGGGGCGATCCGCGAAGGGGTGCGTTTCACCTTTCGCCAGCCTTTGATCCTTTCCGCCATGTTACTGGATTTTCTGGCTACTGTGTTGACGCGCGCCGACTCGCTGCTTTCTTATTTCGCTCAGGATATCCTGGGCGTCTCCGGTTCCGCTTATGGGCTGCTCACCGCCGCGCCGATGGTCGGCGCGCTGACCGCGGGGTTGATCTTTTCTCAGGCGCGTGCTGTGCGTCGTCAGGGAAAATTGGTGCTGGGGTCGGTCGCCTTGATCGGCGGCGGCGCGGTGGTGTTTGGGCTTTCGCGGGTTTTCTGGCTCTCCGTCGCCGCGCTGTTTTTCATGGGGGCTGCGGATGCGGTCAGCACGATTGTGCGCAGCGCCATCCGTCAGTTTCAGACCCCCGATCGTTTGCGCGGGCGGATGACCAGTGTGAATCAGATTTTCTTTATGGGAGGCCCCTACCTGGGCGATGTGAAATCCGGCTTTTTGGGCAGCCTGATTGGCGTGCCGCTGGCGATCGCCCTGGGCGGCGTGGCCTGCGTGCTGGGCGTGGGGTGGATCAACTTCCGCTGGCCGCAGTTGCGCCGTTACGATGGCGCTGAAGCCATCCCCGTTGGGGAGCATGGAGGGTAGAGACAATGAGATTTCGCTTACACGTCCCTCCGGCGTTGTTACACCGTGGCTTCCGGCTGCTGTGGGGGGGTTTAATCATCTCGGTGGCCGGTTCGCAGATGCAATTCTGGGCTTTGTTGTGGCACATCCGCACCCTGAGCGATCAGCCGATCGCGCTGGGGGCCATCGGGGCGGCGCGCATCGTCCCCATCATCATCTTTTCGCTGGTGGGCGGCGCCGTCGCCGACGCGGTTGACCGGCGGCGCATCCTCTACGTCACCCAGGGGGTGCGCATGGCTGTGGCGCTTTCCCTCGCCTGGCTGACCTATAGCGGCGAGATCGCCCTGTGGTACATCTACGCCCTGACTGTGGTAGACGCCACGGCAACCGCTTTTGGTTTGCCCGCCCGCCAGTCATTGACTCCCAACCTGGTTCCGTCGCGCGACCTGCCCAACGCCTTCAGCCTGCAATCCATGGCTTTTACCACCGGTTCGATCGTCGGGCCAGCGGTGAGCGGATTGGTGATCGGCTACCTGGGGCAATCGTGGGTGTACGTCATCAACGCGGTCTCGTATCTGGCGTTGTTTCTCGCCCTGATGTTGATGGGACCGGTGGAGCAGCAAATCCGTCTGCAGCGCCGCGGCAGGGTGGTCAATCGCCAGGTCATCCGCGAGGGGATCGAGTTTATCCTGCATCATCCCATCATCCTCTCCAGCATGATTCTGGATTTCTTCGCCACCTTTTTCTCCTCCGCCAACGCGCTGCTGCCAATCTTCGCCCGCGATATCCTGGGGGTGAGCGAGATCGGCTACGGCTGGCTCTCGGCGGCGCAATCGGTGGGCGCGGCGATTACCTCGGTGGCGATTTCGCAGGTGCGCACCATCCGCCGTCAGGGGGTGGTGCTGCTTGGCGCGGTGGTCTCTTATGGCGTGTGGACGCTGCTCTTTGGCCTCTCGCGCAATTACGCGTTCAGCTTC
>CAZZFZ010000071.1:0-4763 GCA_964653835.1 uncultured Anaerolineales bacterium
ACGATGAAGTTGGCGGCGTCCCTGTGCTGGTCTTCTTCGATGCCGATAGCGGCACTGGCGTGGTTTTCCAGCGTCAGCTTGAGGAGCAAACCCTGACCTTCGACCTGGTCAGCGATGTCACCCTCACCGATCGGGAGACCGGTTCCACCTGGAACGGGTTCACCGGCGAGGCTTTGGAAGGCCCGCTGGCGGGCCAACGCCTCGGCTCCGTCAAAAGCACATCCTCTTTCTGGTTCGGCTGGAAAGACTTCTACCCCCAAACGCGCGTCTACAGAATAGACGATCCGACCCCCTGATCAAAAGCGCGGGGAGGGCTTCTTCCCTCCCCGCGCTCACTCCATCTTACTTCTGCTCCTTAACCATATACGGCGCACCCCCCTCGGCAATGGCCGGGATATAGAGGCGCTCGGTGTACTCCTTCACCATGCGACGCATGCTGAACTGGGGCGCCAGCGTGCGAATGGAAGTCTTCATTCGGGCGATCCATTCGCGCGGCAGGCCGTTTTCCACCCGGTCGTAATACAGCGGCACAATTTCATTCTCCAGGGTGGATATCAGGCTCTCATAATCCCGCTGATCCTGAACGGCGGGGTCGTCGTAATCCACATCATCCCCGATCGCCCATCCGTTCTGACCGTTGAAGCCCTCGCGCCACCAGCCATCCAGCACCGAGAAATTGAGCACGCCGTTGATGGCCGCTTTCTGTCCTGAGGTGCCGGAGGCCTCATTTGGACGCCGCGGCGTGTTCAACCACACATCAACCCCCTGCACCAGATAACGCGCCAGGTTCATGTCATAATCCTCAAGGAAAACTAGCCGCCCGCCGTTCTCCGCCTTCTTGACCGCCCGATAGACTTCCTGGATCAACATCTTGCCAGGATGATCGTCGGGGTGAGCTTTGCCGGCGAAGATGATCTGAACCGGGCGGTTGGGCTGGTTAATCAGTTCCAGCAGGCGGTCGAAATCGCGCAGGATCAGGCTGGCGCGCTTGTAGGTGGCAAAGCGGCGCGCAAATCCGATCGTCAGGGCGTAGGGATCGAGGAGCACGCCCGAGGCGATCACCTGCACAGGGTGGACGCCGCCGCGCATCCACTGGCGGCGGGCGCGGTCGCGCACATAGAAGACCAGCTTGCGCTTGAGATGGCGGTGCACCGCCCACAGCTCCTCATCGGGGATGTTCTCCACCCCCTCCCACATCTCCGGGTCATCGAGGTGCTCCAGCCAATCACGGCCCAGGTAGCGCCGGAAGAGATGATGCAACTGGCGCGCCAGCCAGGTGCTGGTGTGCACCCCATTGGTGATCGAGGTGATGGGCACATCATTCTCTGAGCGATCCGGCCAGAGGAAATGCCACATCTTGCGTGCCACCTGACCATGAAGCTCCGAAACGCCGTTGCGCCGCCCGGCAAAGCGGAACGCCAGCAGCGGCATGCTGAAGGTCTCACCCCAGGACATATCCCGCCGGGCGAGGTTGATGAAAGCCTCGCGGTCCAGCCCCAATTGGGGCCAGAAATGGGCAAAATACTTATCCATCAGCCACAGGGGGAACTCATCACTCCCCGCGGGGACGGGCGTATGGGTGGTGAAAATCGTCGCCACGCGCACCATCGCCTGCGCCTCCTCAAACGGATGCCCGGCGGCGACCATCTCGCGGGCGCGCTCCAGCCCCATGAAGGCAGAGTGCCCCTCATTCATGTGCCAGACCGAGGGGTTGTAGCCCAAAGCTCGCAAGGCGCGCACCCCTCCAATTCCCAGGATGATCTCCTGGGAGATGCGCGCTTCCAGATCGCTGGTGTAGAGGCGCGCGGTGAGTTCACGATCGGCCTCGGTGTTGCCCTCCACGTCCGTATCCAGCAGATAAAGCGGCACCCGCCCGACGTGAATTTCCCACAGTCGCGCCAGCACCTCGCGGCCGGGCAGCTCCACCGAAACGGTCAGGGGCTGACCGTCGTCCTCCAACACCGGCACAACAGGCAGGTCCTCATAACGCAAGCGCTGAAACCGGGCTTCCTGCCAGCCATCCTCGCTGATATATTGCGAAAAGTAGCCGCGGGTATACAAAAACCCCACCGCAACCAGTGGAAGCCCCAGATCGCTGGCCTCCTTGAGATGGTCGCCGGAGAGCACGCCCAACCCCCCGGCGTAAATCGGCAGGGTTTCGTGCAGCCCAAACTCGGTGGAAAAATAGGCGATGGGATGGTGGATTTGATCGGCGTAGTGCTGCAAAAACCAGGTTGACTCGCCCCGCATATAGCGATCAAAAGCGCGTAGCGTGCGGTCGTAAAGATCTAAAAAATAGCGATCCTGGGCAACGGCGTTCAGGTGCGGTCGCGGGACCTGACGCAAGAACTGCACCGGGTTGTGATACGATTGTTCCCAAAGCTCGGGGTCAATCCGCGCAAAGAGGCGTTGCGCGTCCGGCGTCCAGGTCCACCAAAGGTTATATGCCAGCTCGCTCAAACGTCCCAGGCGACGCGGCAGGCTGAAGTTGTTAAGCGTCTGAGCTCGAAAATCCATAAAGAGGCTTTCCTCGTCTTAGGCTGAATGCGGGATAGTCTTGGGGCAGTTAATCTTACCACCCCCAAACAAGCGACGCAAACCGGTGCTACAATATGCCCATGCGCCAGACTGTACAACTTTTCATCACCTGCCTCGCCGATACATTCTTCCCCCAAACCGGCCAGGCGATGGCGGACGTGCTCGCCCGCCTGGGGGTGACCGTCTCCTTTGCAGAGGAGCAAACCTGCTGCGGGCAACCGGCGTTCACCGCCGGATTATGGAGGGAAGCGCGCCCTATGGCCGAGCACACCCTGCGGGTCTTTGAATCCGCCCCGGGGGATGTGGTGGCACCCTCCGGCTCCTGCATCCACATGCTGCGCCACGGCTACGCGGAGATCTTCGCCGATGATCCCCCCTGGCTGCGGCGGGCGCAGGCGCTGGCGGCGCGCAGTTATGAATTCAGCGAATATCTGGTGGACGTGCTCGGCGTGGTGGACGTGGGTGCCCACTGGGAGGGGACGCTGACCTATCACCCCTCCTGCCACCTGTTGCGCGGCCTGGGGATTGACCGCCAGCCGAGGGAGCTGCTCGCCCACGTCCGTGGGGCGCGGCTGGTCGAACTGCCCCACGCCGAGGAGTGCTGCGGTTTTGGCGGCGTGTTTTCCGTGACCATGCCGGAAATCTCCCAGGAAATGCTACGCCGCAAAATTGAAAACATCGAAGCCAGCGCCGCGCCGACGGTGGTCACCGCCGATAGCGGCTGCCGCATGCACATCGCCGGGGGATTGCACCGGCAGGGGAAGGCGCAGCGCGTGGTGCACATCGCCGAAGTGCTGGCACGAAAGTGAAAAACCGATGCCTCCTCCGCATAAACATAAAATCCTGTTCTGGCTGATCCTGGCGGCGTACTCCACCTTCTTCGCTGAGGTCTTCGCTGGCTCAGATATGTTTCCCTTTTTCAACATCTGGGGCGTGCTGATGGTTTGGCCTTTGTACGGCCTGCACACCATCATCCTGCTCACGCTGATTTACCAGCACGGCAGGCCGCGCCTCTCCACGCTGGTTTTCGCCGGCGCACTTTTCGGGCTGTACGAGGCCTATATCACCAAAGTGCTCTGGCGTCCAAACTGGGAGGCCGTACTCACGCTTGCTGATATCGCCGTCTTCGAAGTTTTCGTACTGCTATGGTGGCATACCTGGTTTTCCTTCATCACGCCGCTGACCCTGGGGGAGGGGCTCCTGACCACCTCGCGCGACGTGCTGAACAGCCTGCCGCCGCACCTGGGTCGTATCTACGGTTCATGGCAAGGCTGGCTGGGGATCGCGCTCCTCGGAGCCGCCTTTCAATCCATCAACTCACCGGACCCAACTCGCTCACTGCTCTCCGGGGCAAGCACGGTCACCTTTCTGGCCTTGCTGACCGCTCTATGGCGGCGCGTCACCCACCAGCATAATTACACCCTACCCGATTTGCTGCCAGGTAAAAATGCGTTCCGGGTTATGGTGGCATGGCTGGGAGCAATCTATCTGCTCAACACCTTCGCCGTAGCCCCAGAGCGCATCCCTCCCGTCTGGCCGGGACAAGTCATCGTTTGGGGATTGTACGCAGCCTTCATCGCACTGTTCTTACGTGCGCTGAGGCGTTCGCGGCAGGGAGGCGGCGCGCCCGCCGCCCCACCGGAATTCCCCTCCGCCAGAGCCATTCTGGGAGCAGGGTTGGCCTTCGTCCTCGCGCTGCCGCTGACAAAAATCTTGTTGGGCAGTGCGGTAGGAATGGTCACCTTGCTCGGCTGGGGCGGCGGTAGCGTCTTCAACCTCACTATGCTGGCCAAAGCCATCCGCGAGAAGTAAATTTTGAAAACCACTTTGCGCAATCTAACCATCACGCTGTCCAGCGGCTACATCCTGGCCTTCTACTCTGAGTTCCTGTTCTACGGCCAGTTGAACGAACCCGGCTACCCACCACCCACGTGGGCAGACCTGGCTTGGCTGGGCGCGGCTTACGCGCTGATGGCCTACCTGCTGCTGACCCTGATCCGCCGCTACGGTGTGCGGCGCATCCCCACATTGCTGGTCGTCGGGGCGCTCTACGGCTGGATGCTGGAGGGGATGATCGTCGCTACCACCTACGAGGCGCTTCCGCTCTCGATCAGTTTTACCGCGCTGGCCTGGCACATGCCGATTGACGTGCTGATCGGCTGGTACGCCGTGCAACACCTTCTGCGGGAGGGCAGTTTCGGCAAAACCCTGGCGGCCTCCGCAGG
>CAZZFZ010000071.1:4863-13866 GCA_964653835.1 uncultured Anaerolineales bacterium
TCTGGGCAATAGCACGCCTGCTCCGCCGCCGAAACTTCCCTGCCGCACAAGAAAGTTCTGCATGAAAAGACTCTCTCTAATCCTCTTTCTCTTGCTGGCCGCGGCACTGGCCTGCGGCGAATCCACGCCCGCCCCCACGCGTACCCCTGGTCCATTACCCACGATAGACGCCGCGGTCGTCCCACGTCGGGCCAGAATGCTGGAAATTGACGTCAATACTTCCGAAAACGACGACTACGACGCTGCCATCGCCCTGGCGCAACGCGCCGGAGCGCAATCCGTGCCGTTAAGCATCTTCTGGGACGATATCGAAACCGCGCCCTACGAATTCAAACCCGACCCCAACTGGCTGGCAGTCGCCAACGCCTATTACCCCGCTGCCGGGATGGAGGTCTCACTGACCATCGGCGTGCTGGACACCACTGCCGACCGCCGCCCCCCTGATCTGCGTGACAAACCCTACGATGACCCGGAAGTGATCACCCGCTTCGCCGCGCTGCTCGATTACATCGCCGCCCAAACCCCCAACCTGCGGTTGACTTCCCTTGCCATCGGCAATGAGGTAGACGGCCTGCTGGGCAATCACGCTGACGCCTGGGCGCAATACACCGCTTTCTTCGAGCAAAGCGCCACTCACGCCCGCACGCTGTGGCCGGACGTTCCGTTGGGGGCAAAAGCCATGTTCAACGGCGCGCGCTTATCCTGCCTACATCCGTCCGCTGTGGGAGGCCAGCGACGCCGTGATGCTGACCTACTACCCCCTGCACGACGATTTCACCGTCTTTCCGCCAGAGGTGGTGGCCGACGACCTGGCTGAGATGGTCGCGCTGGCGCAGGGCAAACCGATCTATTTGCTGGAAGCAGGTTATCCATCCAGCGAGGTTTGCAACAGCTCAGAGGCCATGCAGGCCGAATTCGTACGTCAGATCTTCCGCGCCTGGGATGCACACCCAGAGGATATTCCCTTGATTTCATTCTCGTGGCTAAGCGACCTCTCCCCCAAGGTGGTTCAGGATTTTCAGAGCTACTACGGTTTGCAGAATCAGGCTTTTGGGGAGTATTTGCGCACCCTGGGGCTGCGCACCTGGCCCGGCGCGGGCGAGGATAAAGCCGCTTTCCTTACCTTACAGGCCGAGGCGCATGCCCGCGGTTGGGGAGAGCGTTAAGTGACCAGCCAGTACGCCCGGCGTCGATCCAAACGCCGCAAACCAGCCTCCTGCGCCATCTGCACCGTCCGGCGATATTCATCCTCCGTGATACGCCGGTTCAAATCGGCAATCCGGTGGGCGCGGTAAGCAGGGCGGTATTGATCCATCAGGTTCACATAGGTGTTTGCCGAAATTTCTTCAGCCAGAAAGCGCATCACCGCATCCGTCCCTGCAACGTCGTTGGGTAACACTAGATGCCGCACCAGTAAGCCGCGTCGGGCCAGTCCTTGCTCATCAACCTGCAAATCTCCCACCTGACGGTACATCTCACGCACGGCGGCGCGGTTGACCTGCGGGTAATCGCTCACGCCGGAGAAGCGCCGCGACATCCGTCCATGAGCATATTTCATATCCGGCATGTATATATCCACCACGCCATCCAGCAAGCGCAGCGCCGCCAGGGAATCATACCCCCCGGTGTTGTACACCAGCGGCAGGCGCAGGCCGCGCCCCGCGGCGATGAGCACCGCTTCCAGAATTTGCGCCACCACATGGCTGGGCGAGACCAGGTTGATGTTATGGCAACCGCGCGCCTGCAAATCCAGCATCATCTGCGCAAGCCGCTCCGCGCTCACCTCCTCGCCGCTATCCCGCTGGCTGATTTCAAAATTCTGGCAAAACTGGCAGCGCAAGTTGCAACGGCTAAAGAAAATCGTCCCAGAGCCGCACCAGCCCCGCAGAGGGTCTTCCTCGCCCAGATGAGGGCCGTAACTGCTCACGCGGGCGCGCACAACGGTGCGACACACCCCCATTTCTCCTTCAAGCCGGTTAACTCCACAGTTGCGGGCGCACAAGTCGCACTGCGCCATTCGGGCATACGCCGCCTCCACACGGCGCTTCAGCTCTCCGGGCGGTAGGGTCAGATAAGCAGGCGTGAAATTCTCCAGGTTCGCCATGTCCTCACTATACAACAAACCCACCGCGGGCACAAGGGCACAGCGGCGGGTTTGTGGCATAATACGCCTGTGCAATCGCCTCCCTCTCACATCGCCGGACGTATCCGCCAGCTCTCTTCACCTTCAGGGGTGCGCGCCAATCCCACAGCGCTCAACGCTTCATCCAACAATTGCAAAAACTGGAGACGCGTCTTACCGCTGAAAGCGATCCTCAGCTCCGTGCCATCGCCCAGCGAAAGCACCACCAGCCGGTTGACGCCGTATTTCTGCAATCGGACCCGTATCAGGGAGCGCAACGGCAACTCCACCACCGTAATTGAAAAAAATCGCTTGAACAAGGTGCGAAAAATGACGGAAAGCATCCCAAAGACCCCGGCAAACAGGCCTTCCTGTTCGGCCACAACCCGCATCGTCGTCAGGTACACCACCCCGACTTTCGTTTGCAGAGGGTTGCTGCCAATGAACGTCACTGCCGCCTTGAGCAGCAACTTCTCTCCCGGCTGCAAAGAAAAACGTTGCTTCATAACAAAACCTCCTGTACGTTGTGCAAAACGGGATGTTTCAAAGTATACCCAAAATGCCCCTAACTGTGCGCCATCCAACGGCCTTTTGCGCGAGTTATCCCGCCCATTTGCCAGGAGTGAACAACGATGAAATGGTTCCGGCTGCAACCTTCGGTGACGCTCTTCTTCATCGCGCCCATCTTCGGTGAACTGCTCTCCGGCTCCACGCCGCTAAATGAATTCGTCAACCCGATCACCCTCATCATCATGACGATGCTGTACGGCTCCGGCGCGATCCTCATCCGTGAGCGGGTCATCCGCTGGAAGAAAGGCTGGCCCAGCCTGTTGCTTCTCGGCTTCGCCTACGGCATCTACGAAGAGGGGCTGATGGTGCGCTCGTTCTTCGATCCCAACTGGGTGGATCTGGGCGCAATGGCGACCTACGGCCGCGTGGCGGGCGTCAACTGGCTGTGGGCCGAACACCTGACCATCTACCACGCGCTCATCAGCATCGCCGCCAGCATCGCGTTTGTGGAAGCCCTGTACCCTCAGCGCCGCGCCGATCGCTGGGTGATGAACAAAAAGTGGGGAGGCGTCCTCTGGGCGCTCCTATTGCTATCGCTGCCGGTGGGCGCATTGCTCAACCCCTACGACGCCCCGAATGGCTGGATACTGCTGACCTGGCTGGCGATCTTCGCCCTGATCGGGCTGGCGCGGATGCTCCCCTCCCCCTCCATCTCGCCTGCAAGCGGCGAAAAAGCCAGGCCCCGCCGCTACTTCCTGATCGGCCTGCTGGGCATGTTCGGCCAATACTTTCTGATCCACCTGGGAGCCGAACAGGGCGCGTACCCCTTCCCGGCCGCCATGGCGATCCTGGTGATTTATGATCTCCTGATCCTGGAGATGATCCTGCACTGGAACAAGCGCGGCGCAGCCTGGGACGACCGCCACCGCCTGGCGCTGATCATCGGGGCAATGAGTTTCTTCCTGATTATCGGTCCCCTGACGGTGGGCAGCCAATACCCGGTGATGTATTTCAGCAACCCCATCTTCCTGGCCCTGTTATGGCTGGCCTACCGCAAGGTCAACCAGCGAGTGAAACATGAAAGCACAACCATCCTTTAGAGAGCGCATCCGTCAGGCCATCGCCAATCCCGTGCTGCAAGCCGCGCTGGACGCCAACGCGCAACGCCGCGTGGAGGGGCGCGCCCGCGCCCTGGCCTCGCTGCCCGATTACGAAGCGCGTCGCCAGCAGGCCGCCGCCGTCCGCGCCGAAACCATCACCCGCCTGGATGAACACCTGGCACAGTTCATCGCCAACGTCGAGGCCAACGGGATGATCGTCCACCGGGCGCAAGACGCAGCCGAGGCCCAGGCGATTGTCCTGAGCATCATCAATCAACCACGAAGGACACAAAGGGCCTCAAAGGGGAAAACCTTACAGCATCTTCGTGCCCTTCGTGGTTATGATTCAAAATTGATCGCCAAATCCAAGTCTATGGTCTCAGAGGAGATCGGGCTGAACGAGGCGCTCGAGGCCGCCGGGCACCGCGTGGTCGAGACCGATCTGGGGGAATACATCGTCCAATTGCGGGGCGAAAAACCCAGTCACATCACCACCCCGGCGGTGCACCTGCGGCGACAGGAAGTGGCGCAACTCTTCCAGGAAAAATTAGGCATCCCCTACACCGAAGACGTGGCCGCGCTAACGGCAGCGGCGCGGTGCGAACTGCGCGAAGTCTTCCTCCACGCCGATGTGGGAATCAGCGGCGTCAACTTCGGCGTGGCCGAAAGCGGTTCGCTGTGCATCGTCACCAACGAGGGCAACGGACGCATGGTCACCACTCTGCCACCGGTGCACATCGCCCTGATGGGCATGGAGCGGCTCGTCCCCACCCTGGACGACCTGGCACTGATGCTCTCCCTGCTGCCGCGCTCGGCCACCGGGCAGAAAATCACCGTCTACACCCAGTTGATCCAAGGCCCGCTGGCCGGGCAGGAACGCCACCTGGTCATCCTGGATAACGGGCGTTCCGCGCTGCGCGCCTCGCCCCTGGCAGAAAGCCTGCATTGTATCCGCTGCGGGGCCTGCCTGAACGCTTGCCCCGCCTTCCGCGAGATCGGCGGGCACGCCTACAGCAGCGTCTACCCCGGCCCAATCGGTTCGGTGATCTCCGCCGGGTTGTTCGGCACCGATTACGCCGAACTGGCCTATGCCTGCTCACTGTGTGGCGCGTGCGCCGAGGTCTGCCCCGTGAAGATCCCCCTACCCGACCTGCTGGTGCGCGTGCGCGCCGGAGATTCACCGCAAAGCCGCGAAGGACGCAAAGGAAACATCAACGAGACCAAACTGCCCCGCAACCTGATTTGGGGTCTAAAACTCTACCGATTCGCAGCCACGCACTCGCGCCTGTACCGCGCCGCCCAACGGGCGCTCGGCCTGTTCGCACCGCGTCGAGGCTACATCCCCCTCCCCGCGTGGACAGGCTGGGGGCTGAGCAAGGACCTCCCCGCCCCGGCGAAAGCGTCTTTTCGAGCGTGGTGGAGTGAGGAAGCAGGTAACAGGATATTGGGTAACAAAGGAATAGGTGACAAGGGAAATGGGAAACATCGCTCAGAAGCCATCCCGAGTCCCCAGTTACCCAACACCCAATCACCTACTCCCCATTCACCTGATGACACCTTCGCTAAAGCCATCACGGAACTGGGCGGCGTTCTCATCCCCTGCACGCCCGAAACATTGACAAGCGAAATTCTGAAACTGCTCCGTGCGCGCGGCGTGAAGCGCGTCCACGCCTGGGAGGAAATCCCCGCGCTGGATGTCGCCTTTCTGCGAGAAAACGGCATCACCTGGATGGCTGAACCCGCCCCGGATATCCCCGTCGGCGTGACCGGCGCGCTGGCCGCGATCGCCGAAACCGGCACGCTGGTGCTCCCCGGCGATTCAGCCCGCCCGCTGAGCGCCTCCCTGCTGCCGCAGACGCACATCGCCGTGTTGCGGGCAACAGACATCCTCCCCGACCTGGAAAGCGCCTTACGCCTGCCCGCGGTGACGGAATGCCCGGCCGCGGTGTTGATCTCTGGTCCCTCGCGCACCGCCGATATCGAAATGACCCTCACCATTGGCGTGCACGGGCCGGGGGAGGTGATTATCTTTCTGGTAAGCGACGAAACACTCCATCCGAATCCGGACGCAGAGACCGCACGCTGACCACCGCGTCCAGCGCGATCGGCCCGTAGACATGGGGAAACGCATCCCCATCGGCAGGCTCCCACCGAACCTCTGCATCCAGGCGCGCCGGGTCAATCCACAACAACACCAGATCGGAGACGGCGGCGTAAAAGCGGTTTGCTGTCTTTAAAACCTGATCTTCCCGCGAGCAGTGGATGAACCCCTCGCTCTCCAGCGAGGCAGCACGGTACTCGCCCGCCGCCTGTGCGGATTCCCAATCCGCCCGCGGGCAGATGTGCAGCAACAACTCTTCCATAACTTCTCCCTTCATCACAAAGAGCACCACGGTTCACAAAGAAAACGCCAACAGTTGAGCCTTGTTTCCACAGTATCCCTGTGGTTCACTAAATTTCACTTCAAAAATGCCAGCCAATCTGAGACGGCCATCCCGAAAAACTCCTTCAACGCGCTGGTAGTGCGGCTGAGGTTGCCCGCGGTAGGGAAAAGGCGCAGGAACTGCGCCCCCCAATCCGCAGCCCACAGTTGATCCCAGGATACCCGAGTGACGCTGTAATCCGTGGGAGCGGGGATGACCTCGAAGCCCTGACGCTCAAACAGACGCACCGCCCGCGGCATGTGCTGCGCCGATGTGACCAGCACAATCCGACGGATTCCCTTTGCCGAGAGGAACTCCCAGCTATAACGGGCGTTCTCCGCCGTGTTGCGCGAGCGCGTCTCCAGCCAGATGGCCTCCCGCGGCACCCCCAACATCTCCAGCAGCGTCGCCATGTCCTCGGCGTCGGTGGAGCCGGTCCCCACCAGTGGCACATTCCCGCCGGAGACCAGCAAACGCGGCGCGACGCCCTGGCGATACAGATGCGCGGCGTAGATCACCCGGTCGCCTCCGCCGCTGATCTCCACGGTGCTGCGCGGGTATTGCGCGGGCTGCGTGACTCCGCTGAGCACCACAATCACCGGCGCGCTGGGGAGCGTCTCCGGCGGTAGATACTGCCACTCCAGTGTACGCGTCAACGCGGCGGAAATCCAGCCGTTGCCGCCCAGCCAGATCAGCGCGAAGGCCAGCCAGAGCGCGGCGCGCTGCCAGGCCGGTTTCTTTTGCAAGCCAAGCGCCACCAGCAAGAGAATCCACACCAGCCCCAGGGGGTACACCAGCAAGGGCAACAGCTTGGAAAAGAAAAAAGCAGTCACCACCACGCCCTCCTTATATTTTCAACACAGCGAGGTATACGCTTTCAACCCCCCAAGTATACCTCCCGCAGATCCGAAGAACCTGCGGGAGGGCACAACACAAATTCGAGAAAAAGCCGAGGGGGCTTCAGGGATAGGCGACGAAGTCCAGTGTCACCAGCACTTCGTCTTCGGTTTTGAGGATCCCCGCAATGCTGATCGGCCCGAAGCCAAAGTCGCTCATCAGGAACGTGGTGGTGGCCTGCCCCTTGAGCGCGCCGTCCTCCAGGCGGGCGGTCACGTCAAAGGTCAGCGGCAGAGTGGTTTCACGGATGGTGACATCGCCGCGCACCTGGAATTCGATCGTCTCACCGGGGGTGTAACTCTCTGGCAGACCAATGATTTCCGTGGGCACAAACGTCACGGTGGGGTAACGACTTGATTCAAGAAAGCGGTCACGAATCACATTATCGCGCTTGCTGCTATCCGACTGGAATTCAAAGACCTCCGCCGTGATCGTGGTGATGACGGCGTTTTGCGGCTGCGCCGGGTCCAGCGCGATTTCACCAGAAACCGAGCCGGTGACGCCAACCGCCTCGTTAAAACGGTTATTCTGGCTGATGAAAACTTCCCCAACCCGGTACGACAACGTGGTCTCCCCCGTCGCCAGGGTATAGGTCACCGCGCCATCGGTTGCCTCCGCCGGAGCTTCCACAGATTCCGCGGCAGCCGCCTCGCCCTCCACCGCCCGGCTCACCTCCGACGAGGGGGTTTCCACCGCGGCGGGTTGGCAGGCCGTCAGGGCCAAAGCCCACAATACGCTTGCAAATGCTATTCGCTTCATGACAAACCTCTCTTTTCGGGATACGCGTGGCAGTGTAACCGAAACAGATAAAGTTTGTCAAATTAGACTTCAATGAGCAGGGATCACAGACAGGCACGGGCAAGACGGGCAAAGCCCGGCCCCATGGTGGTGACGGTTTCGACCAGTTGCAGGCCCGCTGCGGTGAACAGGTCTCGCAGTTGATCCCCATCCCAGCGGTGATGCGCGTCGGCGCGCCGCCCCCAGTTGATCAGCGTTTCCCGGGCCAGGCCCTTCAATTTGCGCTGGTCAGCGTACCGGCGCGCCGCGGCCTCGGAGAGGTTCTCTGAAGGGTTGAGCAGGGCGACCTGCCCCCCAGGGCGCAGCAGGCGCGCCATCTCCCCCAGGGCGCGCTCCGGATCGGGGAGCAGGAAGAGCAGGTTACTGGCAGTCAGCAGGTCAAAGCGAGCGGCGGGGAAAGGCAGTGCCTCCACATCGGCCACGGCGACCGCCGGGTGCAGCGGCGCTGGCCGGAACATCTCTGGAGACAGATCCACCCCCAGGGCACGGCACCCGCTGCGGGCCAGGAGGGCGGGTAGCAACCCCGGGCCGCAACCCACGTCGAGGGCCAGGCATCCCGCCGGGGGATGAATCCAGTCCGCGAAACGAGCGAGTATTTTCCCCCAGCCGGTTTGGGTCTGGAGTTCGAGGAAGTAGTCGGAATCGGGTGACAAGGTAATCAGGTGATTGGGAGATTGGGTGATTGGGTAACAAGGTAATTGGGGATACTCACTCGCCCAGTCACCTTGTTACCCAATCACCTGTTCATCTCCCAAATGATGCGCAGGCCGTCGAGGGTCAGCCAGGGAGCGATGATCTCCAGCACGTCGGTTTCGCGGGCGATGATCTCCGCCAGGCCGCCGGTGGCGATGACCTTCATCTGCGGGCCGAGTTCGGCGCGGAAGCGGGCCACCATGCCCTCCACCAGGCCGACGTAGCCGAAGAGCAGGCCGGATTGCAGGGCGTGAGTGGTGTTGCGCCCGATGACGGAAGGTGGGCGATCCAGATCCACGCGCGGCAGTTTGGCGGCGCGGCTGAAGAGCGCCTCGGCGGCAATGCCGATGCCAGGGGCGATGGCCCCGCCGAGGTAGTCGCCTTCGGCGGAGATGGCATCGAAGGTGGTGCCGGTGCCGAAGTCCACCACGCAGGCCGGGCCGCCATAGAGACGCTGCAC
>CAZZFZ010000072.1:0-13750 GCA_964653835.1 uncultured Anaerolineales bacterium
GTGGGCGCTTCTTTGCGCTCAATCGAGTATAATTGGAGTGTTTGCCCGTCCTTCGGCTGCGAGCAACTGAAGCGCGACAGCGCTCTTTTTGATGCGTCGAAACTTGCACCAAGGAAAAAAACATGACGCTTCCCCTGGTGGCTATTGGCGAACGTGACCCCTTCATGCGGCGTACGCTGGATGAAGTCCTCCGACCTCATTACAAGGTCCTCTTTGCCGATGATGGCGATTCATTAATTCAACTGGTTAAAGAACACCACCCCCAGGTGGTCATCCTTGAGATCTTGCTCCCTGGCAAGGATGGCATTCAGACCTGCCGCTATCTTAAGGAAGACCCAGAGACAGCTCACATTCCTGTCTTATTCTTCACTTATTTGAACGCCGAAGCCCGTGCTCGTCAAGCCGGAGCGGAGGCGTTTTTGCTCAAACCGGTGGAAACCGATTTGTTGCTCAATACCCTGGCCTCGCTACATAGTCTCTCCGGAGAAGAATCATGAAGCGTCTGCCTACCCACGTTCCCAACCTCGATGAAATTTTACAAGGCGGTTTGCCCGCCCACAGCACGGTGTTGCTCAGTGGCGCCCCGGGCACGGGGAAAACAGTCCTCGCCAATCAAATCATGTATGCCAACGCCAGCGAAGCGCACAAGGCTTTGTTCGTTTCCACGGCATCCGAACCACAGGCGCGATTGCTGCAATACCTGCAAGGATTTGCTTTCTTTGATGTGAACAAAGTTGGCTCGGCGGTGATTTATGAAGACCTGGGTCCACAGCTGCTGTCCGGCAACGGCGCGGCCGCGTTGACCCGGTTGGAGGAACTCCTGCTCAAATTGAAACCCGCGTTTTTGGTGATCGATAGTTATCGCGCTTTGCATGATCTGAGCACAGATGAGCAGGCTGCCCGCCGCGATCTCTTCCGCCTGGGGGCGGTGCTGGCTACTTTGCCTTGCACCACCTTGTTGGTGGGCGAATATAATCCAGATCGCCTCTCCAATTTGCTGGAGGCAACCATTGTAGATGGAATCATCGGCTTGCACGCGCGCCACAACGCTGCTGGCGATCAGCGTACACTGCGAGTGTACAAGTTGCGCGGCAGCTCCTTCCGCTCTGGCGAGCACAGTTTCACCATCTCCGATCAGGGGATCACACTCTATCCGCGCTTTGCTGCACCGGATATCCATCGTACGTATCAGGCCAGTCAGCAGCGCGTGGCCACCGGAATTCCTGGCCTGGATGACCAGCTCTTGCCCGGCGGGTTGCTGAGTGGAACGACCACTCTGGTGGCTGGTGACCCCGGAGTGGGGAAGACCGTTACGGCATTGCATTTTCTGCTCAATGGCGTGCGTCAGGGCGAAGCAGGAGTGTATATCTCCTTTCAGGAGGATCCCAGCCAGCTGGCGCGCATTGCCGCCAATTTTGGTTTTGATCTCTCCGACCTGGAAGCCAGTGGGCAATTGGCGATGTTCTATCGCTCGCCGGTGGAGTTGAACGTGGATGAACATGCCTTCCACGTGGTGGAATTGTTGGAGCGAATGCAGGCGCGGCGCGTGGTTATCGACAGCGTGGGAGATCTTGAAGCAGGATTGCGAGAGGAACCGGAACGTTATTTCAATTTTATTTACGCGCTGGTGCAGTGGATGAAGAATCGGGATATCACCGCCATGTTGACCGCTGAAATGGGGCAGTTGTTTGCCAATGAGTTGACCCTCACCGGTCGCGGCGTCAGCCACATTGCGGATACCATTATTATGCTTCGCTATACTGAGCTTGACGGGGAAATCCGCCGCGCTTTCACTGTGCTTAGCGCTCGCGGGAGCGAGCACAGCAAGCAGGTGCGCGAGTACCTGATCTCTGAAGCGGAGGGGCCACGCATCGGCGCGCCGCTGCGCAGTGCTTATTCCATTATGTTCCCTACAGCGCGCTTGCCGGAGGAATAACCGCACCAACACCGCGTTGATTCATCTATGAAAACACCTCAGCCGGAAGATCGCATCCATGAGCTTTCCCGTCTGACGCTCAACCTGGGCCGGACGCTTGATCTCGACCAGGAGAGCGCTGTGTTCTTTGGATGGCTGGAGGAGCTTTGCGATCCGGAGATGGCAGCGCTTTTCCTGGCGGACGAAGTGCAACGTGATCTCCGGCTGATGCAGGCGCGCGGTGTCGCCGCTCCCACAGGAGCGCGCATGCCCCTGGGTGTGGATCCCTGGTGTTGGCTGGCCTCCCAGGGGGCGAAGATCCCTGCCGAGGAGGTTGCCTCTCGGCTGGCATTGCCGATTCTGTTGGAGGAGCGCGTCCTTGGTCTGCTCTGCGTGGTTAGCCGGGCTCCAAAGGATATTCAGGATCTGGAGCGGAAACTCCTCGAGTTGGCACTCTCCTATTTCGCCCCAGTGGTGCGGAATATTCAGCGTTATCAGAATATGGAAGCGCTGGTAGCCGAGCGCACCGCTGAGCTGGCAGAGAGCGAGGCGCGCTACCGCGACCTGGTTGAGCACAGCCGCGATGTCATTTGTACCCATGATCTGGATGGTGTGATCCTCTCCATCAATGACACTGCTTGCGTGCTCACCGGCTTACGCCGGGAAGATCTGGTGGGTAAGAGTTTGAGGAAATTGCTCTCGCCGGACGTGGTTGACGGATTTGACGATTACTTGAAAACCATCGCCCGCGACGGAGAGGCCGAGGGCGTGATAAAGATCGTCAACCGATATGGGGAGACGCGTTATTGGGAATACCGTAATAACTTGCGCGTTGTGGGGGTGCCGCAGCCGATTGTGCGCGCTGTGGCGCGCGACGTCACCGAACGGGTGCTGGCTGAACGCGCGCTGCGCCAGCGCACTGCCGACCTGGAACTGCTCACCACGCTCAACGCTGCCTTCAATCGCGGAAACGAACTGGGGGAATTGCTTGGCCTGGCGCGCAAGGAACTGCGCGAGATCTTCCACCTGGAGGTGGTGACCTTTTACCTGTTGGATGAGACGGAGGAGCATGCCATCATCCATCATGCAGCACAGCATCCACGCGGGCGCGAACTGAGCAGTAAGTTTGGTCTGGATGATTTGGCTGAGTTGCGACTCAGACTGACAGAGACGCCGCGGCATCGCCGCGCACTGCTCTCGGATGAGCCTACAGTCTTCGATGGTGAGGAGATCGCGGCACTGGTACAGGAGATCACTGAGCAGAGCACTCTGCCGGATAGTACGAAAACTGTCCTTGGGGAATTGCTGGGGCTTTACATGCCGCATCTGGAGCTTGCCCAGGTCGTCTTCCTTCCTTTGATGACTGGGAAAGAACGCCTAGGCGCGTTGGCGTTTGGCGTCGCTCATCTCTTTCCCTCGCATCAGATGGGGCGATTGGAGCGCCTGGCGGGCCATCTCACCAGCCTGCTTCTGCGAGCTCGCGATCAGCAGCGCCTGGCCGAGCGAACTGTGGATCTGAGTATCATCAGCGATCTAAACCAGGCTTACAATCGCGGGGAGCCGTTGGAGAAGTTGCTCCGGTTGTTTGGAGAACGTGTGACTTCCGAGTACGATTTGCTCAGCGGTGGGGCGTACCTGTTGGATGATGAGCAAACGCACCTGGAGTTGATGCATTTCTTTAGCAGCAGAAGGCTGCTCGAAGTGATTAAGAAGATTGTCCGGGGGCCAAACCCGCCGATTCGTCTACCGGTGGAGCAGGCTGAACTGCATCGGCGATGGCTGGAAAATGAACAGCCTTATACCCAGCTAGGAGCCGATGAATTCGGCCGGGTATTGGATGAATACGCCCGCCTCGTGCAGATCCCTGGCGTCAGCCGCAAAGTGGTACGCCGTTTCATATCGCGGGTGGAAAAACTGCTTGCTGTCCAGGAACTGATTTCCTTCCCGCTGCGCTATGCGAGAGAGACGTTTGGTCTGGTTGTTCTGACCAGCCGACGAAACCTCGGCGGTGGCGAGATCGAACGCCTGACGGCATTGATGAGTCAGTTGAGTGTGTTGTTGCGCCGTGCCCGGCTGGAACGTGAGCGCAATCAACTGGTAGCGGAACTGGAGCGACGCCACCGCATGTTGCTGGCCGTTTACCAGGTTGGAAGCCATCTCACAGCAGCATTGCAACCGGAGGAGATCTTCTGGATCATGCACCGTGAGATCGGTGTTAAATTGCTGGATTCGCCTCACTTCAAAATCGCCCGCTTTGATGAGACCGATGCCATGATTCGGTGCGAGTTCGCCATTATGGATGGCGAGCCTGTGCCGCCGGAAACCTTCCCCTCCTTTCCGCTGGGCGAAGGACCGGTCAGCGAGACCATCCGCACGCGCCAGGCGCGCATTGTCGATTTGCGGGCGGCGCGGGCGAAGTTGCAATCTGAAGGGCGGGTTGTGCATGTGGGCGATGAGCGCGAGACTGCTTCGGCGTTGTATGTCCCCCTGATGAGCGGGGATAAAGTCTGGGGCGTGCTCAATGTGCAGAGCTATACGCCGGGTGCGTATTCAGCGGTTGATCTCGATCTGTTGCAAACTTTGGCCAACCAGGCCAGCACCGCGCTGACCAATGCGCGCCTCTTCCAGCGTACTCAGCGGCTGGCTTCTCGCCTGGAAAAACTCAGCCAGGCTGCGCAGGCTATTGTCCAGCTTGCTCATGATCCTGAACAGGTCTATCAAACGGTGCATGAAGTTGTTGCTCAACTCATCCCTGCCGAAGTTTTTGTTATCACCCTCGTGGATCGCGAAGCGGGGGAAATTTTTAGTGTTTATCTGGTGGATAAAGATGGACGGGCGCCGAATATCCGCTTCCCGTTGGGAGAGGGTTGGAGCGGCGAGGTGCTCCGCCGCGGCGAGGCCATTCTAGAAGCAAATTACGCTTACGAGGCCGACCCTTACCAGGTGCAGCGGTTTGGCTCGCCCGAAGCAGTTCGTTCGGTGATCGCGGTGCCGATGCGGCGCGGCGGTGAAATTGTCGGTGTGATCTCGGCGCAAAGCTATGCTCCCAACGCTTATCAACCGGAGGACGTTCAGCCGTTGGAGATCCTGGCCGGGTACACCGCCATCGCTCTGGAGAACCTGGGGTTGCTGACCTCGCTTAATGAGCAGATGGCGGCTTTGCAGGAGGCTGAACGACGCCTGGAGCGTCAGCTGCGCGAGCTGAAAACCCTCAATACCGCGGCGCAGTTGGGAGTGCAGGCGGTGGATGTAGACGACTTTTTGGGGCAGATCACCGATTTACTGGCGGATGCGTTCTATACCGAGCATTGTGGCGTGTTGCTGGTGGACGAAGCCGCCGGAAGTCTGCGCGTTCACCCCTCTTACAGAAATTTACCGCCTGAATTTCTCGATCCGGATTACCGTATGCCGCTGGGGGTGGGCGTGACCGGGACGGTGTTGGCCATTGGCAAGCCGTTCCGCAGCGGTGATGTCAGAACGGTGGAGGAGTTTATCGAGACGACTCCCGGGATCCGTTCGGAGTTGTGTGTGCCCATCCAGGTGGGAAAAGAGAAATTAGGCGTGCTCAATGTGGAAAGCACGCAGCCGGATGCTTTTGACGAGCACGACGAGCGCTTTCTCCTCACACTGGCTGGCACGGTGGCGACGGCCTTGCAGAACCTGCGCCTGCTGACCGCTGAGCAACGCCGCGCTGCTCGCCTGGAAGCGATCCTCAACCTGACGGCTGAACTTGATATTTTGCAATCTTCCAGGCGGGTGGCTGACACGTTGGTTGAGCGCGTGTTAGCCCTGGTTGGGTGTACCACCAGTGCCTTGCTGAAACACGATTCGCAGGCTAACGAGGTCGTGTTGATTGCCCAGCGTGGTCTGACTGATGAGGTGCTGGGCCGCCGTTACTCCTTGGATATGCCGTTGTTACGCCCTCTCTTGGAGCGCGGCGAGCCTCTCCTCTTCTCAGATGTGTGGGGGCAGGCGCCGGATCTGGCAGCGGTTTTGTGGCGGCAGGACCTGAAATCCTTGTGGATTTACCCGTTGATGCTGGATGGTGCGTTCAAGGGAGCGTTGGTACTGGGGGATATCCAGCCTCGGCTGCCCTCCGATGAAGAGGTCGCTGCTTTTCGCCTGCTGGCCGATCGGGTGGCGGCCAAGCTGGAGAACATCCGCTTACTGCGCGAAGCCAGCCGGCACGTCAATGAGCTGGAAACCCTGCGCCAGGTAAGTCTGGAGATCACTGCAGCGACGGATTTGCATGATGTGCTGCAACGGATTGCCCAGGCGGCCCGCGCCCTGGACGACGCTGACGATGCGCACATCTTCCTCTATGATGGCGAGCAACTGCGCTTTGGCGCTGCGGAAGGCCGCGACGGCCCGCTGCAAGACCCTCACACTGAACCGCGTTCCGATGGCCTGACGGTTCGCGTGGCGCGCACCGGGAAGCGCGTGGTCATCCCGGATGTTCGGGGACATCCCTTATATGAAGGGTACCCGGACTTTGCTGGCGGGATCGCCGGCTTCCCCTTGATCAGCGGCGAGCGCGTGATCGGTGTGCTTAACGTGGCCTTTGAAGAGCCGCATGCGTTTGATGAGCATGAGCTTTATCTGCTGGAATTGCTGGCCACTCAGGCGGCTGTGGCGATTGAGCAGGCCAATTTGCTTGAACTGACTGCTCGCCGCGCCCGTGAGATGGAGGCTCTAGTTGAGGCGCTTCGGATGTTGGGCGGTACCCTCAACCTGGAACCCTTACTAGAACGGATTCTGGAAGCTGCGATCCGCGCCATCCCGGCGGCGGAGAAAGGCACGCTGGCCTTGCGGTCAGGCGAGGATGAAATGGAGTTTCGCGCCGCCTGGGGGTATCAAGACCCTGATCTGGTGGGGACTCGCTATCCTATCAGCTGGGGGTTCACAGGACGGGCGTTGCGCGAGGGAAATGGCCTGTTAGTGGAAGATGTGCGCGCCGATCCTGAACTCCTTCAGGCCAGCCTGACGACGGATATCAAAGAGGCGCGTTCTGTGATCAGCGCGATTGTGGTTCCGCTTGTCGCTAAAGACCAGATGCTCGGTGTGATGTCGCTGGATAACGCCAGTCGGGCGCGGGCCTTCACGCAGGATGACCTCCGCCTGCTGGCTTCGTTTGCCCAGCAGGCCGCTCTGGCGATTGAAAGCAGCCGCCTTTATGAAGAAACCCGCCGCCGCCTGGCGGAGCTGGAAGCCGTCAACCGCGTCTCGGTGGCGCTGCGCGAGGCGACGACGGTGGATGATATGATTCCGATATTGCTAGAAGAAATCCTGACCACGCTCAATACGACAGCGGGAAGTATTTTGTTACGCGATTCACTTAGCGGCGAAATGGTCTCTGTTGCGGAGGCGGGGTGGTTCCGCCATCTCCCGAAACGCATTCCACGCGGGAGGGGAATGGCCGAGCGGGCTTTCTTGATGGGGGAAGTTGTCACCGCGCCTGATTTGCAAAAAGAAGGCAGCGTGCACGCGGCATCCCGTTCGTTGATCCCGCCGGGGTGGGCCGGCGCGGCTGTGCCCATTCTCTCGGTGGATGAACGCATGGGGGTGATCGAGGTTGCCGTACCCCACCCACGCCTTATTGACGAGGACGAGGTCCGCATGTTGCGCATCCTGGCAGAGATCGCGGGGAGTGCCATCCATCGCTCGCGCCTGCACGAGCAAACCAAGCAGCGTTTGCGTCATCTCGTCGCCCTGAGGCGTGTGGATCACGCCATCGCTTCCAGCCTGGAGGCCGATTTACCGTTGATCACCCTGCTGGATCAGCTTGAACAGCAGCTCGGCATTGCTGCTGCCGACGTTTTGGTGCTCGATCCTGACCTGAATCAACTGGTCATCCAGGCTCGCCGCGGCCTGCCGCCACAGGTAGATTTGCTGGCCGATCCCCGGGACCAGTTTTTGCTGAAGGAGATCGTGGCGCAGCGTCGTCGACTGATCGTTTCTGAACGTGCGCAAGCTGATGCGTTTTTCCCTGATCAGGCAGACGTGCTGTTCCCTATGAACTTTGAGGCCTATATGGGGTTTCCGTTGATCGCGAAGGGGGAGGTCAATGGTGTGCTGGAGTTGTATTTTCGTCAACCATTACAGCTGGATGAGGAAAGCGAGACGTTCATCAACGCGGCTGCCGATCAGGCCGCATTGGCGATCGAAAGCGCCCGTCTCTTCCAGGACTTGCAGCGCGCCAATATTGACCTGGAACGCGCTTACGATAGCACGCTGGAGGGTTGGGCGCGCGCCCTTGAGCTGCGCGATCGCGAGACTCAAGGACACAGCAAGCGAGTCGTTGAATTGACATTGGAACTGGCGCGGCGTCTTGGCGTGGAGGGGGAACAGTTGGTGCACATTCGCCGCGGGGCGCTGCTGCATGATATTGGTAAGGTGGGGGTGCCGGACGCGATTCTTCACAAACCTGGTGCCTTGACTGATGAAGAGTGGAAGATCATGCGTCAGCACCCCGTGCATGCCTACGAGATGTTGAAATCGGTTGAGTTCCTGCGTCCAGCGCTGGATATCCCGTACGCGCATCACGAACGCTGGGATGGCAGTGGCTATCCGCGCGGCCTGAAAGGCGAACAGATCCCCCTGGCGGCTCGCATCTTCGCTGTGGTGGATGTCTACGATGCTTTAATCAACGAGCGCCCCTACCGAAAGGCGTGGACCAAGGCGCGGGCGCTAGAGTATCTCCGTCAGGAGGCGGGAAAAACCCTCGATCCCCAGGTGGTTGAGGCGTTCCTGGCGTTGATCGTTTAAGAGATGGGCAGAGAAAGTCGGAGGAAATGCTTCCGCGCGAAGGTGTCAGAAGGAGATGCAGGGATGACGGATGATCGGGCATGGGTGTTGGCCTTGACGTCGGAAGAGAGGGAATCGCGTTACCTGCTTCCGGAAGGGAAAACCGTCATTGTTGGTGGACGTTCAGAAAGAACCTTGAAAATCGGCTATAATAGGCCAGACACCACCGGAGAGACCTATGACCTTTGATCCTTCATCCCTCAGCAACTTTATGCTTTTCCTGACGGCCTGGGGCGGGGCGTTTATCGCCGCCCTGTGGCTCAGCCTGATTGTGTGGACGTATCGCGATATCCGCGCGCGGGCGCGCGATCCCCTCGGGCGCATCCTGGCCGTGTTGGTGGTGGCCGTGCTCTTCCTTCCGGGCATTGCGGTTTATCTCATCCTGCGCCCACCGCGCACTTTGGACGATGAATATCAACACACATTGGAAGAAGAAGCCCTGCTGCGTTCGATTGAGGATACGCCAATTTGCCCCGGCTGTGGACGGCGCACCAAAGAGGACTGGAAGGTTTGCCCCAACTGTCACACCAAACTGAAAAAGACCTGCCACAGTTGCGGCAGGCTGATGGAGATGCCCTGGAATTTGTGTCCCTATTGTGGAACCCCTACGCCGGGTATGCGCCGCGACGATTTGACCCTGGATGAGGCGCTGGCCCCATTGGCTGCCGTGGAAGTCGCGGATGACGAGGCTGAAGAAGGCGCAGCGGATGAGGGATAGGTATAAGCAACCGTGGACTCGACCAAAAAGCCTCCCGCAGGCAAAGCTGCCTGCGGGAGGCTTTTTATTAGCGGTGGATGCGCAGCGCCTCCCAGCCCGCATAGTGACCGTCATCCCCCAGTTCTTCCTCGATGCGTAACAACTGGTTGTATTTCGCCACCCGGTCTGAGCGTGCTGGCGCGCCGGTTTTGATCTGCCCGGCGTTGAGCGCCACCACCAAGTCGGCGATGGTGGTGTCTTCAGTTTCGCCGGAGCGGTGAGAGACCACCGCGGTCCAGCCGTTGCGCTGGCATAATTGCACGGCTTCGAGTGTTTCGGTGAGCGAACCGATCTGGTTGAGTTTGATAAGCACGGAGTTAGCGGCTTGCTCGGCGATGGCGCGGCGGATGCGCTCAGGGTTGGTTACCAGCAGGTCGTCGCCGACCAGTTGCACGCGCTCGCCCAATTCGTTGACCAGCAGCTTCCAGCCCTCCCAGTCGTCCTGCGCCAGGCCGTCCTCGATAGAGACGATGGGATATTGCTCCACCCAGTTCTTCCAAAAAGCGACCATTTCCTCACTGCTCAACTGCTTGCCTTCGGTGCGCAGGTTATACGTGCTGCTTTCGCTGTCATAGAACTCCGAGGCCGCTGGGTCGAGGGCGATGGCCACGTCCGCGCCGAAACCGGCTTTGAAGCCTGCCTGCTCAACGGCTTCGAGGATGACTTCCACGGCTTCGGCGTTGGCTTTGAGCGCCGGGGCGTACCCCCCCTCGTCGCCGACCAGGGTTTTGTACCCGCGGGATTTGAGTACGCTCTTCAGGGCGTGGTAAATCTCCGCACCCCAGCGCAATCCCTCGGCGAAGGTGGGCGCGCCGAAGGGCATAATCATGAACTCCTGCGCGTCGGTGGATTGCCAGCCGGTGTGCGCCCCGCCGTTGAGGATGTTCATCATCGGTACCGGCAGTACATGGGCGTAGGCCCCGCCGAGATAGCGATAGAGGGGCAGCCCCGAGGCGTTGGCTGCAGCTTTGGCGACGGCCAGGCTGACGCCGAGGATGGCGTTCGCCCCCAGTTTGGATTTGTTGGGCGTGCCATCCAGCTCCAACAGCAGGTTGTCAATCGCTTTCTGCTCGCTGGCATCCCAGCCGCTGAGTTCGTCGGCGATTAGCCCGTTGACGTTTTCAACCGCTTTGCGCACGCCTTTGCCAAGGTAGCGGCCCTTGTCGCCGTCGCGCAACTCAAGCGCCTCATGCACGCCGGTGGAGGCGCCAGAGGGAACCGCAGCGCGTCCCCAGCTTCCATCCAGCAACTGCACTTCGACTTCCACTGTGGGGTTGCCGCGCGAATCGAGGATCTCGCGCCCGTGAACGGATAGGATCGTTGTTGAAACCATGGTGACCTCGCTTATTTTTGGGGTTTGGGTGTAAAAATCGGCGCAGTCAAGTATAATCCACTTCGCCCAATTCGGTGACTGGATTCACAGGATGAAAACATGACAGAGACGGCCATCCAACCCGACCCGCGCGATCAGAAGCGCTATTATGTGCACGAGACGTTCACTCGCCGCGCCCTGGTGGCGGTGTTGACGCTTTTTTCGCGCTGTGTGATGCGCATCCAGGCCGTGGGGAGCGAAAACATTCCTGAAGACGGGGCTGTTATCCTGGCGTGTAACCATGTGACCAATTACGATGTTTTCCCCATGCAGTTGAGCATTCGTCGGCCGATCTTCTTCATGGCCAAGGCGGAGTTGCACCGCAACCCGGTGATGGATTACTTTCTGCGCAAGGCGGGTGCGTTCCCCGTGCACCGCGGTCAAAATGATGACTGGGCTAAGCGGCAGGCGGAAAAGGTGCTCGCCAACGGTCAGGTGTTGGGGCTTTTCCCGGAGGGGACGCGCAGCAAAGGGCGTGGATTGCAACCTGCCAAGACCGGAGCGGCGCGCTTTGCCATCAAGTTCAACTGCCCGATTGTGCCGATGGCGGTCAACGGCAGTCATCGCGTCTTTAAGGAATTTCCTCGTCGCACCCTGGTGATGGTCAAGATCGGAGAGCCGATTTACCCTCAGCCGGACGAAGGCCCGTTGGCGCTGACCGACCGCGTGATGTACCGCATCGCCGCCATGCTGCCGGAGGATCTGCGCGGTGTGTATGCCGAAATACCGCCAGGTTTTGTGGATTAACCCTCGCTGCGCGCCTGCACCGCCCGCAGAAAAGCCACAAACAAGGGATGAGGGCGCGTGGGGCGGGAGAGAAATTCGGGGTGGAACTGTGTTCCCAGCATGAAGGGGTGATCGACCAGCTCGGCGATCTCTACCAGTCGGCCATCGGGTGAAAGTCCCGAAAAGCGCATTCCGGCATCTTCCAGCACTTCCCGATAAGCGTTCTTAAACTCAAAGCGGTGGCGGTGGCGTTCCTGTACTTCCTCTGCGTTGTAGGCCTGCGCGGCGATTGAGCCAGGTTGCAGACGGCAGGGGTAGAGCCCTAAGCGCATCGTCCCGCCCATATCGGTCAACTGGCGCTGGTCGGGCATCAGGTCAATCACCGGGTGCGGGGTGGAGGGGTCAAATTCGGTGGAGTTCACTTCTTCATCGCCCAGAACGGCGCGGGTGAACTCAATCACCATCAGTTGCATCCCCAGGCACAGGCCAAAGTAAGGAATGCGGTTCTCGCGGGCGTAGCGCGCTGCCAGGATTTTTCCCTCGATGCCGCGCTCGCCAAACCCGCCGGGGACGAGGATGCCGTCGGCGTCCTTGAGTAAATCCAACCCGCGGCCCTTCTCCAGATCGGCGGAGTGGATCCATTGCACTTCTTCTTCGACGCCCACAACGATGGCGGCGTGGCGCAACGCCTCGCGCACGCTCATGTAGGCATCGTGGAGTTCAACGTATTTGCCCACCAGCGCTATGTGCACTTTGGGTCGCGGGCGGCGGATCTCAGCGACCATGTCTTTCCATGCTCGCCAGTCGGGCTTCCGCCTGCGCTTAAGGTTCAGGTGCTCCAGCAGATAATCCCCCACGCCGGCGTTTTCCAGCAGCAGAGGGATCTCGTAAAGGAAATCCGCGGTGACCATGGGAACGACAGCGCGCGGCTCCACATCGCAAAACAGGGCGATCTTCTCCCGTAGCTCGTCCTCGATGGGGTGATCGGAGCGGGCGATGATTACATCAGGGCTGATGCCGATGGAGCGCAGTTCGCGCACCGAATGTTGGGTGGGTTTGGTCTTCAGTTCGCCAGTGGCGCCGATGCGCGGCAGCCAGGTGACGTGGATGTAAAGCGAGTTCCCAGCTCCCACCTCGCCGCGCAACTGACGCAGCGCCTCGAGGAAGGGGAGCCCCTCGATGTCGCCCACCGTGCCGCCGACCTCCACCAGCAGGATTTCCGCGTCATTGGTGCGCGCCGCTTGATGGATGCGGTGTTTGATTTCGTTGGTGATGTGGGGAATCACCTGGATGGTGCCTCCGAGGTAGTCGCCGCGGCGTTCTTTTGAGATCACCTCGGCGTAGACCTGGCCGGTGGTCACGTTGCACACCCGGTTCAGGCTGATATCCACAAAGCGCTCGTAATGACCAAGGTCGAGATCGGTCTCGGCGCCGTCATCGAGCACATATACCTCGCCATGCTGGTAAGGGCTCATCGTGCCGGGATCGACGTTGATGTAGGGGTCGAGCTTTTGGATGGATACCGCGTAGCCACGCTCTTTGAGCAGGCGGCCGATTGCCGCGGCGGTCACGCCTTTCCCGACGGAGCTGACCACGCCACCGGTCAGGAAGATATATTTGGTTTCCACGCATCACCTCCAACAAAAGAGGCGGGGAGGGTTGCCTTTCGGTCGCCCTCCCCGTGTGATTATCGGATTTCTTTGCATTCCCGCACCTGTGTTCTATCCCACAATGCGGGCTAAGTCTTCTGCGGCGCGTCGCATTTCCAGAAACACCAGGCCGAGCTTAGCGCTCTCGCGCGCCAGGGCGGTCAGAACGGCCTCTTCGCCAACTGCGGCGATCATCACGTAGCCATGATCCCCGCGAATGTAAACCTGCTCCAACACGCCGCGGCTCAACTCGTTGGCAATGCGTTCTCCCAGGCTGAGCATCGCCGCCGACATGGCGGAGACTCGATCCTCCTCCACCTCAGCAGGGAGCGCGGAGGCCATAATCAAGCCGTCTACCGAGACGACTGCGGATGCCTCGATTTCTGGGGAGGCGACCTGCATCTGGCGCAGACGTTCGGTCATTAACTGCGTGCGTGATTTGGTCATCCTTTGAGCCCGTTCGCTATTTCAATCCTTGCTGGGAAAAGTTTATCATAGATCAGCGAGTGTGTGGAAGTTTCATTTCC